>NZ_JBFRGR010000004.1:0-421004 GCF_052115445.1 Paenibacillus sp. 2RAB27
ACCAATATCGCAAAATGAGTAACTTGGAAGCTATTAACACGACTCTGTAGAAGATAGAACGCCGTGTGCGGTTAAAGTCGCACGCACGGTGTGGCGGAGGGGAAAAGACGGAGATTATTTCAAAGTCTTACCTATTCCAATCTTATGATCTAGTAAAGTCAGTTAGAGGGAACGCCGGATGCCGGGAAACTGGCACGTCCGGTGTGGCGCAGGGGAAAAGCTGGAGATCACATCAAAGGCTTACCTATTGCAACCTATAGTTCAAGCACAACACAACGGCAGCCAGTACTTTCGGCTGCCGTTTCCACGCTGAGGGGACAGTATTGCTAAAGTGTTATTCGGAATAAGAGGAGAATTATAGTTATCATCGATATCCTGATATTTTGGTGCAGAAAATGCACGGTATTCACTTTTGAACTGAGATAAAATTTATCTTGAAGGGAGGGAAAACGATGGATTGGTTGGATAGGATGAAAAGCGCCATGGAATATATTGAAACAAACCTAGCGGACAATATCTCATATGATGAAATAGCGCAGAGAGCCTGTTGCTCTACTTATCATTTTCAACGAATGTTTCCTTTTATTACTGGGGTATCGTTATCTGAGTACATTCGACGTAGGCGGTTGACATTGGCAGCATTTGAACTACAGACAACAGATGCAAAGGTTATTAATGTAGCTTTGAAATATGGATATGATTCGCCAGAAGCGTTTGCACGGGCGTTCAAGAATCTTCATGGGATAATGCCAATATCTGCGCGCGATAAAGGTGTTACTCTAAAAGCCTATCCTCGAATGTCCTTCCATATTTCAATAAAAGGAGATGTCGAAATGAATTACCGCATCGAACAAAAAGGTCCTTTTGAGATGTTTGGAGCATATGGTATGGTCAATTCTGATCCCCAAAAAGTATATGCTGAAGTTGCTCAGTTCCGTCAACAATGTGATGTAGATGGAAGTGTTGAAGGGATGAATGGATTATTGGGACGTTTTAGTAACACCATCTTGCACGCTGCCTTATATGATCATACTGGAACATCTTTTAAATACATGGTGAGCTATTTCTTACCAAGAGGACTTGAAATTCCGGAGAGATTTACAAAACTTTCTGTCCCGGCACTAACGTGGGCGATTTTCCCAGAACCGCAATGTGATTTAATTAAGTTATGGGGAAGGATTTATTCCGAATGGTTTCCGACATCGGAATACGAACAGGTTGAAGGCCCTACCTTTGAAATGTATTATGGAACGGCAGGGTATGTGTCTGGGGAGATTTGGATTCCGGTTAAGAAAAAATAACTTGTTACCCCAAACGCTACGCATGTGTTTCTCATCATGCTCATGTTGTACTATATTGCACTAACGGATAATGAGAGTTCAATAACAAGAAGAGTAGGCGGCTGATACAATTGGATCGGCTGCCTTTTCTTAAAAAACGGGCAGAAGAGTGGAAAATAGACCCATTAAAGTTGCACAAATTATGTTAGTATTGATCTGGGATTTAAATGACGAGTATATCCGAGGTGTACTAATGGACAATTGGGTTCCTTTATCAAATGAACTTTATCGGCTAGTATGGGATAAATTTTATAAACATTTCAATTTTAAACCAAGTGTTCATAGTAGCGATTGGCCTTCCTTTAGTTTACCATCGCCATATATTACTTATAAATTGACTAGTTATACGGATGACGACATAGACGATTTAGAGAGAAATTGCGTTGCATGCCTTAAATTAGTAACTGAACCTGATGAATATCTTTATGCCTTAGACTGGCAACACGAATCGTTTCAATATAATCCCCATTTGGGTCCACCGAGTACTATTTCCTTTTACCCAGATGGTGATTATTATCTATTTATTAATAAAGATTTCAAATGGGGATATTTAGGGCATCCATGGGAACAAACAATTAGCATCTTTGGCGAAGTTTTAATTCAACAGTTTGAAATTAATAAACCAAAATTATTTGGAGAAGTAGTACGAAGTAGTAAATAACGGATTAAGCTATAGAGGAACGTTACTTAAATAGAGGGATCGTCTGCTGCCGCGTAGTCAGACGATCCCTATTTTTGCTGAAGTTACTGGCAGATTTGCTGAATTACAAAACTCCATATTTAAGTCATAAAATTCCATTTATAACCAAAAATAAGAAGCATATAATTAGGTCACTTAGTCTATGAATTGAGGGGTAACAATGGCAGATTACATTCAAGATTTACGGCGACTAGTTGGTCAAACGAAAATAATTATGGTGATAGCAGGGGCTTTTGTCTTTAATGAAAAACATCATATATTATTATATCGTCGTTCAGACAATGGTTATTGGGGACTTCCGCGAGGAATTATAGCTCAATCACTACATGACGGTAGCTGGCACACGAATCGGCTGCCGTTGTCATTGAAGTATCAGGCAGAAAAGCATAATGGATACAAGCTGCACGTACCATAAATGTGGTTGCTGAAACATTGAACTGCTTATTAATACTCCGTTTTTCTGCTATTGAGGATCATTTATCAATATTAATTCAACCAACAGGCAGCTTTTTATTTATTGTAGATATTAGAAAAAAAGGTACATTTTTATATTATTTTGTAAAGGGATGTGAAGGAGAGAGGATGACAAGGAGGTTTTGGCATCTGTATTTTACTGTTTTTATTAAATCGCCAATAGCTGCAATTCTTATTATTGGTTTTCTCGTCTGTGGTCTTATTTATCTTGTGAATAGCGTTTCTGTCAGTCAATATATTTCGGCAAAGGGAATGATCTCGATTGTAGAAAGTCAAGTTGATATAGTTGTACCCATCCCTGACAAACAGACAGAAGTAAACATCGGCGATCGAGTAACCTGGTTTGTACAAGAAAGCGGGGATCGCTATGAAGGTATAATAACAAGTATTAAAACCGAGGCGGACAGTAGCCGTACGGTTAGGATTGTCGTGAGTCATGAAGAGTGGTTGAAAGATCAACTGGAGCTAGCTTCTAATGAAAGAAATGTACATGTAGAACTGCCAGTTGGGAAACAAAAGGTTAAAGATCGATTGTTTTATTCGGGAGAGGTCAGACAATGAAGCAACCGCATGTTTGGATATATCTAAAGGCATTGTGGCCGATTATTCGGACATATAAATGGAGCTTTCTGAATTTGTTTATCTGTGTACTGGTAACTTCTGTAATCGGTATGCTTTATCCATATATATTCGGTTTGCTAGTCGATGAAGTGTTCTATCACCGCAATTTGGCTTTTCTAAAGGTTATCGTTATCGGTTACGGGATGATTTATCTTGGCGAACAAGGTCTTCATCTAACCTTGAACAGTGTCTGGTCGTACTTGGTTACCCGGTTCTCTTTTGATATCCGAAAAAAGCTATATGACAAAATGTTATCCCTGAAAGCTCCCTTCTACCATGGAAGCCAGACGGGAGATTTGATGACGATTATTAATCGAGATGCTAGTCAAGTCATGGAATTGATTCATTGGAATATCTTTTACCTGTCGGCTAATGTACTCCGTCTATTGACTGCAATTATTTTCGTATTCTATATCAACATCTATATCGGACTGATGATGGTGATCGTGATACCTGTCGTTGTAGTCACCACGTTACTCTTCAGTAAGAAAATGAAAATGGGGATGAACACCCAGCGTTCTAATTACGGTAAGCTTATGAGTTGGTGTGTAGAGATGCTATCCGGCATGCGAGACATTCGACTTTTAGCTGCTCAAAATTATACGTCTAGGCAGTTTGTTCATCTAGTAATTGAATTCATCCGATCCAATAACAGCATTAGTCGCGTTCAATATGTATCCGAGCGAGCTGTTAGTTTGATTACATTGTGCTCCGATTTGGCACTGTATACGGCTGCTAGCCTGCTCATTGTTCATGGACAACTTACAGTTGGCGGGTTTATCGCTATGATCGAGTATTTCTCTCGGGCCAACGGACTGTTGAAAAACATGAGTGGTGCTAATGGACGGCTGCAACAAAATAAAATCTCACTTGAGCGGATGTTCCACTTATTGGCCGAAGAGGAAGAAGACATACGTAGAAGCAGCGGCAAACCACTGTTTATAACGGAGGGTGCTATCGAGTTTCAACAGGTAACTTTTCAATATCATTCGGATACACCTGTTTTGGATGGCGTTAGCTTTCGGATAAAAGGTGGCGAAACGATAGCTGTCGTTGGGAGAAGCGGCTCGGGGAAAAGCACGTTGGTTTCTTTGCTGTTACGGTTTTACGAGCCAGCGGAAGGTCGCATTCTTGTTGATGGTACGCCGATTGATGCGTGCAGCCTGTATTCATTACGTCAGCAAATTGGTGTTTCGTTGCAGGAACCTACGCTTTTCGAAGGTACGATCCGCGATAACTTGCGATGGGGAAGCAAGTCGGTTAGTGATGCTGCACTTTGGGCGGCTTGTGACCGTGCTGCTATTTAGAAGTTTGCCCCGTGGCTTCGACACGATAGTTGGAGGTTCAGGTATTCAGATGTCTGGTGGGCAAAAACAAAGAATCGCCATCGCAAGAACGTTCATAAAAAAGCCGGGCATACTCGTGTTTGACGAAGCGACGTCAGCGTTGGATGGAGAGGCGGAAGCAGCTGTTAGACAGGGCTGGAGAGAAAATGGCGGGCAGGTAACGACAATGATCATTGCCCATAGACTTTCGACCATTTTGGATGCAGACCGGGTGGCTGTTCTCGAAGAAGGACGGATAGTCGCGTTTGGACATCATACGGAATTACTTAATTCCAGCAGTACATATAGGAAACTATTCGAGGAGCAATATTCAGAGCATAGGGAGGTCGCTTCGATATGAAGTTGTATGTAGTAAGCCACCGGCGGAAGTGGTTAAAGGCCTTTGCACGTGAGCTGAAACCGCATAAATCCCTCCTTCTCCTACTACTTACGCTCAAAATAGGGTTGATTTTGTTGGGGCTAACCTCTCCACTTCTCTTCAAGGTATTGATCGACGATGTAATGGTAGCTCAGAAATCGCAATTATTACTCTATGTTTGTCTTGGGTATATAGGTATCTATGTAATTGAAAGCTTCATTATGGCTCTCTATGCCAAGAGTGGGAATGCGCTGACGAATAAATTATCGTTTACTTTGCGCAGTACCATATGGAAATATTACTCCCGCATACCGCTTAGCCGATACGAAAAGATGAATGCCGGAGATTTGAAAAATCGGATTGATGGTGATGTTGAAGCTGTGGATCGGTTTGCTAAGCTTTACCTCTTAGAATACAGCTATAGTATGCTTTTTGTTCTGGTAAGCGGCTTCATGATGTTTACTTTTAATTGGAAGCTTGCTTTATTCGGCATGCTGATGGTACCTCTTTCCTTTTGGATGACGCGCTGGTTAGGCAAGGGAGCCAAAATAGCAGCAGAAAACTATCGGGAAGTAGACGGGAAATATCAAGGTTGGTTGCAACATTCACTTCGAGGATGGCAGGAGATTAAAGCAGGTGGGTTAGAAAAGAGAAGCTCACTTACATTCACTGAATATTGGCATCAACTAAGCGAAGCATTCTTCAGAAAGCATCTATTTTGGTATGGTAATCGGACATTCCAAGCTATCAAAGATTTTTTTATTACACGGATGAATTTGTATTTTGTTGGAGGACTGCTCATTATCTACGGTGAAATGTCGATCGGGACACTGCTCGTATTCATGAAATATTATGAGCAGTTTTTCACGGAAATGGCGAAAATCAATGATCTTGATATGCAATTCGCCAGCGATATCCCTTCTTTGGAGAGAGTGAGTGATGTTTGTAGAGGGCAGGATGAAGAAATAACGAGTACGCTTCCCTTTAAATTGGAGAATGGAAGCGTGTCGTTTGAGAAGGTTAGCTTTACATACGAAGAAGCGAACGAAACGGCGGTTAAGCAGGTGTCCTTCCATATTCCTGCAGGTAAAAAGGTGGCCATCATCGGAAGAAGTGGTTCTGGAAAAAGTACACTGATTAAGCTACTGTTAGGCCTATATGAGCAAGAGTCAGGACGAATTGTTGTTGATGATACGGATACACGGCTCATCCGACCGGTAGAGCTTCACCGTGCAATCGGCGCCGTCATGCAGGATCCTGCCGTATTCAATATGTCCATTCTCGATAACGTTCGATTGGCTAATCCTTCGGCAAGTAACGATGAAGTGATGGCAGCATGCAGGAAAGCTTATATGGATGAGTTTATCAGCAAGCTACCGGATAGGTACTCAACCTTGATTGGCGAGAAGGGGGTTAAACTTTCCGGCGGTCAGAAGCAAAGGCTTGCAATGGCTCGCGTCATTCTAAGTGGTGCGCCGATCATTGTTTTTGACGAAGCAACATCGCAGTTGGATCATGAGTCGGAGAAAGAAATTCATTCCATGATTGATCAGCTAGCCGGCGATAGGACAATGATTATCATCGCACACCGGCTCTCTTCGATCATTGGATCGGACCATATCATTCTGATTAATAATGGAGAAGTGGAAGATCAGGGTAAGCATGAGTATTTATGGCACAACAGCGAGACCTACCGTTCCTTGTTTCGCAAACCGATTAATGCAGCGGGTGCATGAATGGAGTGATGGTGTGAATACCTGCTTTTTGAATGCCCGAAAGAGGAATACAACAACCATACATTACTGGGTAGTTCGAGGGAACGCTAACAAGAAAACTATAGAGGAGGTGCTTGCTTAGCGGCAACACCTCATTTGATTTATTAAAGTAACGGTACAAGGGAGATGATTTGCAGCAACTCCTTTTTCATTAATGAAAACTGACACTTAGTATGCAACTTCTACGATGGTAGAGTAGGTATTTCTGTTGAATAAAAATATGTTATGGTAGTAAACAACCTAACCATAAGTAAAAGGGGAAGTATATGATAAAAACTAAGTTCATGGAAAACAATCTTGAAAATAGCGTCGTTACCCAAATATTAATCGAGGCAAATGATATTGGATTTAATCTTTCATGTGATAGTCATACTGGTTCACTATTAATGACTTTAGCAGCATCCAAAAGAAACGGACGATTTCTTGAATTAGGTACAGGGGTTGGTAGCTCTACAGCTTATATTCTTGCTGGTATGGATTCTAAATCCTCTCTTATAACGGTCGAATTCGATGAAAAATTGCAAGACATAGCAAAGAAATACCTAAGTGTGGATGAAAGAGTGCAATTCTATTTAGGCGACGCTGGTGAGTATATAACGAAAACATACGATCAAAGGTTTGATATCATTTTCGCTGATACATATCCAGGTAAATATACATATTTAAATGAAACCTTAGAATTATTAAATATAGGCGGGCTATATGTAATAGACGATTTGCTTCCAGTAGATGAAGATGATGATGATCCCAAAATGGAGGAATTAGTAAGAAGTTTGGAAAATCGATTGGATTTAATAATTACAAAACTAAATTGGTCTACTGGGTTAATCATTGCCACGAAGATTAGTAACTGATCATATTTTTTTAACAAGAATGTAATGTAGCACTTGATGAGTTCCGCTAACACAGAACGTTTGTTCAATAAGCATCTAAACCAGGTTGACGCATAAATAAATCGCGGCAGCCTATTTCGCTAACGGGCAGTTTAGCACGGTAATTAGTCAGTTCAAATTACGTCCCCAATAATGTTGTTATGTGATACGCTAATGGGAGAAGATACTCCAACCCATATCGCAGTTAGAAGGAGATTATCATGAAAATTTGGAAGATGACGAATGTTTCCGAGCAGTTGCAGCCGCTGGAGAAGGTACAGCAGCAGCAGCAGGCATCTTAGGGAAAATCATAAATTGGGTTAAAGGGTTACCAAACTAGACCAGACTGAGGAGGTTGCATGCATGAAGGATTATAAGTTATATATGCTTTTCCTTCCCGAAAAGATATATTCGATCGAATTTATTAAACAAAATGGAGTATTAGAAGGTACGCTAGCTATATCTGAATTAGTCAGAGAGGTAACGGAGATAATTACTTCAGTACCTAATATATCAAATAGTTCACATCCATTCACAGCCGTACAAGAAGACGAACAAATAACTATTACTTTTGTAGGATATCAGTCAAATTATTTAAATTGGACTGATTGGATGGAAGGAACTATTTGGTCTGGTCATATTTCTAGCAAGAATTTAGTATTAACAGATAAGGATGAATTTCAATATGAGTTTACATCAGGCGAGCTAGAGGAATTTCACAATCGATTAAACAAGTTATACGACCTTATTGGCTGATTTCAACCACCTTGCGACACCATCGTAGAGTGGTTTTCTTTTTGTCTGCCATTGTATCTTAACAGCTATTTCTTATCAATTAACTTAATCCTCTATGGAAACCGTTAATAAACGTTAGATAATGTTAGTTCTATCAAAATTAGGGAGCAGAACGCCGCGACAGTTGCTCCCTTTTTCTATTAAACTAAAGGGCAGATTAGTTGAATTGAAACAAAAAAGAAGTTTTTCTTCTAAGTAAAAAAGGAGTGAATGACGATGAAAAAACCATTTAAAGGTGGGGTACTCATGCTACTGGTGGTCTTGAGTTTAATCAACTTAACTCTGAATGGTTGCAGTAATCAAAAAATCCAGAGTAATAATAGTGGAGATGTTGTCGCCGGAGATACGTTGTATGTGCACGAAGGATATCAAAAAAAACTAGAGTCACTAAAATTAACGGAAGTAGTTGCAATGCCGTATTTTAAAAGCCCCTTTATTTCTGTAGCTCAAGATAGCAATGGAACCCAGTTTGCTGTGATTTTTCGCGAATCTGGAGAAATTTATCGTGAACAACTATCAGTAAGATACCAAGAAATTATTAATCTAATTGAAAGCAAAGTAGGTTATAAAACTTATCTTTCCGACGAAAATTTCAAAAACATCCACCTATTTGAGATTAATGGAAAACTTGTTTGGAGCTATGATGACGGAAAGAATAAACTTTATTTAGACAAAGAGGGTCGCGAAACCGAACCATTTATCAATAAATAATTGAAGAGCCTTGATAAAATTATGTCGGATGACAAAACATTGTCCAATTCCCGAGAAGATTAAAAGGGCGCGTTCAGCTAACGGGCAGGATACCATGGTAATGACATCCATGTTAAAATGTGGTAAACAAACTTAATGAGGGTGACAAACCAATATGGAGAAATACGCTACAGTAATGGGAGTAAAATTTCCAAAAATGACGTTAGACCGAACTATAGAGGTTCTTACTGATGTTATTGAAGAGAAAAGATCCGAACTCTTTCATGTAATAACGGTTAACCCAGAGATCGTCATCGCTTGTCAAAAAAACACATCGTTACGAGCAATAGTTGATGAAGCAGGTCTAATTACAGCTGACGGTATTGGAATTGTAATGGTGTCTCGTTTAAGAGGCGGAAATCTTCCAGAAAGGGTTACTGGGTACGACACGTTGTTACGGTTACTTGATTCTGGTAACCAAAAGAAATGGTCATTTTATTTTTTGGGTGCAGATCCTATCACTAATGAGAAAGTCTGTGAGGTTATTCGCAAAAAGTATCCTGACCTTTCAATATTAGGTAGGCACCATGGTTTCTTTAAGCAAACTGAAGAAGATAAGATTATTGAAGAAATTGGAAACCTAAAGCCTGATATATTAGTGGTTGCACTTGGAGCGCCTTTTGCAGAGAGATGGATTCATAATAATAAATCAAAATTAAATGCGAAGATTGCTATTGGTGTTGGAGGTAGTCTTGATGTAATTGCAGGAAAAGTAAAAGAGACTCCAGAAAGTTGGAAACGGCTAAACATAGAATGGCTTTTCAGGTTGATTCAACAACCTTCACGATGGAAGCGACAGTTGATCTTACCTAAATTTGCATTTCGTGCACTGACGTTTAGAGAAAAGTAAATCGCCGTTCCATTAAACGAACGGAAAACTATAGCTTCATGACAATGGGCTACCGAATCTATCGGTAGCCTGTTCAACTAAAGGGCAGTTTACGCTAACGAAACCTCTTCAAATGGTAGCTAAAAATGCCAAAGGAGCTGCAGCTAGTTAGTAGCTGCAGCTGATGATTTCTACCGGTTAAATATCAAGTTTACGTTCACCAATCCATTTCACCATTGCAGGATCACGATGGGAGAAGAACAGGCTCTCTTTCGTATCCAACGTAGCAATCGACTCCATATCCTGCTGGCTTAACTCAAAGTCAAAGATGTTGAAGTTTTCAACAATTCTTTCTTTACGAACAGACTTTGGAATTACAACAACTTCTCTTTGTGTCAGCCAACGTAAAACCACTTGAGCGACAGATTTATTATACCTTTGAGCTATGGATACCAATACTTCATTTTGGAACAAGTTATTTTTTCCTTCAGCAAAAGGAGCCCATGACTCGATCTGAACACTGTTTTCTTTCATGAATTTTGCATTTTCGATTTGCTGGTTGAAAGGATGCGTTTCTACCTGATTAACGGCAGGAACAATTTCATTATGAATAATCAAATCGATCAGGCGGTCTTCGTGGAAATTACTAACCCCGATTGCACGCACCTTTCCTTCCCGATATAACTCCTCCATAGCACGCCAAGATCCGTGCACATCGCCATATGGCTGATGAATCAAATACAAATCCAAGTAATCTAACTGCAATCTTTGCAGCGATTTTTCAAATGCCTCTTTAGTGCGCTCATATCCCGTATCCTGCACCCAAAGCTTTGTCGTGATAAATAAATCCTCTCTTGCTAAACCACTTCGCTTGATTGCTTTGCCCACGGCTTCTTCATTCATGTAAGAAGCAGCTGTATCAATAAGACGATAGCCTGCAACAATAGCGTCATAAACGCTTTGTTCGCATTCATTTGGATCTGCAATTTGAAATACACCAAAGCCAAGTATAGGCATCTCAACGCCATTGTTCAAAATTACTTTTTGCATAAAAATCCTCCATTGTTTTAAGTATTATGTGTAAATCAACTCGATGTATCCGCGAAACAGAAAGCTTTTTACAGTTTTATTATGCACCTAATGCAAAAGGGTGCGTTATAATGATCTTGTCAAATGTTTGCCTAATTCTCTCACAACTATTTATGTGACAAAAGAATACGACTATAATCGAACTATAAATATGACGGAACGAGGATGGTTAAATGTCTGAAATAATCACTATGCAGCAAAATGAACTTGCCAAAATTATCAATCGCCACGCTAAAAACGAAGGTGTTTACAATACTGCTATTCCATCATTAGTTTTCGTACGTGACTCTAATGGATCTGTACCACGCCATGGAGTCTACAAACCTTCCTTTTGCATTGTAGTTCAAGGCGCGAAGGAGGTCTGGTTGGGGGAAGATTGCTTCAAGTACAATCCTGCAGATTACCTTATTTCTTCCGTTCACTTGCCTGTTATAGCTAAAATCACCGAAGCGTCTCCCGACGTTCCGTATTTGGGTTTTATACTTGAATTTATGG
This sequence comes from Paenibacillus sp. 2RAB27, assembly GCF_052115445.1. NCBI lineage: Bacteria > Bacillati > Bacillota > Bacilli > Caryophanales > Paenibacillaceae > Paenibacillus > Paenibacillus sp. 2RAB27. The sequence continues at coordinate 11,445 of NZ_JBFRGR010000004.1, forward strand.
CGAATCAAATTTTAGAGATTTTGCGTGATTCTGAAATCCGGGTTGGGACGAAAGAACATGCAAAGCGAGGTATGTTTGTTAGCCGAATGGAGCCATCTTTATTGGATGCAGTCACAAGGTTGGCTCGGTTGCTTGACAATCCAAAGGATATTCCAATACTTGCGCCGCTGTTCACCAAAGAGATACTGTATAAGGTTTTGCAAGGTCAGCATGGGGGGAGGCTCGAACAACTTGCTATAGAGGGTAGCTCTGCCCATCAAATAAATGAGGTTATTGAACATATCACGAATAACTTTGATAAATCGTTTCGAATTGAAGAGCTAGCGGAAAAAGCGAGTATGAGTGTCTCGTCGCTTCACAGGCACTTCAAAGAGATAACGGCCATGAGTCCTGTTCAGTTTCAAAAACAACTGCGACTGCAGGAAGCTCGTCGCCTGTTATTAACCGAATCAGCAGATGCCGGTGATGTCGCATTTCGAGTTGGGTATGAAAGTCCTTCGCAATTCAGTCGGGAATATTCCCGGATGTTTGGTTATCCACCTAGACAAGACCTGCAGCGTTTAAAAACATAAAATGAAGGTTTGAACACTCCAGTTAATGAATTGTGGCCATTTAACGATTAAGCTAACGGATACGATAGCTCAATGCGCGGTGAACCGTACCATAAATAAGGGAAAGTTTTTTGATGATATGGCATGTGTAACAAAAATGTCTAGAAATGGTTCTAAGCTAATGGGAATATAGCCCAAGAATTCATTGAATTAATGAAAGAGGTGTTTTGCTTTATGGATCGGATTACTCTTCACCAGTCCGAATACTCTGATGTTGAGACAATTGCAAATTTACGGGCAATAGTACTACATGATGATTTAACAAGGTTAGGTAGATTTAATGAAGACAGGGTTCGCCAACGTTTTCGGGATTCATTTGATCCGAATCATACATGGATCATAAAAGCAGAGTCTAACTTTATTGGGTGCATTGCTTTCAAAATGATATCTGATAGGTATTTATTAGAGCATTTTTACATCCATCCTGATTTCCAAGGTAAAGGAATTGGCAGCCAAGTATTAACTTATTTCCTGAAACAAGATTATGTCGTAGGAAAACGGGTTACTCTGAATGTTCTTCAAGGAAGCGCGGCTAAACGCCTGTATGAACGGTTCGGGTTTGCAGTGGATAGTGAGGATCCCGTAGATATTTTTATGTCTATTGTAGTAGGCTCGCAAAAAATTCCGGGGTTGTAAATCCTGCAAAAGATACCGAGAAAAGATTCATTTTCCACGACACTAACGGGGAACGATTGTTTTAATCACAACACGACGACAGCCAGCACGTTTAGCTGTTTGCTTAAAAGCCACTACAATTTAGAAGTGGCTTTTGCTGTAGATATATAAACTTTAAGTTTGAATAACTTTATGCGTCTCCGGCCATTTGGCACGAAGGATGGGAAGGCAGCATAACGGTAAGTTTCAGTTGAATCAAAGCATTGAAAGATAAATAAAGCGAAGATTACCTCTTCTCCTCATCATCATTCATATATTCTTCGACAGTATTGTTAAACCCGATAGGTCCTTCAACACCTAGACGATCATGAATAAAGTCAGCTTTTTCCGCCATACCTTCATAAAAATCGTTTTCATTGTCATTTTTCCCTTTATCAGCCAATCTTGAACACCTCCATAATTTATCGAAGATAGTTTACACAGAATTAGGAATTTTATCCAAGCGATGAACTCTTTGGCGACTACGCTTGCGAGAAACGTTAGTGCAATGTCGAACTACTACCAGGAGTTGCCAGTGGGCTTCTCATAAGTTGAATGTAGTAAATGCGAAGGTGGAATGTATGACTAAAAAACTGTTTATCTCCTTGTTCGTATCCTGTGTATTGATTCTATTGAGTATCGGGATAGTTTTATTGTCTGCTTTTGGTGTGCCAACAAAGTACAAAGTTACGAAGATATGAAAAATGCTCAATTTGGATTTCCTATCTCCTTTATAAAGCAGGATCTTATAAAATCAGGAATTACAGGATATGAGGGTGGATTTCCACATCGTTTCGAAATGCAAACAGACTTTCTTGATAATGATATAACCATGGATTTTTCAATGATGAATTTTATCTTCTCCACGGTCATTGTTTTCGGAATGGTACTGCTACTATACATACTATTACGAAAATTTGGGTCAAAATTATGGTATGGCTGACGATATGAAATTAATGAAGTTGATATGATTTAACATGAATCTTAAACACCGAAGAGGTCAGAGGGGCGGCAGTCGTTCACTCCGCTAATGCAAACTATAGCACCACAACATTAAGCTAAAAAGGAGCAATTTAGCGATGTACGAACATCTCGTTGTATTCAAGTTCAATACTAATGTCACGCCAATCAAGCAACAGGAATTGCTGGATCAATTGTTAACGTTTCGGGATCGTATCCCCGGGATATTTGATATAAGTGCAGGCATCAACGTAACTGAAGAAACGGAAAATATTAAGGGCTATACTCTCGGATTGCGGGTAACGTTTGAAGACCTTGAGTCGCTGCGTTCATATGGTCCGCATCCCGTTCATCAGGAATTTGTTAAATCGCTGGATGGTATATTGGAAAATGTTATTGTAGTTGATTACCCATTGGTTTAAGCAACCACAACGAGGCTGCCGATATAGATCGGCAGCCTCGTTGTGCTAACGGGCAGTTTAGCGCAACTTCCAGTGTATGGAAACGTATAATAATTAGGTTATAAATGGAAAAAATTGATTGTATGTATAGTAGATGCTAATAATCATTAGTAAAGGTGGGCAATCAATGCAAGGAATTACCTTAAATATAATAAGCTTTTTTATTGGCAGTTTCCTTGTGCTGCGTTTGTTCAGTCCATGGGCGAAGACTTATTGGAAAAAGGAATTAATTATTGCCCTAATACAAGCAGTGGTTTTCACAATCGTTCTTGTCTCCATATCTCATCATAACAATAATAACACTAATAAATTTCCTTTAATCATCCATCTATTTGTAAAAAATACTACGGAATTAAACAGTCAACCAGGTATCATTCGCACTGGTATAGCAAGTGATCAAAATAAGAACTTAATAAAAGTGGGTATAGGTGTTGACCACACAAAAATAACAGACTATCGTCTAAAACAAGTCGTTGAATCTTATTTAAGTAATTCTGCGGCATTAACCAATGAACATGATTGGAAGAAATTACTGCTACCTTACACATTGATAATAGAAGACATCGGAGATGCCAATAGCGGTAGAATATTAGCTCAAAAAGAGTCTGGAAAGACAGATTTATTATGGTCAGAATAAATAAAAACAAAATAAAGAATTATGAGAAGTGTAAATACGATTCTTGTAGTATTATGGGAGTATTTTTAAGCTAACGGGAAACGATAGTTAAACAAACCTAAACAGACTGCCACGGGTAGCTTATTGTGCTGAATGGACACGTATCTCTAATAAGAAACCATAAAAGTATATGCAATTAGATAATTTATAGAGGTGTTAGAACACAAAATGATACGTTTAGTACAAGCATTTCTATTAATTTTAATAGTGTCACTTTCTGGATGTTTTATGGAGGATGATTCAAAAATGAAAATAAAAAAGAGTGAATTTAAAAACGTCGCACTAAGGTTTTTGAAATCCATACGCTAACTTGGGAACGATAGCGTGTCGATGGAACCGATCCATCGTTTGTTTTCTTTTCTGTGCGATCCACTCATCTATCGGGCAGTTGTCTTCAACTTACTATGTTATAATTTGGTAAACTAGTAGGAGAGAAATATGATGGATATATTGCGTTATCCGATTGGATCGTTCACAATGGTGCTGGAACCTACCGAAGAGCAACGAAAACAATTCATTGAATCAATTGATGGGCTGACTGATAAGCTTCGCCAAGCGGTTGAGGGTTTGAGTCTGGGTCAACTGAATACGCCTTACTGTCAAGGAGGATGGACTCCGCAACAAGTAGTTCATCATTTAGCCGATGCAGAAATGAATGCATATTTTCGATTTAAACGTGGTTTAACCGAAGTACATCCTATTGCTGGGACATTTCGGGAAGAACTGTGGGCAGAGTTGGACGACTGTAAGAACACACCGATCGAAACTGCAATAATACTTTTGGAAGCTCTTCACATCAGGTTTGTGACACTAAAATAAGTCGATTAAAGCCTTCGGACTTTAAAAGATTAGTTACGAGTCCAGCATACGGGGATATGACTTTAGATGAAGCTGTACAGAGGTTTTCCTGGCATGCACGACATTATATTGCCCAAATAACTGCTTTACGGGATCAAATGGGATGGTAAATTGTTTTTTTTACATTATTGCACTAACGAAAGAACGAGAGCTCAATTAGCAAAGTTGCCGTCCAGTAAAAGAAATAAAGCCTCGATTTAGACATTTTTAAAATTGAAAGAGACATGAAAAAATATTTGTGGCAGTAGACGATCTCATGTTTGTAAATTCGATCTTATTATGTCCTCACTGGTACATTATTATTAGATTAACATATAATAAACGAACTACTAATCTCAAAGAGATCAATAGTTCGTCAACTGTTCTGTGATAAAAAATTATTATTTTGACTATTTAATCACGCGTCGTGCTGTCATGTAGTGAGAATTCCAGTAGGAGTTAATCGTAGTAATTTTCACACCACCAGCACCATAAGTGTTTAACATTTTGTTATTTCCAAGATAAATGCCTACATGACCGACGCCTGGTCTGCCAGGGACGGAGAAGAATAGCAGGTCGCCTTTCTTCCAATTTTTTTTCGAAACATAACTACCGACTTTAGATTGCTGAGCAGCTGTCCGCGGTAGGCTAATGCCGTATTTTCCGAAAATGTATTTCATTAAAGTCGAGCAGTCGAAATTGCGTGTTTGTCCAACTTTAGCACCGAATTTATAAGGTGTGCCTAGATATTTTTTCCCTAAAGAAATAATACTATCAGCTTTCGTCGATGCGGTTATTGTAGCAGTAGCAGCTTGAGTAGGATTTGGACTACTGATTACCCCTCCTGAGATCGCAACGGTTGCTCCAATTGTCATAATTGCCAAGCGTTTGCTCCATTTATGATGTAATTTCATAGTTGTTGTCCTCCTCCTTGTTTTTGAGCGCTGTTTTCTTAGCTAAGCCTAGTATAGCAGAATGGAATTCTCCTATAATTTGCTAGAAGTGAAGAAAACCGTGGAGTTGGAGAGGACAAGCCCACTTTATTAGAAAACCATGAGAATCTCCTTTGAAAATTATTCTTGACAAGCTTAGATTAACAAAAAGCTTGATCTATCAACGGTTTTATTTAAGCTATCGTAGCGATAACGATAGTTAACAAGCAAGGGGTTATCGCGTGGTTGCTCTTAACCCCGCTAGCGGGTAGTTTAAGGGAGAGTTGCCGCGTTGCATGACGAACGGCTGCCTTTGCCACGAACGGGCAGGATAGTAATAACCACTGGCGTATTATTATGTAGATATAGTTGCTTGAAAATATACGAAAAGTATAGGAGTAATCATGAAATTTCAGATAATCTGGAATGCATTTTTTAACGTTAAGAATGAGGAAAAAGCAGTTCGCCTTATTAGTCAGATTGAAAATAGAACAGGTCACACAATTGTGTCGAAACAATTTGAAAGATCTAAGAGGGATCCATCACTTTTAGGAGCAACGTTTGTAAGTAAATTAAAAGATGATATGACTATGGAGGCAGCTGTTTTCCAAACACTTCAGATAATTAATATGCTCGGTACTGCCTGGACCGTCTACAGTCCTTCAATAACTAATGATCCTGAGAATCCATCACAGGTTCTGCTTTCTTTTGAAGGCTTCCACAACAAGCCAACATTTACTGGTCTGTCGTGGGTTCGATTCCAATTAGAAACGGACACGAAACACGAATATGGATGGGAGCATACCAGCGCTTACGGGACTTATTTTGTAAATCAGTTAGAATAACAAGTGTTTGTTAATCTTCAGAGATACCATCAGACGAGGTTAAGCTAACGGAGAACTTTAGTTCAATATGTTTGAGGTGAGGTATATGCTTGAAGAGATACTTTCAATTATTTTTGGTGTTGTAATATTCCTAGTTTTTATATTGAAATTAAGGAAGACAAATTTTCATGGAGAAATACATATTTGAATTAATCGGGAATAATTTCAAACAACTATATTTCCACTATATATATTTTACTAAGTAAAGTTTAGCGAAATAGTTGTTTGACATCAAAATTAGAATCATTCACAAAGCCTTTGTGAATGATTGGCTTGGTATAACGCGTTAAAAAAGTTAGGATACTTCTAAAATGGTAACAACCTAAGTTTTGTCATCGAGGATGTGTCGATTACCTATACCCGGCACAACAGACCAGTATCAAATTCTAGGAACCATCCAGTCGCGGATGGTTCTTTTCTAATTACCAATAACGATTATTTTTCAAACGCTAACTTATCTCTATTAACAGCAAAGGGTGGTTGCTCCATCCATCCGTTATCAATCAAAATTTTCGCTGCATCTTCAACAAATGATGAGATTTGCATTAATGACTTTGCATAGAGGACTCCCATATCATGTCTTCCGTTTACAGCCGCAGAATTTCCAAACGCTCTAATTTTCATTGAAAACATATCAATCTTATGAAATAACATTAACTTATCTGAAAATGGAGAAAACGTTGATGTTGTAACCAAATGATCAAGAAATGATGGTGAAGGTAGATTTTCATTATGTAGTTTTTCCATATATTGTTCAATGCTTTTATGAGTCAGATCCTTACCTTCTATAAACAATTTTCGAATCTTTTCCGATTTTACTACTTGGCTAAATGCCATGATTAATGCTTTGCTTGTTGCATTGTTTTCAATATTATCATATAAATGAGCAATTTCTAATGCGTGTAAAGGACGTACATGTCCCCAAAAACCATTTAAAAAACCATGATGAACAAATTCCACTTTATCTGGAACTGGAATAATAGGTGGTTTAATGATTAATCCTTTATTCATTAATATATCTTTGATTTGTCCCATCAAAGCCATGGTAGATTCCATAGAATAAATAAAAAACTCCTTTACATCTTTCCTATAAACAAGTGGTACGGCTACGTTATAAATACTCATTCCTGCTTTACATGCATATTTCAAGTAATGAACATAGTATACATCTTCAAACAAACGAGGAGCACCAAGGTTAACGTCTTCTTCTGAAAAACCGTTAGGAATTGGGAAGTTTTCTTTCTTAAAAATTTCTTTCGTTGTTTTCATGAACTCTACGCTTAATTTTAAAGCATTCTCTAATAAAGTCTTGATCTCTTCGTCTTCAACGTGTTGAAGATAAAAGCTTAATATACATTTTGACATGCTGTTTCCCATATATGTAGCCCAAAGTTTACCCATTTCTGCTGATGTTAGTTTTTCACTGATATTCGATTTAGTTGAACCAAGCTGAATGGGTTTAAGTATTTCCATGATAAAAACTCCCTAATTAAATTTTTGATTAGTATTTTCCTTCATTCGAAATCATATTCTTAACGCAACAATGAAATTGGACTGGAGTATTAGCCTGAGAAAAAAGGCAGCCGAATTGAAGGCAGGCCTTGTCTTATCTTGATGTTAATTGATCAAATGAAATAAAAAGCCGCCATTAAATTTAACCGTGTTAGGAGGTCGTGAAATGGCGTTTCCGACACATATTGTATCCGCAGGCGGAATTGTAGAAGATGGAAATGGAAATTAGTATATATATAGTTTAGTTTTAGTGGGCGACCAGATTGGAAAGGGGTGTTTTTGTATTGGGTTACATAATGGAATTAAGGAAGTTAGTTGGGTCAAGACCACTTATAATGACAGGTGCTTGCGTTTTATTGTGTAATAATCAACGACTATTATTACAACGTAGAACCGACAATGGTTTGTGGGGATTACCTGGTGGTTCTATGGAACCTGGAGAAAGTCTTGAGGAGGTTGCTAAGAGGGAACTCTTTGAGGAAACAGGGCTTGAAGCTAAGTGCCTTGAAATGTTTAGCGTCTTCTCTGGAAAAGATCTGTATTATAAATATCCTCATGGTGATGAAGTATATAATGTTGTTTCCGCTTATTTATGTTCCGACTTCGAAGGAACCCTTAAAAAAGACGGAGTCGAAGTGCAAGAATTAAGATTCTTTAGCTTTTCTGAAATTCCAAACGAATTATCGGCCCCAGACAAACCTGTAATTTATAAATTCCTCGAATCATTAACCTAACGGAAAACAATAGTTCAATATCAAAAGAGCTGCCGCGAGGCCAATGTCATTAAGTTACGCTCAAAAACTAGGATGAGAATAAAATTGTAATCTGGAACGGCATGGAATAAGCCCTGTGCCGTTTGTTTTTTTTGCAAGCAAGAAAAAACGCGCACAGCAAACAAAGCGGATGGAATATCCACTTAAAAAATTTTCATGGAGCCGAATTATGCTACTCTGTAGACGAAGCTAACAGCTGATTTATAACGGATTTTGCGCGTATTCTGCTGTCCTGGGCGGATGGGTCGAATTGGCAAAATGTTTTTGCAAATCAGTGCTTCAACATCGTGCGGGGGTTCATCGTCCCTTGAGCGCAGGAGATGTCTACAAACATGAACGGCAACCGTGAAATTGACTTGATAGTGGTGCCGTTTATCCATTTGGGAAATGACGACATGAGAGGTCATCATTTCAACAAAATTGTACATGATCAATCTTGCGAAAATTTCTTGGGTGATGGACTCTTGTTTCTTTGCATGAAAACTCGTCAACCCGACGGTGTATTTCAACGCTCTGAAAGAGGTTTCAATGCCCCAGCGCATGTTGTAAATGGACTTGAGCTCCTCGGGTGGGAAATCATCAGCAGAAAGATTCGTGATAACGGTTTCATAAGCTCCACTCGGCAGGACGAGACGAACAACCCGAAAGGAAATAGGGTAAAAAAAGTTCTCATGCAAATCTAAAAAATCAAAGGTAGACGAGGATGGGACGTATTTGTAAATCTCGGGATGAGCCTTGATCGCTTTTGTTTGTTTTTTGGTGAGTATCAGTTGAATGTTTCGATCAAACTCTCCGCCAGAGGGCAAACACAAGCCCGAAAGAATACCACTCGAATCCAAATCCTTTACTCTTATGACATAGTTCCATCCTTTGCGTTCAATATGCGCGAAATTATTGTAACTTTCATAACCTCGATCGGCAATAACAATGGTTTTGCCCTTGATGGGGGAACGGTCGACCATAGCAGCCAGAGCCTTTCCCTCGTTACGCAACCTTCGCGGTTGAACATTGGCATCTAAGTACAGTCTGTTGCAGAGGTCATAGGCTGCGTTCAAATGCAGAAGGTTATAGCCTTTCGTGTTGGGTTGACTTTGACAGTAAGTATCTCTGTCCGCAGGGTCCGTTGCGATATGCAAATCCGAACCGTCAATGGCAATTAATCGATACCCTCGGTAGTTCTTGATATCCGTATGCGATTGCGTAAATTTGTGAAACAAGCATTCCACAGCAGACGGCAGGATTTTATTTCTCTGCTGGACAAAAGCAGAAGTGGTTGCGGTATTTACGTCATAGCCTTGTGATTCCAAGATCTCCTTGTATATGCTGTTGCCACCCATGGAGATTAGGAGTTGCATGACCGTTTCAAAGGGAAGCTTTTTCTTTCGGGTAAAATCTTTCTCAGGGTTTTTGACATATGGTGCTGGTGTGGCTGACATTTCTCGTATAAGTGATGTCAGCGTTTGTTTTAGCGAATTTGCGTACTCATTCATTGGCGTAACCTCCTCGTTTTTCAAGGGGCTTCGCCACACATTTATACGTACTTGTCAAGTCTTACTTCTCTTCTTCGTGCAAAAAAAAGAACGGGCTATCTTTTCGATAACCTGCTCTTTTTCTTGATATTTGAACCCGCGCCTTAACTAAATGACATTGGCCGCGAGGCAGCTCTTTGCTTAACAAATTTATGAGTCATGGTAACCATATTCATTACATTGGGCATGGACTAGATTTAAAGTTGAATCTTTTGCAGCACCAGAGAAGGCAGTCGGTCATTTTTGGCTCGATTGCCTTTCCTTATGTTAATTGCAGGGGAATCTTATTTATCCACGAATAATCAATGTATGGAAAATTGTATTAATGTGAAGTATGCGTATTGGTAATCGAGGATTTCGATGATTCCTGCTTAGAGAGAATTTACTCAAACATTAGATGATATGCCCCTTAATCATTGTCCATTGCACTTGGAATTGTTCATTTAACAAGACAAGATCAGCGTCAAAGCCCGTGGAGATTCTGCCTCGGTTATCAAGGCTTAATATTCGTGCAGGTGTGGTTGAAGCCATTTGAACCGCGTCTTTTAAAGAAATGCCGGTTTCTACGGTTAGACGAAGTGCCTCATTCATCGTAACCGTACTGGAGGCTAAAGTCCCATCCTCTAGTCGAGCTACACCGTCGGAAACAGTAACATGATGTCCACCGAACACATAATTCCCATCACCTAGTCCCATGGCTTGCAAAGCATCTGTGATAAGTACCATGCCATCTGGTCCTTTCAGACGATGCATCATTCTAACGATCGCAGGATGCAAATGAATACCATCCACAATTGCTTGGAGGCTTACATGTTCTTCTTCAAAAGCGGCTACAACCAGACCGGGATCACGATGATGAATCGGACGCATGCCATTGAAACAATGCGTAACGTGACTCGCTCCGGCTTCAAAGGCTTGCTTTGCTTCCTCATATGTGGCATCCGAATGCGCAACCGCGATTATAATGCCATTTTCTTTCAGAAAAGAGATGAGCTCCATCCCGCCAGGTAATTCTGGGGCTATTGTAACCATCTTAATCAGTCCATCTGCTTCGTTAAAAATTTCTTTCATTTCAGTAAGATTCGGATGTCGTAAAAATCGTTCATTTTGCATACCTTTACGCTTCGGATTCAGGTACGGACCCTCTAGATGAAGCCCGGCAATTTTGGCCCCGACTTCACGCCCAATTACACGTTTCACACTACGAATCATGGCTAGTAATTCTTCAATTGTAGAGCTAACGGAGGTAACTAGAAATGAGGTGCAGCCCGTTTCAGCACAAGCACGCGAAACCTCCTGAATACTCGCCTCACTGCCATCCATCATATCGAACCCGTTAGCACCATGGATATGCACGTCGATCATACCAGGTATCAATAAATGTCCTTGTCCATCCATAAGTTCATATTCGCCCTCCGGAAGAGAAGAAAGACCACTTTCTAGCTTTTCAATAATTCCGTTTCTTATCCAAAGTGTGGCAGGTAGAACAAGGTCGTCTGGTTGGATCACGTTTACATTGTGCAAAATTTTAAGACTCATCTTTGTTATCCTCCTCGTATTTGTCATTCTCTTCACATTGAATAATCGCTATATTTTTATTATGGAGTACTTCTCTTATTTCGTTAGGCACCTCTTGATCGGTAATCAAAATATCCACAAAGTCAAAATCTAAACGATAAACCGATTTGCTTGTAAACTTCGTGAAATCAGCCACGACGATTACCTGATCCGATCTGCGGGCCATCTCTTTTTTTACAGAAACATCATCTTCGTAAGGAAAGTAAAGCCCATCAGTTCGTATAGATGTAGCGCCGATAAATGCCTTATCAGCTCTTAATTCTCTTAGTTTATCAATGACGGAAGGTCCATATAATAACCGATTTTTGGTATGTAAATAGCCACCTAGCACATATACTTGCAAATCTTCCCGTCCTGAGAGAATCCCTACAATGTCTATGGAATGTGTGACAACTGTAATATTTTTAGCTGAAATTTGTTCTGCTACAGACTGTACCGTAGTTGATACGTCTAAAATGACTGTTTCCCGATCTTGAACTAGTTTAGCTGCTATCTTCCCAATTTTACTTTTACTGTCTGTTTCGTCAATTAAACGTTCCTGATAGGAGGCAATTTCCTTCTTCAATTGAGGTAAAGCGACGCCTCCATGTGTACGAATAACGACCCCTTCTTGTACTAATTTAACAATATCTCTTCGGGCTGTATCCCTAGATACATCTAGAAGAGAGCAGATGTCCATAACACTCATCGCATGGTGTTCATTAATATAGTCGAGTATTTTCAGTAACCGTTCTTCTTGATACATCATCATCACCTCTTATAAGTAATATTATCATGAATTATAAGTTAATTAAAGATATTTTTAAGTATATTTAAGTATTTTAGTAATTCCCCTATTTCATTTGGCCAATTGATAGGCTTAATTTGTAATTGCCGTATATTAAAAGCTCTTCGAGCAAAGCATTCAATTCTATGGCTGTTGTGACACTTACCCTTATCCAGTAGTAGCCTTCTTCGCTTACGCGGTGCGCTTCAATGACATTATTGTTTTGTTGAACAAACGATTGAAAAGATTGTGTTAATGTTCAAAATTCATGAGCGTAGAACGAAATACGAGGTTTGAACAATAAAAAGGCTCCTTGGTATGATGTTAATGGATCTCAGTTGCTGGCGAGCGTCGGATCCAAAAACAAAACCAAGGAGACTACAACATGCATTCTACTCAGTTGTTCATGAGTTGGTTCCAGGAGATTTCAATGGAACAAGGGCTCCAAGACGTGACAATTATAGTGACTATGAGGATACTAGGGGAGATTTCGAAGAAGGTGAGTCAGGCAGTCAACCCTGAACCACCTAACCGTATCGATATTACTAGACCCACAGCTCGTAGCTGTGGGGTCTCCTTTTGTTATCCAAGGACTGTTTAATGGAATTATGTGGTAAAAAGTTTTGTAAAAGAATTGGAATGGTAAGAGCAACTTTTACTTCATCGTACCGTCTATAATTCGTAATGGTAAATAAAGGGAGTGTTTGAATTTTGGGATAGTTTGTTTAGGTCTAACTTAAGGAGTTGAGATTTTTGAGGAAATTTATTCTTGGAATAGTTGTAGGAATGTTTTTATCCATCTCTACTGCGGTGTTTGCTTCAGAATCAGTTCAAACATATTTGTTTCCAGCATTTTTCAATATCAATGGTCAAAATGTCCCTTTAGACGACAAAGAGTATGCGGTACTTAATTATCAAGGGCACGCTTACGTTCCTGTCCGATTTATAGCTGAACAGTTAGGGGCTTTTGTAGATTACACAGACCAAGGTATATACAAGGACATTATAATTAATCATTTCCCTTCAAATGTTCCCATACTTAAAGATGATAAATATGCCAATATTCACTTTGGTTTGCTCGACTTATACTTAGATGGCGGATATACGGGTATTCGAGGATTATTAGCTTTAGATCATGACAAAGATTCGATTACCGAACATGACATTGAGTTTAAATTGCATTTTTATGATGCGAACGATAAGCTGATTGGGACGGCATCAGGCACGTCCAAACCTGGTAGCTCTGACCAAAAGCAAACCATTAGCATGGGCGAAATTAAGTGTGTTTCGGCTGGCGAAGTTGGTGATTTCTCTAAATATGCAAAAGTGGATTTTGAAGTCACAGCCTATAAATAATCCTCGTTGGAGGCTAAGGATTTAAGTTCCGTGATGCTGATGTAACAAAAGATATGGGCGAAAATCAGTTTAAATAAGAAAAACTATTGGCGAAAAGGTTACATGTCTGAAATATTGAAGTTGCTTATATATCTAAGTAGGTACAGTCAGGAGGAGTTTGAATGAATTCCAGTCTTATAGTACGTGAATATGATCCTAGTTGGATTCAGTTGTTTGAACAGTTACGAGGCTTTGTACTTCCTGTTCTAAGCGATTTTGTAGTCACAATAGAACACGTTGGCAGTACATCCGTTCCGGGGTTAGCAGCGAAACCGATTATTGATATCGACGTGGTGGTGTCTACGCAGTCGGATGTTCTTACAGCTATTCAAAGGCTAGCTACCATTGGCTATGTTCATGAAGGCGATTTAGGAACTACGGGACGAGAGGCATTTATTCCTCCCGTCGATGTAACTTGGCATCACTTATACGTATGCACTATGGAAAACGCTGAATATAAGCGTCATATCCTCTTTCGAGATTATTTGAGAAATCATCCAGAGGATGCCAAGCAATATGGTGACTTAAAATCGGAACTCGCGCAACGATTCCAGAATGACCGTTTGGCATACACGAATGCTAAGGGGGACTTTGTGAGAGAGATATTACAACGTACGGGTTGGAAATGATGTCTATTACTGCTTCTTCAGAAACAACGCTTCGCTCTTTTAATGGACTCTCTCCAGTTTCTCTTGTGAATATCGATAACTCGTCAGAACGGAATCAAATCTTTCGTCATTAATGTAGAATTCGAAGAATGGCGGATCCAAGTTTTTGGAAATTTTGACGTATATTTTGCTTTTGTAATCGGAAAGACCAGCGGACCAGCTGCTCTCTTCTGCTAACGTATCGGCAAAGGCCGCACTTCGTTGAAGGTTGCCGTTATGCATATGGATGACCATTACGTCCGGCAACTGCAAATGCATGCCTTGAAACTCGAAGACGAATTCATTTTGTCCATCGGCGTCGAGGTCCTTAAAAGAGGGGCTGCCCCATTGATCAAAAGTATACCAAGCTTTTTGCGAGAAATCGTAGACGATGTAAAGCATGAGCCCCGGACCGTTCGCAGACAACTCAACCCCGCCTAAGAAATAATAATCCTTTGAACCGGACGAATATGTTTGGTTGAACACGACTGTGTTATTGACTGCTTCTTTATCTAGTAGATCGTGGGAAACGTTGTTAATCAGGTATGTTATTCCTTGCAGGTTCATTTCAATGTCCAACTGTTGCGGTAGAAGCGAAGCTTCGTCTTTCGGTTGTTGATAAACGGTCAACTCGATTGGCTTTCCTTGGAAAGCGCCAAACGAAAGGCTACGCACACTTGCCCATTCTGCTTGTGGCTTACCTACCTGTAACTGGCTCAGCTGAATAGGTTGAAAGGACAGATTTACTGTTTGAGGGAATGCCTCCGCAACAGGTGGAGCTGTGTTTGACAGCTGGTTAGGCTGAACCGATGCGACGTTCGGTTGGGGAGTGCTTGCAGGCTCGCGTACAGTTGCCTGATTGCCTGATGAGCAGGATGCAAGAAGTATGCTTAAACAAAGGATGACGAAAACAAGAAGCTTCTTCATGATTGGAACCACACCTTTACATATTTAGCATCCATTTTTCGTTTCTTTCCCAACAAATTAGACGACTCTTCAAAATAATAGTTGCATCGAAAATTATAAAGAATCTCTATGTTTCAATTTAATTAATCCTCAAATGCGGAATTAACTGAGTAAAGATTTTGTAAATTATATTTGTAATTAGAAATAATTGGTATAATTACCCAAGTGAAATTATTTAATAAATTCGAAATTTTATCAGAGAAAGGTGTATGTGCATGAAAAAGGCGGCTAAGTTTGCACTGGCGGTGTTAGTATTTTACGGTGGGTTCAGTTTTTTAAGCACCTCAGCTGCGGCGACAATCGATTTGATGTCAAATAGACAGTTGGTTGTTCTATCGGAGACGAAACTGCTAGATGACTATAGAAATCCAAATTCTATCGTAGGCTCGATTTCTGGTATGCAGATGGTAGAAGTGGCTTGTACTCTGAATGAACCGAACTGTTTAGCAAGCATCCTAGGTAAAGATTATATACGTATAAAAACCTGGATGGGAGAAAAATGGATCGAGGATGATAACAAAATTACTGCTGGCGGCTATTGGGAAAAAGATAGGGACATTACCCTTGTTGACGATATGAAGTTATATGACCAACCCGATGTCGGTATTTATTCCAAAGCCGAACCACCTAAAGATATAATATCACCACAAAAAGTGCATGTAACAGCCGTTTATAATTATTTATACAAAGGGGCTCATACAGGAAAGGCAATGTTGGAAGCTCCAATGTGGTATCGAATTTCTACTAAACAACAGGGGCAGAAGTGGATTGTTGATCCATTTATCCCTGAAGACTTTCAGCATGTGGAGAGATCAACTGACAGAGTCGTTAAAATGACTGGGAACGAATTGCTTTATGATCATCCCTATGAAGTTGAGGGAAAAGGAGTGAAAGCAACTCCTGGAATAGTTCAAGCGGTTGCAAGCTCCATTTTCAACATGAAGACTCAAATTTATGGATGGTTCAAGATTCAATTACAGGATGGAACTTTTAAATGGGTTAAATCGTTTCCCCTATTTGAATCTGAGAGTGGTCCGATAATGCAAACCGACTTAGATAATGAAAAGATCACCCTGCGAACCGCCACACGTTATTTCGACATCGACAGTGACGCAAGTATTAATTTACAAAATTGGCTACAGCCGGGAACATATGTAGCTGACAAAATAATGAAGGTTGGGCACGTATCCAAACCCCATTCGGTTGGAAAGTGGTCAATCTGGATAGAGCACCATTTGAACGACCACAAGGCATTACAATAACACAAGAGAAAGTAAAATTAACCTCAGAAACTAAAACCTACTATTTTCCACGAACAGGAGAAGTTCTCCATCAAGCAGGCACCTTCAAAGATCAGGAAGTCCTATCTTTTGAAAAGTGGATTTCCCCAGAGGGGGTCAATTGGTATCATATTTCAACTTATAGTGGCATCGTTTGGGTACCGGATAAACCGTTACAGGAATGAACAAAATACGGAAAGTAAAGCACAGGAATCTCGCAAAAAGTCGATTTTTGCAAAAGGTCATCGTGGATGATTGGATTCTTAGCTTTTAGGTTGATCAAAGAATTATTTGGAAGAGAAGAAGGTTACACAGATGGGAAGCAGTTGCTAGTGGGAAAATCGCCAACAACCTGTTTGAATCATATTTTAACAAGTAATTTCATTCTGAGATGCTATAAGTCTATATGCGTTTAAATAAAAAACAAAACACTGCGGTGTTTTGTTTTTTTATCTCCATTTTGACGTCAGCCGACCGTGATTTATCTTGATTTCGCAAGGATGTGCAAACCCGACAAGATAGTTGCAGGCGGAAATGCACAGTGTCAAAATAGTGCGATTGTTAGGGCAAAGTGACTTCCTATATAGTGCTTATATAGAAGGAAGTAGTTATTCACTTATCAAGGAGATGAGCTTACATGGCCCAGTTTACGATGCAATCTTTTGCACAGCCGGAAGCGACTTACCGGATTCATCCGTTTTGGTTTTGGAATGGAGATATGAACGATGAACAGATTCGTTATCAGATCGATGAGATGGCGGACAAGGGGTTGGGGGGATTTTTCGTCTGTGCGAGACAGGGGCTTGAGGTACCTTACTTATCCGATGCCTGGTTTCAAAAAGTACGCGTAGCGGTTGAAGCGGCGGAGCGCCGCAATTTGCAGGTGTGGCTCTATGACGAGTACCCATATCCGAGCGGGATCGCGGGCGGTGAGGTGACGCTTGCGCACCCGGAAGCTAAACACTACACACTCGAGCATCGAGCAGAGCGGGTGCAAGGTGGAGAGCACTTGTCCATGGAGCTGCCGTGGGCGCGTATTTTATATGCAAAAGCGATTCCGCTCAGTCCGGAGGGCGCTAAGCTGTGGAATATGGCGATAGACGTCCGTTCGTCGATCGGGAACTTCCAGGCGGAGCCGATTTTTCAGAAAGCAGGCTTGACGGCTTACAACCAAAAGCGGTTCTTTACGTATCGCACCGTTCAGAAAATGGAATGGACGGCGCCTACAGGCGATTGGGAAGTGCTGATTATGCAGGAGAAGGAAATCGAAGATTTCAAATACTACGGTACGTTCGTCGATCCATGCAATCATGAAGCGATGGCAACATTTATTCGATTGACCCACGATAAGTACGCACAGCATCTGGGTGAATACTTTGGCGGTACGATTAAAGGCATGTTTACCGACGAGATCGGGCTGTTGGGCAAGTTGCCGTGGTCTCCGAGGCTGCCGCAATTTTTCCTGGAACGCAACGGCTATGATTTGCGGGAGCACCTTCATGCGCTGTTGTATGAAGAAGGGGAACAATCAGCCCGTATTCGTTATGATTACTATCAAGCTATTCATGAGCTGCTGCTCAGCACTTACCATAAACAGGTGCACGACTGGTGCGAACGGTACGGCT
The DNA here is from genome assembly GCF_052115445.1 of Paenibacillus sp. 2RAB27. Classification (NCBI taxonomy): domain Bacteria; kingdom Bacillati; phylum Bacillota; class Bacilli; order Caryophanales; family Paenibacillaceae; genus Paenibacillus; species Paenibacillus sp. 2RAB27. The sequence continues at coordinate 29,531 of NZ_JBFRGR010000004.1, forward strand.
TGCAGTACGTGACCGAGGTGCCTTCTGTGCGGCATACGACACAGCGATACAGCCATGTGCCTGGAGGCGATACCGCACATGAGAAACTCGGACGTTCGCTGGATTGGATTTTGAATAACCAGGCGGAAAGCTTTCGCTCGAGTGCCAAAATGGTCAGCTCCATTGCCCGTCAATTCGGTCGTGAGCGCAATTTGATTGAGTGCTTCCATAGTGTGGGATGGTCGATGACGCTTCAGGATGCCAAGTGGATGATCGATCGTATGGCTGCGCAAGGCACGAATTTCTTTAACTTTCATGCCTTTTTCTATACGCTCGATGCATTAATGAAGCATGACGCGCCGCCGTCACAGTTCTTACAAAATCCGTATTGGCCGCATTTTAGACAACTCGGCGATTATGTCGGCCGGATCAGTTACGTCATGAGCTGCGGCGAAGCAGACATTCGAACAGCGGTGCTTCAGCCGACAACCTCGCTGTGGGCACACATGGGCAATCCCTTCCACCATTTTGATTACGGTGGCAATAACGCCGATGAGAAGCTTAAGCTTAGCGACTTGAAAGCGTGGTGGACACGCATTTGCAACGAGTTGACCTACAGTGGCAGGGATTACGACCATCTGGATACGGAACTGCTAGCGGAAGCCGTAGTAGAGAATGGTCAGATTCTGCTTGGCAATGCCAGCTATTCAATCGTGATTGTGCCGCCAATAACTAATTTGGAGAGCGGCGCATGGGCGAAGCTGGATGCATTCCTTGCGCAAGGCGGAACGGTCATCAGCATGGGGCAATTGCCGTACCACTCGATTGAAGTAAACGGCTGGGACGTAGCTTCAACGGCGAGTACTTTCGGTTTGCCACAGCCTGTCGCCGAGCTTTTCTGGAACGAAGGCGCCGAATCGGCCTTGTCGTGGTCCAAAGGCACAGGAAGCGCATATCACTTGCCGTTCGCGGCGTCGGCAGACGAAGCTGCGACGCTGGGCAGCATGACAGCGCTCCTCGAAGAGCTACAGCCGCTGGCTGTGAAACTGAACCCGGCATACGGCGGGCGCAGTATTCTTATGCAGACGCGCCGGATTGACGCGGACAGCTTCCTTGTTTTCATCAGCAATCAGGAAGAGGCGGAACGTGATTTGTCTTTACAAATTTCCACGGCTCTTTGGGAGGGGAATGACGTGAATGCCGCTCAGTTTACTGAGCTATCCTTAGATCGCGGTGACGAGGCACCTGTTGAGGCTGAGCTCTTCGTCAACGGCTGGACATTGCCGGCTCCGCTCGGCGCGTACGAATCCAGACTGTTCCGCATCACGCGCAGCAAAGCTCTTGCAGTCACAGAAAGCAAACCATGGACTTTCAAAATCGATACGTCCGACTCAACTTTATGGACGATGCAGACCGATGAAGATAATGCGGTACGTTTGGATGCTTTCCATCTATCCGTGCAAGGTGTAAACAGCTCGGAATTAGGTGCACAGGACGCACTTCCAAAGGTACAAGTGAAGACATTCATTGATCAGTGTGCCGACCTTGCTGATTCGACAAAACTGCCAGTGAACATGAGCCAGTTGTTTGGGACGCCGATGCGCATCCAGCTAGCGTACCCACTACAGGCGAACTATACGGCAACCTTTGTTATAGAGAAGCCGCTCGATCGGGTTCACCTAGTGATGGACCAAGGCGCGATCTCTGGTGAGGGATCGATTTTGATAAACGGCCATCGTCTCCATAAGTCGGATTTTATGCGACACAATGTGTATGACTTTATGAACGTGGGCAGCGAGATTACCGCTTATTTGAAGCCTGGTGTCAATGAAATTGCGGTAGAGGTTACGATTGAGCAGGATTGGAACGGCCTGATCGATGCGCTGTATGTAATAGGGAACTTCCAAACTGGCTTTGACGCGGAGCAACGTCCTATCTTGAAGCGTCCGGTTGTTCAGGTACAGCCGCTCGCTGCGAGTCCATACGCGGGTTATCCGTATTTTGCCGGAACCATGAGCTTTAAGCGTGAGCTGAAGCTTGAACGATTGCCAGTGGAAGAGAGTTTCGAACTTATGTTCGAAGGGCTGGACAGGGAGTTCCACGACGTGGCTGAAGTGCTGGTGAACGGTGTTTCCCTTGGCGCACGCACATGGATGCCCTACCACTTCCGTGGCCAGACATCCATGTTGACGGAAGGTATGAATCGTATTGAAGTGCGAGTGACCAATACGTTAATAGGTTTGCTGGAAGGGAAGTATTTCGATTATGCGAAACACGAACTGAAGCCGGTATACGCTGCTGAGCGCGTGCGATCATACCAGAGCCAGGAAGGGGAGTGAGACGTCTATGCCACACAACACAGAACATGCTGCGTCTAAACCTAACATTATTTTTTTCATGACGGATCAGCAACGCTGGGATTGTATCGGTACATACAACTCACATATCCATACACCGAATATCGACAAGTTGACTGCACAGGGCATCACTTATAGTCAGGCCGTATGCCAGGCACCAATGTGCGTGCCGAGTCGTACTTCAATGATGTTTGGCTATTATCCATCGCAGCTCGGGGTTCGAACTAATCATGGCGGTTTATATGATGAGGATAAGCTGCCAAGCGATCCGCTCCCGGAATTGATGCGCCAAGCGGGGTATCAAACTGCAGGCTTCGGGAAAACGCATTGGAATCACGGCGTGAAAACTGAGGTCCCATCCACGCGAGGCTTCGAGGTGCGGGCTATCGGGCTGTCCCGTGATAGTGGACATTACGAAGACGGCGCCGTCATGATGGGGGATGTCGATCCGGAGGGACTCGCTGCTTATTATGAAGAAACGAAAGACTACGGCGGTGGCGAGGAAAATTCGAAAGGCTACATCGGCTGCACGAGTCAAGTGCCGACGCCTTGGCACCGTGACGGCTGGGTGGCGGAGCAATGTTTGAATTTCATCGACGAGGGGCTGGATGAGTCGCGCCCGCTGTTTCTATATCTTTCCTTTCTAAAGCCGCATGCCGGCTTCAATGTGCCGAAGGAATTCGAGGATCTTTACGATTTGAACGACATCCCGGATATCGTTCAACCCCCTTGGGAGCTCGAGCAGGATACACATCTAGCCGCGACGGACGCTGTTAATGAGAGCAGTCAGATCAACTATTGGGAGAAGCGGCATGTCTGGGAAGCGATGACACCGGAGGAACGTAAGCGGACGACGCTTCGCTATTGGGCGAATTGTTCCTGGCTCGACGATTATTTGGGCCAAGCATTGGAAAAGTTAGAGCGGCAAGGGCGGCTGGACAATGCCCTGATTGTCTTCGTCTCCGACCATGGCGAGATGATGGGCGAACGGCAGCACCGCTTCAGCAAATACTGCTTGTACGAGAGCAGCGTACGTGTGCCGATGATCTTGGCCGGCAGCTATTTGCCGCAAGTGGCGCACGGCACGGTGGACGATCGTCCGGCTGAGTTGGTGGATCTCGTACCGACTTTGTCGAAGGTAGCGGGATTGCCACGTAATCCGCAGCTGCCCGGACTCGATTTACTAGGCGAGACCAAGCGTCTTGGGACTTTCTGCGAGTTTCATGGCAAAGGGACGGAACCGCATCATTCGGCTCCCGCTTTGATGTGGAGAAAGCAGGACTACAAGTTGATCATGTATATGCCAGGCACGCTTGGAGGGGCGATCGGCCGAATCGGCGAGTTCCAAGGGGAGCTTTACGATCTGGCTGCGGATCCGAATGAATGGCACAATGTATATGGCGATGAGAAGTATGCGGCGATCCGTGAACGGATGACCGGTGAGCTGCTTATGCATTTGGCCTGCGTCTGGTCCCGCGGCCCGGTCTTTTATGACCGGCATGGGCTTGCGGCGCTGGAGTAATCGTCTTTTTTGAACGTCTTGAATGAAAGAAGGGGCTGTCCCACACGTCAATGACGAGGGGGATTGCCCCTTTTCATTTGGACGGGAGCTCAGCGTTAAAGAGTGGCAGTCTCCAGCAGTATGGCCCTCCTTGCACGCCATTTTCCCCGTCATGACGCCATTCTTAGGCTACTGTACAATATTGTCTCAATCGGCAAAATAGTCGCAATCCCCATTCCAGTTGCGACAAAATTGCCATGTACCCAAACAATATTGTCTGATTGTAAACGGTATGAAACTAGTCTAAGTTGATAACATTCGATAACATAACTGGAAAGGGGAATGAGAGGATGGCAATGGTACAACCAGAATCTGCAGCATCCGGCAATTCTGCGAAATCCCGAACTGTTCGCAAGGGAGGTCTTTTACGGGATTTAAGGCGTGACAAATATTTATATGTACTGGCGTTGCCAGGTGTGTTGTTTTTTATAATTTTCAAATTTGTCCCGATGTGGGGCGTGGTGATTTCATTTCAGAACTTTTCTCCGTTTGCCGGCATTACCGGCAGCGAATGGGTGGGATTCGAGCACTTCCAACGGTTTTTCACCAATCCGGACTTTATGCTGCTCTTCCGTAATACGATGGCGATCAATCTGATGAATCTCGTCCTCTTTTTCCCGCTGCCGATCGTACTCTCGCTGCTCTTGAATGAGCTGCGGAGCGTGTTGTATCAACGGGTGATTCAATCGATCGTGTATATGCCGCATTTCTTGTCGTGGGTCATCATCTCTGGCTTAACATTCCTGTTATTTGCCAAGGGAGAAGGTTTGGTCAACAAAATGCTGGAAGGGTTAGGCTTTGCTAGAATGGACTTTTTAACGAATCCCAATACGTTTTGGGCCATGCTCACTGTTCAATCCATCTGGAAAGAATGTGGTTGGGGGACGATTCTGTTCCTGGCGGCGATGGCCAGCATTGATCCTGGGGTTTATGAAGCAGCCAAAATTGATGGAGCGGGACGTTTTCGCCAAATGTGGCACATTACGCTCCCGGCGATTCGCACGGTTATCATCACGCTGCTCATATTGCGGCTTGGACATATGTTAGATGTCGGTTTTGAACAGGTATTCCTGATGTACAATGGCGCTGTTTCGCAAGTGGCTGAAGTGTTCGATACGTATGTGTACCGGGTTGGGATTCAGCAAGGTGAGTTTAGCTACAGTACCGCTGCAGGTTTGTTTAAATCGATAGTCGGCTTAGTATTGGTTGTCATAGCGAATTGGATTTCTAAAAAGATGGGCGAAGAAGGCGTATATTAAACGTCACTTCTAATCGAAAGACGTAGCTATAGCAATGTCCTTAGGAGGGAATTATATGAAAGTAGGGCTGAGCAACCGGTTGTTTAACATAGCAAATATTGCTGTGCTGGGGCTGGTCGGTATCATCACTTTTTTTCCATTGTATTATGTGTTTGTCGTTTCTTTTACCGACCCGACGGAATATCTGAAAGAAAGCTTCGTGCTTTTCCCAAAGACGTGGTCGCTGGAATCGTATAAATTTCTAATGGCGACGGGCGCTTTCCCGAGATCGATCGGTGTGAGCGTCTACGTAACCCTTGTCGGTACGGCATTGAGTTTGGTCGTTACCGCTTCATTGGCGTATACTTTGTCTAGAAAAAGGCTTCGCGGAAGACGATTCGCTCTGCTTGCGATTCTCATCACCATTTTGTTTAATCCCGGTATGATCCCGAACTACATGTTGGTTCGTGAGCTGCACCTGATTGACAGCTTATGGTCGTTGATTTTACCGGCACTTGCCAGTGGCTGGAATGTGATTTTGATGAAAGGCTTTTTTGACAGCATCCCCGCTGAGCTGGAGGAGTCCGCTTCGATGGACGGGTGTAACGATCTGTCGACGTTTTTCCGGATCATTTTACCGCTGTCACTTCCTTCGTTGGCCGCATTCGGATTATTTTACGCAGTCGCGTACTGGAACCAGTTCTTTAATGCACTGATTTATATTAACGATGCAAGCAAATGGCCGCTTCAGGTTATGCTGCAAAACATTTTGCTCAATGCCAATAATGCGGACCTCCGGATGGATGTCTCTAGTGTTCCGCCTCCATCTGAAACGTTAAAAATGGCAGCAGTGATCGTCGCGACGGTTCCGATCTTGCTGGTTTATCCTTTCTTGCAAAAGCATTTTGCCAAAGGGGCTATGGTAGGCTCGGTCAAGGGGTAGCAGCCTGAGGGGAGGGATTCCAGTCCAAGATGTCGAAGCGTGTAGAATATTAGTGATTGGAAGGTGAACATCTTGGCTGGAATCTTCAAACATGCACTCGGCTATATTCAGAAATATAAATATAACAAGCGGTTTTTCCGGAAGAGCCTTGTCATGATTCTGATTATGGCAAGTATTCCTGGATTGATTATCGGTCTGAGCATTTATTGGATCGCAACGAAGAACGTGGAAAAAGAACTGCAAGGGCTCCACCAGAACCAAATTTCTAATCGGGCGGCCAATATTGACGATCAGCTCGCATTTCTGGAAATGACAGTATCACACTGGGCGTTCGATTCCAAGTTCGATGAGAAGCTGAAAACGATTAATTTTGCTTATAATTACGATACGGTTCAGGATATGTACCGAACCCTCTTGTCGCTGGAGAGCTCACATCCTTTTCTGCAAAAGGTGGAGTTGTTTCTGGACAAGCCGCGTCCGCTTGTGTTCTCAACGGAACGATACACATTTCTCAGCAATCAGTCCGACATCGAAAATTATGAAAACTTGCTCCAACATGATAAGTCGATGTTCTGGATGTTACGGAAGCCGCAAGGAACAGGTAAGCAGGGCCTTGCCATTATAAATAAAATCCCCGGCGACAGCACCGAACCCTTCGGTGCTCTTGTTGCCACATTGAATCAGGATAAACTGCTGAAGGTGTTGAAAACGTTGACTCCCTATGATGAGGGGGTCACAATGCTGTTCAACGAGAAAGACGAATGGAATTTATCAAGCAGCGGACCCGGAGGATCGGAATTAGATCTCGCGCTCAAAGAGGCCTATGCGAAGCATCAAACGGAGCTTGGCGAAGCGGCAGTGAAAGATGCGAAACCGGAATCATTTTTATTTGATTACAACAAGGTTTCGTACTCGGTTTCTTACGGTCATTTTAATCGGTTGGGTCAAAAATGGGTTTATATCTCTGCTGCGCCGCTATCGTCCATTACCGCGCCGGTCATTGCTATTTCCAAATGGATCTTGGTGATTAGCGTCTCAGGTCTGCTTTTTGCATTGCTCCTTTCGTGGTTCGTATCCCGCCGGATCTATCATCCCGTGCAGCGTTTGATGACGCTGTTGTCTGGTGAAAAGAACGATGAGGTGAAAGACGAATTCGCCATGATTGAGAAACATTGGCAGCATATGTCCAGAGAGAGCGAAACGATGCGTCATAAGCTTGAGGAGCAAATGCCGCTTTTGCGTGAAGGCTTCTTCTTGCAACTGGCACAGGGTTACTTGATTTCCCTGCAAGAGAACGACATGAAGGAACGGATGAAGCGATATGGTTGGGAAACGGAGGATCGTCAATTTGTTGCGTTGGTGTTTCAATTGACGGGTTTCGCAAACCTAGAGGGAAGGTTCTCTCAGGGGGATGAGAGCCTCGTAACTTTCGCTGCGTCCAACATTATCGATGAGTTGATTAGGAGCCAATATGAGCAGGCAGAGATTATTAATTTCCATAATTTTTCAATTGGCGTCCTGCTCTCCTTTCCGTTATCTCATCCGTCGACATGGCTCGAGGACGATTTGGAGCAGGTGTGCCAAGAGATCATTCGGGCCATTAATGGGATTCTAAAAATGCAGGTTACCATATCGATCAGTAAATGGGTCCACACCGTGAAACAAATTCCACATTTGTTCGAGGAAGTGAAGCAAGCGTTGGTCTATCGGGATCTGCTCGATGAGAATCAGATTATTAAGACGGAACAGCTTTCCAAGTTAAACGTTTATAAGGAAACGGGCTATCCCTTCACCTTGGATAAAGAAATTATTAATGCGATCCGCAACGGCCAGGAATCAGGTGCCATCGACCTTATCGCTCAGTTCATGAAGGAGTTGGCTGCCAATGGTTCTACGGAATTCATGCTTCAGCAAGGCATGCTTCAGCTTCTGGGGAGCATCCGCTACGCATCCCTGCAATCCGGGATGAATCCGGTGCAGTTGTTCGGCAGCGTGAACTTGTTCGAGCAGTTGGCGCAGATTAAAGAGCCAGAAGAAATGCTCAAGTGGTTCCAGCACAAAGTGATCGGTGTTTTCGTGCAGGAGATGATTTCCCGGCAGGATTATCACTTCAAACAAATCATTGAACAGGTCATCGTTCATTTGCGCGAGCAGTACATGACGCAGCTGTCGCTGGAATCGTGCGCAGATTTATTTGGCACCAGTCCATATACATTAAGCCGGGCATTCAAGCAGATCACAGGCATTAATTTCATCGATTTCTTGACGAACATTCGAATCAGCAACGCCAAGTCGCTGCTTATTGAAACCGATATGAAAATCAATGAAGTCGCCGATGCCATAGGCTATCAGCACAGTTATTTTAACCGGCTATTTAAAAAGTACGAAGGCATTACACCAAGTCAGTTTCGCGAGCTAAACCGCACGGAATAAGGGTTTTCTGGCTTTATGCATCGATGTGCAAGTTGCAAGATAGTCCTAAACCTGCTGAAATGGCCGTACAAAAAAGTCCGATTGTCGATCAAAGCGGAATGTACTAATGTCTACCTTGTGCTCTGTTGGAGCGATTGATACGAAGAAGTTCAGAAGTTCATAACAAGGGAGGATCACTCATGAAAGTAAGAAAAAGCAAAAAAGTTGTCCTAGGTTCCATGGTTCTTATGTTGGCGATTTCTAGTCTCGTTGCAGCATGCGGAAATAAGAGTACGACAGGAAACAGCGCAGCAGGCGGGAAAGAAGCACCGCTAGACGTCAGCATCATGACGATCTTGCTTACGCCGTCTCCGGCAGCAGATGATAACAAGATTAAGCAGGAGATTGAGAAAGCCACGAACTCTAAAATGAAAATTCAATGGGTGTCTGGCAACAACTATACAGATAAGCTGAATGTGACGCTGGCTTCCGGCGATATTCCGGATTTGATTACGATTAACGATCCGTTCACGCCAGTGTTCCGCAACGCGGTAACGCAAGGTGCTTTCTGGGATTTGACTCCCTATATCAAAGATTACCCTAACTTGAGTTCCAAGGTTTCCAAAACAGCCTGGGATTTGACTAAAATGCAGGATGGCAAAAATTACGGCATTCCGCGTCCGCGTCCAGCTGAAGCTGATTCTTTCTTCATTATTCGCAAGGATTGGCTCGACAATCTGGGACTTAAAGTGCCGACAACAACTGACGAACTGTACGACGTTATGAAAGCCTTTGCGGAGAAAGACCCTGATAAAAACGGCAAAAATGATACGACTCCGCTAGCAGCCTTTATGACACCTCCAGCCGATATGGGCACGCTGGCTACAATCGAGAACAGCTTTACTGGCGCGAACGTGAAGAACGACAAGTGGAAATTAGTTGACGGGAAAATTGTAAATACAGCGCTGCTGCCGGAAACTCGCAAGTCCATTGAATATTTGACTAAAATGTACAAAGATAAGCTGCTTCCGGAAGACTTCGCATCATTGAAGCTTTCCCAGGCCTCTGATTTGTTTAACGGCGGTAAAGCAGGCATCATCATGGATAAAGCGGGTACGATGAACGATCACTATGAACTGCTCAAAAAAATCGATCCGAATATGAAGCCGACTGATTTCTATCCATTGACCAACATGAATGGCTACAATCCGAAAGGTCCTGGTTTTTCCGGGATGGTTTCTATTCCGAAATCCGTACCTGAAGCTAAAATGAAGCGCATCTTGAAAATGGTAGATACGTGGATGAACGACGATGTGTTCGCGATTCAACAGTACGGTATCGAAGGTGTGGATCATACGGTCAAGGATGGTCAAAAAGTGATCAACACCGAGCAATTGGCGAAAGATAACGGTCCTGACTTTAACCAAATCGTCTATGTCGCGGATCCTTATGCGAGCTCCACGAAGGTATATTTCCCGAAAGAAGCCAACGATTTGTTCATGAAAATTCAAGACGAACGTGCCAAAACAAGTGTCGCCGATATCAGTATCGGTCTATACTCGCCGACGGCGCAAAAGCTGTTGCCTGAATTTGAGAAAAAGGTGCAAGATTTGAAAACGAAGATTATTCTTGGCCGCGAGCCGATTACGGCTTGGGATGATTTCGTTACCAAAGCGAAAGCAGATGCAGATTTGGCGAAAATGAGCCAAGAAATGACGGAAGCTTATCAAAAACGCAGCGGCGGCGCTGCAAAATAAGATCTTGTTGTGCGAATGAATTCTAGCAAGGGGCGGGGAGACTCCGCCTCTTTATTTATTGAAACGGGAGAGGAAGCGACCATGACGGAGCGTTACATCGACATCAACGAAAGCATTTTTACGAAATGCGGAGACCGTGTAAGCGAAATTTTAGCTACAGTAGCTGACAGATATGTAGGAAACAACCCGCCTCATCCGATGGCATACCGGGCTTTTTGTGCCAACGGGATTAGGAAGAACCACGATTACAGTTATGATTTTAATTTCGTAAAACGGTTCCCCGAACTGCAGAACGGACAGACCGTCTATGCATGGTCGCAATATTGGAGTGATGTGGAAACGCCGCTCAATTTCATTTTGCATTGCTACGGACCGCTCATGTTGTATGCGAACGGGCAGCCCATTTATAAAGCGAATATCGCAGACGAACTAAATCCGAAACGAAGAACGGTCGTTACGATTCCGATGCATAAAGGCTGGAATCACTTGGTGTTCCAGTTTACCAAAACGGAAGCGGGCTGCGGAGGCTCTCTAGGGCCAGGTTCCTATAAGAGTAATCCGGTGCATTTCCTGGCACCTTCACCCGAGCGATTCGGCCACGAAGGTTGGATCTACTCTGCGCCGCAGGATCATGTTTGGAGCGAGCTTCCCGGCGAGGGAAGCTCGGAGGCTGATCACGGCGTCGCTTGGTATCCGAAGTTGGCGTGGAGCGATGACGAGCAGGCGAAGACCTCTGTTGCACGCATCTTCGGAGAACTGAACGGCAAGTATGCAATGGCTTGGACGAAGCTGCGTTCATTCTCGTCTGAACTGCGGAAGGTTGAATTAAGCGGTCATGCGGAAGGAAGCATTGCGATTTATGTGGATGGGAAACTGCAAACCCGAATCGACCAAGCAGGCGCTTTCCGTGTTGAACTGCAGGTAGCGTACGGAGAGCATAACCTTGTCATGCAATGCTTTGGAACGAATGGGGGCGCAGGCTTTCGTCTGGATCCGCTTTCGGTTGGCGTTCAGCTCGTGGAACCATATCCTGTACATGGTGCTAAGGATGCTTGGCTATATTTGGGTCCGTTCCTTGCAGATGAAACCATCCCTGATGTTGAGAATTCGCTCCTTGCCTTGGTGGAGACGCAGGAGGGCGGAACGTTCTGGCGGCTGGATCAGCCGAACACGTGGGTGCGACCGTTCACGGAGAATGCGTTGTTTGGCAAGTGGAACTATCCGCTTGGCGTAACGCTGTATGGGATGCTCCAAACCGGGAAGCTGCTTGGTCGTGTCGATTTGCTGCAGTATGTGTATAAGCATATTGAAACATGCACGCGGCTGTACACTTATGCCAATTGGGATAAAGCGCAATATGGCGCTTCGGGTGTGCTGAACACACTAGCTACCCTGGACAGCCTGGATGACTGCGGCTCGTTCGGTGCAACGATGCTGCTTGCGCTGCAAGATCAGCCGCTTCAAGGCGCTGAGCGGATTGCGGATGTGATCGGGGATTATATTAGCAACAGACAGGATCGGCTGCCTGATGGTTCCCTGTACCGGAGGCCGAAGCATGTTGATTTCCCGAATGCGACGTTGTGGTGCGACGACTTGTACATGAGCGTGCCGTACTTGTGCCGCTGCTACCAGCGGACTGGAGAAATTAATTATCTGGAGGATGCAGCCAACCAATTTATCCAGTTCAAGAAGAAATTATACATCCCTGAGCTGCAAATCATGTCTCACGTTTATGACTTTGGTATCGACAAGCCGACGAAGATTGCTTGGGGCCGCGGCAATGGCTGGGTCATTTTCTCCTTATCGGAATTGCTGGCTGTGCTGCCGGAAAGTCATGAGCAACGGGGCGAACTGCTGCAGTTCTTTAATGAATTGAGCGAAGGCTACTTGCGTCTGCAAGGGGAAAACGGCCTGTGGCACCAAGTGCTGACGGAGCCGGCTTCATATGAAGAAACCTCGTGCACCTCGATGTTTTTGTATGCTTATGCGCGCGCTGTAAGATATGGCTGGATAACAGATACAGAGAAGTATATCGCAGCGATCTATAAGGGCTGGAACGGCATGGCCCGCGTCTCTATCGATAAGTTCGGCAATGTGTATGGTGTGTGCCGCGGTTCAGGTTACTCATACAGTGTTGGTTATTATAAGGACGATCTCTCATGGCTGCTTAACGATACGCATGGTATCGGCATTGTTTTGCTAGCTGGCATTGAAGTGCTGCAGTTGGAACGACATTTGGTAGCAGGGGAGGTCTAGGTAAAACTGAATATACGATAAGTGAAGCTGGCCTTACGAGAAATCGTGGGGCTAGTTTTTAATTCTAGTCAAGGTAAATAGCAAGAGACCTTTGAACAAACTTAGATTCCATCTTGTTCATTTTTTGTTTATCCGACATTTGTATAATAATCCCGATTACTGTCGAAAAGTTTCGTGAAGTTAGGACTAGAGGCCGGGGGTTGGTAGGTCTATAAGCTGCTATGCCTACGGATACTGTTGATGAAAACTAGGAAAAGAGGGATGAATGTTGAATAGACGTCGGAAAGCCGGATGGGCCAAACTATTAATTGCTGCATTGCTATTCCAGTACATACCGTTTCTATACGGCGGTTCGAGTGTAGCTCAAGCTAAAGATGTGGCTCCCGGGACTAACACAGTGCTGCAGAATACATACGGTCCTGCAACCAAAATTACGGATTATACTTGGCAGAGAGTAACAACGAATCTTTCACCTGGTGCAAGACAGGGTGCAGCCATGATCTTTGATGAGATGGCTGAGAATGTGGTTATGTTCGGAGGTCAGGGTAACAGTGGCCTTTTCGATGAGACTTGGATATGGGACGGCTATGAGAAAACTTGGCGGGAAGAATTGCATCTTGCTTCCTCTCCGTCCAAACGCAAAGGCGCAGCCATGGCTTATGATCCATCCACTGGAAAAGTTCTTCTATTCGGAGGCGAGGGTCAGTCCGGAGCGTTGCTAGGTGATACTTGGCTGTGGGATGGCATGGATGCCAAGTGGGAGCAAGTTCAAGGGCTTACGGACTCCCCGATAGCTCGCGGAGGGGCTCAGCTTGCCTATAACGGCGATCAGTTGGTTCTGTTCGGCGGATATTCAGGCAGCGGAAGTTCTAAGCATCTTCAGGACGATACTTGGCTGTGGAATGGAACTGGCTGGACTCAGGCTACGCCTGATGATAAGCCACCTGCAGCGTATGGCGGGCAAATGGCTTTTGACGGCCAAACGGCAGTGCTTTACGGTGGGAACAAAGGCCAAATCACTGCGTCCTACACAGGTACCGCTACAAAAGAAACGAAGACGATCACGCATGATGATAGCTCTCCGTTATTATGGAAATGGAACCGGGAAGCAAAGAACTGGAGTTCGATAGCTGGTCCAGAAGCTTATGGTCGATGGGGACAGGCAATGGCCTATGATGGGCGTCGAATTGTCTTCTTTGGTGGAGAACGAGACTATGTACATGATAACAATGCGGTATTGGTTGAAAAATTAAAACTGCCATCCAGCACATACCCTCCGACGAGGGGGAGTATGGCTTATGGATGGAATGGAAGTAAGTGGGAAACTTCTCCATTAAAATTCTCCACCGGAGTTATGTATAAAAGTAATATGGACGAAAAGGGAAAGGTTTATGAGGTCCAGGGGCAACCCAATCAGGTGCCTTTCCCATTAACCAATGCGAACATAGCGTTCGATGGTAAAAATTTTGTCATGTTTGGTGGAAATCGCGACGAAATTATGATCATGGATAAAGTTTTCGGCTCTAAAGTCGGTGTTGAGCCTGCAGCGATTATGAACGAAACTTGGTTGTTCGGGTATACACCTCCGACAGCGCCAAGTGTTAAGCTTACGGTGGATCCGATTCTTCAGTTTGATCTCAAGCATATCGATGATATTGTCAGTGTGATTACAAATGTCTATGATGATGGAACAAAAGACATTACAGCACGAGGGGTCGAGTATCGAGAGTACTCAGATAAGGGCGATAATAATTGGGTTCGAGTACCGTACACAGGTACAGAAGAAGGAACAAGCTCATTTACGGTTGTTCTAAAAGGCCTTACGTGGCATAAAGAATATGAAACACGTGGCTATGCAACGAATATCATTGGTACAAGCTACACAGATATAAGACGATTTATCATGAAAGATGATCCGAACATGTTACAACCGGATGTTGATTATGACCGTGTAGGCGCTTCGGTTCTGCATGTGAAAGACAAGAAACGATTGGTTGCAGTCGGTACGGGTATTCCTAATTTGCTTCGTAAGCCTTTAGCCGATATTCATTACTATTTACAAAGTAAGGACGGCACCAAATATACACTTTCTTACAATGTCATTAATGAACGTCAGTTAGAATTGACATGGAAGGATGAATTGCCACCGGGCAAATATGATGTACACCTGGAGCATGATTTCTATGAGGATTATGTATATACGGAAGGTTTGATGATAACAGCACAAGACTTCTACAAACCAAGAAACTTCGCTAGAGTAGATGTGCCAAGCACGTCTGCTAGCAACGAGGCAAACAGTCTTGGTCTGCAAGGGCCGTTCACGGAGAATCCGGATACGGCTGGTCTCTATACACTTAATGACACTACCGAACCGGTAATCATTAATGACTCGGTCATGTTCAAGGGAACCAGCCTTACTGTGGACAAAAGAGTAAATCCAGCGACAATAACCGGCGATGGCCGCTTATATGTCAACGGCGGTGGAGCACTCGGTTCGAATGTGTCTTATACGATTCATGAGGGGCCTTTTACCATCACGTCAGACAAGTTCGCTTTGGATTTGAGCAGCT
The DNA here is from genome assembly GCF_052115445.1 of Paenibacillus sp. 2RAB27. Taxonomy (NCBI): domain Bacteria; kingdom Bacillati; phylum Bacillota; class Bacilli; order Caryophanales; family Paenibacillaceae; genus Paenibacillus; species Paenibacillus sp. 2RAB27. The sequence goes on from NZ_JBFRGR010000004.1 coordinate 44,604, forward strand.
CGCAAGCGACGGACTACTTGAACATGGATATGCCGGTCAAGGCAAGCTCGTTTATTTTTACAAAGGACGGCCTGCGTCTAACTGGTGATCTGGAAATCGGTTTGCAAGTAGGAACTCAAAAAGTTAAGGAAACGGTGCCGTTTGAAGGCCTGCAATTCCGTAACAACCGCTTCGATTTGTCGGGTACCTACACGATGAAGAATAGCTTTCAGGTGGGCCCAATCAAAGCTAGTGATACTAAATTCGTTGTGGAAAGCCGCATTCCTTATGTCGGTGTTCAGGGAACAGGCAGCTTGCCAGATACGAACTTAAGCTTCGATTTGAATATGAAAACCAAACAAGGACGTTTGGATGGCGTAAGTTTTGGGATGTACAAGAAAGTGAAGCTTGCTTCGACAGGTCTACAAGTCAATTATCTATTCGGTAATGTGGACAAACTTGCAGAGAAGTCGCAGATTCCTCAGAAGTTCAGTGTCACTGGATCTGTGAATGATCTCATTGTCCCTGAACTGAAGCATCCGCAGGCCAATTACAAGTTTAATCTAATCGGTACCGATTCCATTGATATGAATCTATCGAACTACGGCTTTAATGGCAGTGGAATTGAATACTACTATTGGCTGCCAGTGAAAAACATGGACATGCAAACAGTAGTGAATCCAGCAACCGCTGGAATCAAAGGATTTTCTGCACCGGGCTTTGCAACGAAAGGCGACATCAACCTTTTTGAAGTCGTCAAAGGAGCAATTGGCACGTACTCTTTTAATCAAAAGGGATTCAACGGTGCTATTAAAGGAACGGTTTATGTTCCCAAAGGGATTCCGCGTATTGGTGGAGCGACGGTGAGTAACGTTGCACTTAGTGTAAATGAAAAAGGCATTAGTGGTACTTTCAGACATAACGGGGTAGGCGCTAATCTGAAGTATACGTTCAATAACAATACCATTCTGTTCGAAGTGGAAGCAGAGCCGCCTAAGAAGTCTTGGTGGGAAAAGGGTCTGGATTTCGTGAACAGTGTTTCTGATTTTATGGACGCAGCAGAACCATGGCTGGACATTGCGGAAGAATTGTTCCTAAGGAATACAGATTCGGGCAAAACGGTGAATGATGTTAGAATTGCTGCTGCCAATCCGCTGAAGCGAGTCTTTGATCTAACACCGGTTAGTTTGTCTTTCCAACCGGATGAGTCAGTTCATATCGATGCGAAAGCGCGCATTGTGAATGGACAGCTTACGTCAGTGGATCAAACACCTCTGATCACAACAGAAACAAATGCTTCAAGCGGGAAGTCGACAGCTACTTTTACGGTAGATCGTTCCTACACGGCACTTATTGCCTTAAAAGGAGATCAACGAACTGCTGCACTGAAAAGTACTGCATCTAAGCAAAGTTATGAGCAGACTATGTATCCAGAAATCAGCTATGATGCTGACAGCCAAATGACATATATGCGTGTAGCGTTGTTTGCAGGCAAATGGAGTCTGACAACAAGCGGTAATAGTCATATCCAAGTGAATGAACTGTTATTTGCCAGCGAGTCGCTGAAGTTGGATGAATTGGCGAAGCTGTGGTCGCAAACACCAGATCGCTCGGTTACTTCTCTTACAGTGAAAGAGCGTGGAAGCTACATCCTTAAAGTTGGTGAAGCTCAAGGTGATATTATTGTGTACAAGCCAGATGGACGTCCTTATAGTCTACAGACGGCACAGAACGAACCAGATTGGAATGCTTTCGAAGATAAGGGTTACGTGTACACGTTGGTGGATGCGGTTGAGGCAGGAACTTGGATGATCAGCGCAGGCACAAGTCCAAGTGCCGTATTAAACAGTGTTCCGTCCAAAACGAAAATAGAGGATGTTCAGCAGTGGGTGCAGGATCAAGTTTATCCTACCGTGTTTGACATGACTCAAACAGATAATGGCCAAGCGATCGTAGAGATTTATGGCGCAAATGAACAGACAAAACTGTATACGCCAAAAGGTGATCTTTACAAGCTTCAACCTAATGCGGATTTGCCAGGAATGAATGTTCTGTATGACGAATCGCAGCAGAAGAAAACGATTTTCCTAGATGATGTTGATTTGAAGGGACAGTGGAAAGTTGTAAGCAGCAGTCATACAAGTGTTGTTGCCTACAAGTCAACTAGGAAGTTAAAGTCCATTAAACCATTGGCGATGGAAGGCCGATTCAGCAAATATCTCGAAATCGCCGAGAATGGCAATTACATGCTAACGGTTAGCGGCGGCAATGCCAATACTGTCATTACAGCGCCTGACGGTTCGCCATACACACTGAACTTCGATGCTCCTGATGGCAACGCCTATTTACAACCGGCGTTAGATCGAGTATCAAGTACAAACTCAAGCGGAGATCCGCTCCAACAGACGAAGATCTCGACACCAAATCCAGTGAATGACGGCAGGGATACACTATATGTTTCGCTGTTGAATGCGCCAGCTGGCAATTGGATGATTCAAAATGCTACAAAAGTTGATCTGCAAATTCAAAAATTAATTCCTCTGCCTGAGATTAAAGCTTCAGTAAATGCTGTAGCTGGCGTGGAAAATCGTATTCAAGTAACGTGGTCTATGGAGAATGCATCGTCTGATGCGCAAGTAACCATGATGTTAACAGACAGTGCTGATCAATGGGTTGGAGAAGTTATTCAAAGCAGTTTGCCATCATCCGGCAGTAAAGCTATTGATCTTCCGACTTCCTTGCTGCCTGGAACTTATTATCTTTCTGTTGTAGGAGAAAGTGCAGATCAAGCACCGATCCATGCTATTACGGATGCAACTGTAGAGGTGACTGCTCCTATTTCGCTGGATACACCTGAGCAACCTGAGGTTCTTTCTACTGGGAATGGAGAAATATCCTTGCGCTGGGCTTCTATTGCAGGAGATGTGACAGCTTATCGCATTTGGGCTAGTGAAAGCACGAGTGGTAAATCTGCAGTTCCAATCATGGATCTGCTACCTCAAGTGGGAAGTGAGCAGAATGCTGTTATTACCGAGTTAACTTCTGGTAAAAAATATGATATCTTTGTCTCAGCTATTGGTCATGAGCAAGGACGTATTGTGCTTAGTCCAATGTCTACGAGTGTGTTGACAGATTTGCCAGTTCCACAACCGCCAACGTTATCAGTGGTGATTGACGCAGGTGCAAAAGCAGTCATTGAACAAGCGTATACGTCATATGACGGAAATAAAGAGAAGCTAATGCTTACAACAGCTGAACAAGCCTCCTTGAAGGTGACTGCTGATCAAGACGCAACTGTGACTTTATTCGTAAACGGACAGCAGCTCGGCAGCCATGAGCAAGTAACAGCAGGAGGAACTGCCACATTTGTTCTGCAAGATCTGCTTGGAGTTGCCGTATTGAAAGAACGGGAATATAACGTGTTGGTTGAATCTGTGAATGTGCGCGGTGACCGCTCTACGGCATACCGCAAGTTGTTCATTGACCGCACAGGACCGATGTTGATCGCTTCCGGAGGCAATGATGCTCAGGGCAACCCGATTTCACTGAATGGTATTGTCACAGATATCAGCAGAATGTATATAACCGGCCAAACAGATGCGGGAACTAAACTTGTTGTTAATGGTACGAATGTTCCATTGGATGATAAAGGGAAATTCTATTATTACGCACCATTGGCGTGGGGAGATTCGACGGATCGCGTAAAGATGACGATGACGGCTACTGATGGAGTTGGCAACAAAACCGAGTATGGATTTGAAATCATCCGAGGTATACCTGAAGCGATTCCGGCAACCCCTAGCGATCTTGCGGCACTGACAACGGGCAATGCACAGATGAGTGCTCCGTATCAATTCGGTACAACTGCTTATCAAGCAGTAGCTTATTCAGACAATGTTCGTGTATATGCAGTTCCGATGGCGGCTACTTCGGTCGTGACGATCGACGGCACGACAGTTCCTGAGAGCGGTTATGTCGATGTCGCAGTACCTGTTATTGGGAAATCGGTATCCATCAAAGTTCGTTCTGCTAGCGCAGGTGATAAGTTCTACACACTTACTCTTGATGGAACGGGTTCCAAAGAAGCCCTATTGACGTCATTGAAGCTGAATAATGCCACGGCTTCGCAACCGGGAGATGTACTTCCGGCGAAAGCCTTCACAGGGACGGAAGAAAACTATGCCGTTTATGTGGATAATACCGTGGACACAGTAACCTTGACACCTGGTGCTATGAAAGCCGGTTCAGGTATTAAAGTGAAAGGTCAATCCGTTCAGGGCGGGCAAGCTTCTCAGGCGATTCAGCTGCAAGTTGGCGAGAATCAAGTCCCTGTGGTTGTGACCTCACCAGACGGATCGGAAACACGCAACTACCAAGTAACTGTAGTTCGAGAACTAAGCGGTAATGCACAACTGCAAAGCTTGGGACTTGCTACTGACGGAGCTCAGTTGTTAACTGACTTCAACCCGACAGTAGCAAATTATGAGGTTCTTGTACCTTATACAGCTGGTGAGTTTAAGCTTCTACCAGTTGCTGCAAAATCGGATGCAGTCATCTACATCAATGGTCAAAAGGTAACGAACGGAACAGTCTTGTCACTTCCATTTACGAAGGATGTACAATCCTTTACTATTAAGGTGGAAGCTCAAGACGGTACCGCACTCACCTATATTGTATCTGTATTGCGTAAGCAGACAGTGCCTGGTCAGCCACCATTATTGGCGAGTTTGCAGGCAGATACCATCTTGGACGGTGCTTTTACGCCATACAAGCTTAAATACGGAACGATTGCACCAACCGAAAGCTCCAACGTGGCAATCAAGGCGATTACCGATGATCCAGAGGCGACAGTAAGAGTGCGGAATGTAAAAATTAAAGGCGGTGGCACCTTTACACTTGCTATAGGAATTGGAAGCAATACCATAATCGTCAATGTGGAATCAGCCGATCTGATGTCTTCACAGACGTATTCCATCGACGTAAAACGTGTAGAGGAATCAAGTACTGGCCCTAAGGTTCGCCAAACGACGGTTGCAGGAAGTTCCGGAGGTTGGACATTCGAAACCAACATCCTGAGGACTCAATCGTCAGAAGGTAAAGCGCTTGATACGGTGAAATTGAATACTACAGATGCACGTAAGATCTTGGAAAAGGCTGCAGAGAATAAGGATCATATTGCTCGCATCTATGTAACGGACTTGCCAGAAGATCCTGCAGATGAGCGAATTGTCAGCTTAAATGCCGAAACGGTAAGCTTGCTTGCAGATGGAGGAATGGCGCTGCAGTTGGTGCTGCCTGATGGGCAGATCACCGTATCCGTAGAGTCCCTACAGCAAATGGGCAAAGACGGAAAAGATGCCTACTTCCGAATTGTTCCGGTCCGTGCAGAGGCTGAGCGCAGTGAAGTAACAACACGCGTGAAAGCTGCTGAGCTTGTGCTCAAAGATGCAGGAGGTCGATCGATTACCATAATCGGTCAACCGGTTAAGATTGAAACCAACTATTCGGGATACAAGACGGAAGTCGTGTTCCCACTGAATAACTTGAGTTTGCCAGAAAACGCAGCAGCGGCCAAACAAGTACTGGATGGGCTTGCTGTGTACATTGAACATAGCGACGGCGAAAAAGTGCTTAAGCAAGGAGAAATCCGTTATGATGCGGATGGCAAACCAATCGGTATTGCTATTGAGATCAGTAAATTCAGTACATTTACGATTATTCAGAAAAATGGAGCGGGAGCGCTGAAACCTTATTTGTCCGGTTATCCAGACGGCACATTCCACCCATCGCAAGCCATTACGCGTGCGGAATTGGCGACAATTTTGAATCGTATTGGCGCTGGTAAGTCGAGCAATGCTTCGGCTTCGGCACCTAGTGGTTATCCGGACGTTGCCAAAGGACATTGGGCTGCAGAAGCTATTGCCAATATGCAGCGCGCAGGAGTGATGCTCGGGGATGATACCGGCTTCCGCCCTAATGATGCGATTACTCGCGGCGAGATTGCCAACATTGCTGCTAGACTGCTTCAAGTTGGAGCAACTGGAAACACTTCTTATGTAGGTTTCAGCGATACGCAAGAGCACTGGGCTTTTGAAGCGATTAAGCAAGCTTCGCAAGCAGGCATTTTGCAGGGCTATTCCGACGGCACCTTCCTGCCGAATAATCAATTGAATCGTGCGGAAGCAGTAACGATATTAAACCGATTGTTCGGGCGGCCGACAGCCGACGTAAAGTCATCAAGCTGGCCGGACGTTCCGCAAGAACATTGGGCACTTCGGGAAATTGAATCAGCCTCGGGCACTGTACAAGTGTTGTCTGATGGCAGTGTTTATGTGGTACCTAATCATTAATAAGTTTTAAACATGACAGCCAATGAGCTGGTCATACCCTTGTCAAGTAGACAGATGAAAAAAGCTATGCTGTGAGCGCGTGCCGATACTCAATTGGCGCGCGCTTTTAAGTTTGAAGCGGTTTTATTTTCATTTTAAGCCGCATACCGAATAGGAATTCACGATGTCGACAACGAAATAGTTTATATCATTAAGTAATTGTCTAGGGAAGAGGAGGCGAACCTGATTCGAAACGAAAGAATATCTTGGCTTGCAAGGGTCTTGCTTGTCACTGTGATCGGATTGATCGGTTTTTCGCTCGTACCTCTTTCTGGAAAGATCACAGGTGGCGAGCAGCAAAGCCAATGGATCGTTCAGCATGGCAACTTGGATCTTGAGCGGTGGAATCCCGAAATCGATCCAGTTATCCCGTTGGACGGAGAGTGGGAGTTCTACTGGAACCAGTTGCTTACGCCGGATGATTTCCGACAGCCATCGAAATTGCCCGATGCCAGCGGTGTTTCTTATATGAAAATCCCATCCCCCTGGAACGGAAAGCAGCTTAACGGCGTTAAGCTGCCGGTTTACGGAGCGGCTACATACAGGATGGTGTTGACTGGGCTTTCCTATGCCGGAGAGTTGGCGCTGAAGAAACCGAATATTCGTTTTGCCAGTGAGATTTATGTGAATGGAGACAAGCTGCTGGCTGATGGGCAAACGTCCACTGACAAATCGGGCTATCGCTCGGGTAACCGCCCACAGCTTGGCGTTTTTTCCGCGAAACAGGGGCGCATCGAAATTATCGTGCAGGCGGCCAACTACGATTATGTAAATTCAGGTATCGTCGACTCGCTGCGCTTTGGGCCTGCCGATCAATTAATCTCTGAACGGCAGTTAGCGCTCAGTAAAGATTTTTTCGTATTGGGCATTCTTGGTACTCTGACGCTGATTTATTTGATCTGTTTCGCGGCTGCCTCCGCTTATCGCATCAGAGACCATTCACTCTTGCTGTTGGCGTCGATCTGTCTGATGTTTGGGCTGTATCACGGACTAATGGGAGAGCGATCGCTTTTCTTTTTGTTGGAAGGCCGACTATCTTTCGAAATCCTATATAAAATCAAGGATTTCGTTTCGGTTTCCGGTTGTTTGGCATTAGCGCTTTTTTACCATCATTTGCATAGAAGCAAGCTGTCATTACGTATTACACTAGCGGTAACGTTCGTGCTGATTGGATTTATGATCCTTATTCCGATGCTATCCATCCGGGCGTATACGCCAATTCAGTTCTATATTGTTCTCCTGTACCAAATCGTTCAATTTTGGAATTTTCTCGTATCTGCCCAATTGTTCATGAAAGGCGAGCGAGGAACACGGTTTAAATTACTGATGCTGTGTGTGGCTGTACTGATGATTAATATGTATTCGCTGGATGTAATATTTTTCGCACTTGGGATCTATAAAACCGCCTGGCTGGCACAGTTTTGCATCATTATTTTTAATGCCGTGATGGTACCTGTTGTCGTACTGCGATTTTTTGAAGCTTACCAGACGGTCGACAGGATGAAAGACCAATTGCTGCGGCTCGATAAAATCAAAGACGACTTTCTGTCGAATACATCTCATGAATTGCGGACACCGCTGAATGCGATCGTTAATATTTCCCAATCACTGCTTAAGGGAGTGGAGGGGACACTGACAGACAAACAGGCTCGCAACATGTCCATCGTGGTTGACAGCGGCAGAAGGCTGATGATGCTCGTAAACGAATTGCTCGATTACTCAAAGCTTAAGCACGGTGATCTGGCGTTACAAAGAAGAGCAATCGATGTGAAATCGTATGTCGAATCGGTTATCCAGATTCACAGCTTTTTGCTAGAGGGCAGAAGCACGAAGCTGATCAACAGCGTGCCGGATCATTTGCCTCTTGTTTATGCGGACGGTAATCGACTCATTCAAATTTTGCACAATTTAATCGGTAATGCGATTAAGTTTTCTAATCAAGGGACCGTCGAAGTGAGCATCGAAACTAGGGGAGAATGGATGGAAGTGCGAGTGAGCGATACCGGGCTTGGGATCGCTGCAGATATGCGCGAACGCATTTTCCTGGATTTCGAGCAAGACGGAGCGGCCGATTACGGCGGCACCGGGCTTGGGCTCAGCATTACGAAGCGTCTGGTGGAGCTGCACGGCGGACATATCGAAGTTGATTCGGAGACTGGCAGGGGGGCGGCTTTCCGCTTCACACTGCCTCTAGCAGATGATAATTTGAAACTGAACGGCGACGGAAGGATGGCTGAATCAGTCGAATTGCCATTGTCCAGAACTGTCAGTGTGCACTCTCAAGAGTATCCGCTATATGTTGCGGGTAAGGAAAAGGAACCGATTCTACTGGTGGATGACGATTTTGCGAATCTGCAAAGTATGATGAACATGTTCAAATTGGAAGAACGCACCTTCATCGTTGTTGACCGAGGGCAACTAGCTTTGGAAACGTTGTTCAGTTATCCGGATATTTCTCTTGTCGTGCTGGATCTCATCATGTCGGACATGTCCGGCTACGAAGTTCTTGGGCGCATTCGAGAAAGATTCTCGCCGTTCGAACTGCCAGTGCTCGTGCTGACGGCCCGAAACAGCAGCGAGGATATTCGAATAGCGTTGGAGAACGGAGCGAACGATGTTGTCGCGAAGCCGTTCGAATCCGAGGAACTGATGGCCCGCGTACGTAATTTGACCGAGCTGAAATCTTCGGTCAAGCTAGCCAGGAATGCAGAGATCGCTTTTCTACGTTCGCAGATTAAGCCGCATTTTCTTTATAACGCGCTTACGGCGATCGCCGAACTGTGCGTGATCGATGCCGGACAGGCAGAGCAGCTTACGCTTCGATTGTCGAGCTATTTGAGAAGCAGCTTTGATTTCAAGCACCTCGAAGCCTTGACTACGCTGGAGAACGAGTTGGAGCTCGTCCAGTCTTATGTAGCCATTGAACAGGCGAGATTTGGTGCGAGGCTGCAGGTGGATTACGTTTTGGAGGCAAATCTGGGGGTAATGATTCCCCCTCTCGTTATTCAGCCGATTGTGGAAAATGCGATTCGACACGGCGTTATGTCCCGCTCGAAAGGGGGGACGGTGAAATTGACCGTTATCGAACGGGCACAAGGTGATGTATTGATACGAATTGAAGACAATGGCTGCGGGATGAAAGAAGGTCAGTTGGTGTCAGTTATGAAGCCCGACACGGCAGTCGGGGGCATCGGATTGTGGAATATTAGCCAACGTTTGCGATTGCTGTATGGCACAACATTAAGCATCGACAGCCGAGAGGGTGAAGGCACGCGTGTGGAGATGGAATTGTCGACAAGACACATTTTAGAAAGAGGGGAGACGTAGCGTATGCTGCGATTGATGATCGTAGACGACGAGGAAATGGCGATAAGGAGACTGAAGCGTCTCTTGTCGGAAATCGGTGGAATCGGAAGTATCGAGACATTCTTAGATCCCCAGGATGGATATGAATATGCCAAAGAGCATGATATCGATGTCGCCTTTCTCGACATTTCCATGCCCGATATTAACGGAATGAGATTATCAGCGTTGCTAACGGATATGCGGCGGAATATCGATATTGTGTTAGTGACAGGTTCTGATGAGTATGCGGTAAGAGCTTATGCGATTAACGTGCTGGACTATATCGTAAAACCTGTTACGTCGGAGAGGCTAGCCGTCACCATGGAGAAGATTCAAAGGGTTCGACGGCAGGACGATCCCATCCCGAATCTGGAGGTGCAACTGTTCGGTGGTTTTAAAATTATACGCCGTATGACTGAAGGGAAGAAAGAAGCGGTTCGATTGCGAAGTCCGAAAACCGAGGAATTGTTTGCTTTTCTGGCGTGCAAAAGAACAGTGGCCAGGGAGGAAGTAACGGAAACGTTGTGGCAGAATCTAGCCCCGGACAATGCATTGAAGAATTTGAATTCGACGCTGTACGCTATCCGCAAAGCGGTCGGATACGACCGGTCTGGCGGGGGGATTACAACGACGGGAAACGAAATACGCTTAGAAACCGATGATCTGAGGTGCGATCTGTATGAGTTCGAGCGGTTGATCAAGGAAATTAGACGAGCACCTAGTGAGCGTGCAGCTTTGTTGGAACAGGCGGAAGCTCTGTATAAGGGACCGTTGTTGAAAGGCAGGTCCTATGAGTGGGCTATCGAGATGAGTCGCTCGTTGGAGCAACAATACATTGATTTGTTGGAGTTGACTGCTCAGCATCACTGGACACATGACCGTCCACAGCAAACGCTGCATTACTACGGTGAAATGTTGAAGATCGATGCGATGAGAGAAGACATTCATTACAAAATGATGCGATTGTATGCTGATCTAGGCCGGAAGAACGAAGCGATGAAGCAATATCGTGAATTGGAGCAACTGCTGCAGCGAGAGCTTGGAACGTCGCCTGATCTTCGGCTGGAGGATGTGATTTCATAAATAAAGACAAGCTCTTCATTCAAAAGGGAAGGGCTTGTCTTTGCTCGTTTTTCCTTATGGATGCTAGGTCCTGCCACACAGTCGCCGTCAGCAGCTCTTCGATGAGCAATTACAAGGTAGATTCCTAAATCTCCTGTCCTCCAGATGATTAGATGGTTTTTATACAGTTAAATTTTGGTTATTTCTGATCTAACTCAGAATAGATGGATAACCTACAGTTAATTTTAACCATTTTAACCGATCTGAACAAAAGAGGAGGTTTTAGCTACATATTTTACAGTTAAATCGAGATTTCGAGCGAATTTCGCATAAATAGCTGTATATTTTCCAGTTAATAGAAATACTACAGAGTATCTGTCCATCAAACCGCGCAATATGTGCCAAGGAGAATTCAATTCAGCCGTCCCTTTTGGTATCATTATAAGTACAACAACGCGAAAACAAACTCACAACATTAACGGAGGGATTTAGTAAATGGAAATTAAAAGAGTAGGATCCCAACCTTCGGGTAAAGGACCATCTGATTATTTTACGGGAACTGTTCGGATCGATCCATTATTTGAAGCAGCTGAGCCCGCACGTGTAGCTGGTGCAAGTGTTACATTCGAGCCCGGCGCGCGGACAGCATGGCATACGCATCCGCTGGGTCAAACGCTGATCGTAACGGCGGGGATGGGACGGGCTCAACGATTGGGAGGTCCGATCGAGGAAATTCGCCCCGGAGATGTAGTCTGGTTCCCACCTGGTGTGAAGCATTGGCATGGTGCTTCTCCCACCACAGCTATGACCCATATCGCCATTCAAGAACGTCTTGACGGCAAGACGGTCGAATGGTTGGAGCAAGTCACTGAAGATGAATATCAGTCCTAAGTCGTCGGGTATATGTGGAAGGATCTTGAGCCTCATATCGATAAATAAAGCCCTGCGATTGGGGCTTTTATTTTTTTGTAGTAACGATCGATTGAGTTTGAATGATGCGCAGAATGGGTATAGTAACTTTAATAAGTAGGAGGATTAGGTTTATTTGAGTCTACTAATATAGGTTAGGAGTGAAACCATTGCCGTGCAAACATTGCAGAAATCGTTGATGGTACTACCCGATTTAAAGGACAAGGTTGCTTTGATTACCGGAGCAGGATCCGGTATTGGGCGTGCTGCAGCCGTGATGCTGGCACAGCAAGGAATGAAAGTATGCCTTGCTGATTTGAAGGACGACCGGCTAGAGCAGACGAAACAAGAGATAGAAGCTGCAGGCGGTCAGGTGATAACAGCCGACGTCGACATCTCCGACTCGAACCGAGTTCAACAGGCGTTCGAGCAAACGGCAAAGACATGGGGACAGATACATGTTGTCTTTGCCAACGCTGGCATCAACGGGGTTTTGGCGCCGATTGAAGATATGAAGCCTGAGGACTGGGATCGTACACTTTCTGTCAATCTAAAGGGGACGTTCCTCTGCATTAAATATGCAATTCCTCATATGAAAGAGAGTGGCGGCAGCATCGTTGTCACGAGTTCAATTAACGGAAGTCGCACCTTCTCCGGGTTCGGGATGTCGGCCTATAGCTCATCCAAAGCAGGGCAAGTTGCCTTTGCCAAAATGGCCGCGTTAGAATTGGCCCGGTACAAAATACGCGTCAACGCCATCTGTCCGGGCTCAATCAAGACCAATATCGGTGAGAATACCCAGACTACGGAGGAACTTGAGAAAATTAAAATTCCAGTCAAGTACCCACAAGGAAGCCAACCATTAGAACATGCGCCTGGACAGCCTGAGCAAGTCGCTAATCTGGTAGCTTTCCTGGCCTCAGACGCTTCTAACCATATTACCGGTACGGAACTGTTCATTGACGGCGCGGAATCGCTGCTATAATAGCAATAGCGCTATACAAAATGATCGTTCCAAAAACACGAGCCAAACTGGTATCGTGTTTTTTTTGTGCTGCAAAAAGTTATCAATTTGTTGTTTCAATCTATCCATATGTGTGTAATTAGCATTAAATTCAACAACGCAGGGGAGGAAAGAGCATGACAACGATCGCCTCGAAATCAAATACGGACGCATTCTATTTGCTGCATGAAGGCACACAGTATCAAAGCTATCAATTTCTTGGAGCACATTTAGAAGAACGCGAAGGCTGCAAAGGAGTCAACTTCGCTGTGTGGGCGCCGAATGCCAAGCAGGTGAACGTATCCGGCAGCTTTAACGGTTGGGATGGCAGCCATCATGCGATGACGATGCAGGAAGGCATTTGGACACTATTCATTCCCGAGCTTGATGAAGGCACTTTATATAAATATGAAATCGTTACGCAAGACGGAGATCATTATCTGAAGGCGGATCCCTATGCGTTTCAAACGGAGTTTCGACCGGAAACCGCTTCCATTATTGCTTCGCTTGAAAACTATGAATGGCAGGATGAAGACTGGTTGGCGAATATTACATCGAATCAACACTTGCAGCAGCCGCTTCTTATCTATGAAGTGCATTTGGGCAGTTGGAAGCGCAAGGAGGACGGTGGATTTTATAGTTATGTGGAATTAGCTGATGAACTCGTCGATTACGTTCATGAGCGAGGGTATACCCATATTGAGCTTATGCCGTTAGCCGAGCACCCGCTTGACTCCTCGTGGGGCTATCAGGTAACCGGTTACTATTCGGTGACAAGCCGTTATGGATCACCAAAAGATTTCATGTACTTCGTGGATCGTTGTCATCAGAAGGGAATCGGCGTAATTATGGACTGGGTCCCTGCTCATTTTTGCAAAGATGCGCATGGTTTATCCCGATTTGATGGCTCCCCGCTCTATGAGTATGCGGATAGTCGCAAAGGTGAGAATCCGACTTGGGGAACGTATATTTTCGATTATGGTAAGCCCGAAGTCGTTAGTTTTTTAATTTCGAATGCCCTCTTCTGGATGGATATGTATCATGTGGATGGATTAAGAGTCGATGCCGTCTATAGCTTGTTAACGTTGAATTTTAATCGGCCAGAAGAGGAATACATTAAGAACGAACAGGGGGGAGAGGAGAATCTGGAAGGGATTGCGTTTCTACAGAAATTAAATGCAGTCGTATTCTCCAGGTATCCTAATATGCTCATGATTGCAGAAGACTCGAGCGCTTATCCGGGAGTGACTACACCGGTTGAGTATGGCGGACTAGGGTTTAATTACAAATGGAATTTAGCCTTTACCTCGGATACGCTGGCATTTATGAAGAAAAATCAAAGCGAACGCAGCGGACAGGAAGATCGGTTAACGCGGTCATTGCTGGGGACAACGGATGAGAATTACATCTTGCCTTATTCTCATGACGAAATGAATTATCCGAGCAAATCCTTGCTAGGTAAAATGTCTGGGGAAGATAATTGGCAGCGTTTTGCTAATCTGCGTGTGCTTTATACGTATATGATGGGACATCCGGGTAAGAAACTGCTTTTTATGGGCACTGAATTCGGTCAAATGGACGATTGGAATGCAGAGGATTCCTTGGCATGGGGATTGTTGGACATTGAAGAGCATCAGCATTTTGCGGAATTTGTGAAACAGATGAATCATTTTTACATAGCAGAAAAAGCATTGTGGGAACTTGATTTCGAGTCGAACGGCTTTACCTCACTGGTTGCGGATGAGAAAGAGGATAGCCTGGTGACGCTCTTGCGAAAATCGAAGACGAACAATGAACAGCTTATTATCATAAGCAATTTCAAACCTGAAACGCATGAGGGATATCGCCTTGGGGTCATGGAGCCTGGGCACTATCAGGAGGTTTTTAATAGCGATAAGTTGGAATTTGGCGGATCAGGAGTAACCAATGACAACATGTTGGAAACCGAGGAATGGCTTTGTCAGGGTTATCCGCAAAGTATTTCTGTTAACATACCGCCACTTGCAGCGGTTATCCTCAAATATAAGCCTACGGAAGGATGAGATTAGCGTGAAGAAACAGGAATGCGTAGCGATGCTATTAGCTGGTGGTGAGGGTAGTAGACTTAGTCCGTTGACGAAAAATATCGCAAAGCCAGCTGTCCATTTTGGTGGAAAATATAGAATTATTGACTTTTCATTAAGCAATTGCCGCCATTCAGGTATTGACACGGTAGGCGTGTTGACACAGTACAAACCTGCTGTTCTGCATGCTCATATTGGAAATGGGGATGCGTGGGGGATGACAAAAGAGCGAGGTGGGATCTCTCTATTTGAAAGACAAGTAGGTGCGCCTAATGCTTACTCGGGAACAGCGGATGCCATCTATCAGAATTTGGCTTTCCTGCGGGAACAGAATCCTAGCTATGTCTTAATTATTTCCAGCGACCATATCTATAGCATGGATTACCGCGCGATGATCGAGCATCATAAGGCTTCTGGCGCGGATGTTACCATATCCGTTACCCCTGTGAAGTGGGAGGAAGCGAGTCGATTTGGCATTATGAGCACGGAAGAAGATCACCGGGTCACAGCTTTTGCAGAGAAACCGCTGAAGCCTATTAGTAATCTCGCTTCTATGGGCGTGTATTTGTTCAATTGGGATGTTCTTCGGTCATCTTTGGAAAAAGATGCGGAAGATCAATCTTCGAGCCATGATTTTGGACAAAATATCATTCCCGGACTGCTGGCTGAAGGCGCCCACTTATCGGCATATCCATTCGAAGGATATTGGAAAGATGTAGGTACGATTCAAAGCCTATGGGAATCCCATATGGATTTACTTGGATATACGCCTAAATTGCAATTGGAACAGGAAATGTGGCCTATACTGACCAAAACAAGGAATCTCTCGCAAACTCACGTTTCCTTAACAGCCAGAGTAAATAATGCGATAATCGGCGATGGTTCGACGATTTATGGAAATATCAGTCATTCCGTGGTATTCGATAATGTTCGTGTTGGAGGAAATAGCAGAGTACTCAATAGCGTCATCATGCCAGGTGTGCAAATTGGCAAAAACGCGCTCATTAGTAATGCGATTATCGGGGAAGGCGCAATCATTAAGGATGGAGCTGTTGTAGGTCAGCTAGACGGGGCAGAGATCACGACAATTGCGGAGAGAACAACGGTAAGACGCCAGTATCCAGCTGTTATTCCGGCCAAGCTGACCAATCAGGTGTATTTCGGATAATCCGAGGAGGCGTATAGGATGAAGGATGTTCTTGGGATGATCAATTTGATGAATGAACAAGATGACTTATCTACTCTTACACGTAATCGATGTGTAGGTGCCGTACCTTTTGCCGGACGTTATCGGATGGTCGACTTTGCGCTCTCCAATATGAGCAATTCGGGTATTCAGAAGGTTATGCTTTTGGCGAATGACAAAGCGGACTCCCTGCTTGAACATGTGGGTGACGGGCATCATTGGGGCTTAGATACGACCGCGGAAGGCGGCGTAACTGTGCTCTCTCCTAACCATCTCGCTAAGGATATGCGTGGAGATCTATTTCATCTATACAGCCATATTGATGTATTGAAAAATTGCAACGAAACG
This sequence comes from Paenibacillus sp. 2RAB27, assembly GCF_052115445.1. NCBI lineage: Bacteria > Bacillati > Bacillota > Bacilli > Caryophanales > Paenibacillaceae > Paenibacillus > Paenibacillus sp. 2RAB27. Next base: position 60,888 of record NZ_JBFRGR010000004.1, read on the forward strand.
TATGTGCTGCTTGCTCCTAGCAGTGTGATTTACCATATGAATTTTGAAAATATGATCGATTACCATCTGGGCAACAACGCTGATATGACGATTCTCTATAAGCATTTAACCGAGATGGATCGCCATGCGCATATTGGTCATGCCTATAGCCTGGAAATGAACGAGCAGGGCAGAGTCGTCCGTGTTACGCCAACGTTCCATGCGTTACCAAGCTTAAAGCCGCAAAATATCGATTTGGATACGATGGTTATCAAACGGAGTCTGCTTATTGAGCTGATTGAGCAAAGCATGATGCTTGGCAGTGAGAGGTACCTGAAAGAAGTCATTTGGAGCCACTTAGCTGATATTCATGTTCAAGGCTATGCCAATCATGGATATGTGGCTATTATGGATTCGATCGATAGCTACTATGCCCATAGTATGCACCTGTTGCAACCGCATGGATGGCATGAATTTATGATTAACCATGAATCTGTCTATACTAGGCATGAAGAAGAACTGGCAACGGCCTATCATGACCAAGCGTTGATTCGTAACTCGTTTATCGCTCATGGTTGCAGCATTGAAGGCTATGTGGAAAATAGCATTTTGTTTCCAGGTGTGAAGGTAAATCGAGGCGTTAGCATCAAAAATAGTATCGTGATGCATCAATGCGCGATCGAAGCGAATGCTTATTTGGATCATGTAATTTTGGACAAACAAGTGGTGGTGGAACAAGGAGCTATCTTGCGCGGCGAGTTCGCCCACCCCATTGTGGCGGAAAAAATGGTTGAAATCAGCTAATGAGCCAATGACAACAAGGTAGAGGAGGTCAAGTATGCCTAACAGCCATTTCCGATGGGAACCCGGTAAAAAAGTGCAATTATCGAACTTAGATCCCAACGATACGAATGCTCATCATGATAGAGAAGAAATAGAGCCCAATATGACACGTTTGAAGGACCGCTTGCAAGAGCTTCAAAATATGCTTTATGCAGAAAAGCAACAGTCTGTTCTGTTCGTCATTCAAGGCATGGATTGCAGTGGTAAAGATGGTGTCGTGAAGCAGGCACTCGGGTGCTTGCATCCGCAAGGGTTCCAAGTAACGAGTTTCCGAACGCCAACCGAAGAAGAGGCATCCCATGATTTTTTGTGGCGTGCACATAAAGCGACGCCTGCCAAGGGCATGATTGGAGCTTTCGTAAGATCCTACTATGAAGATGTACTGATCACGCGTATACATCGATTAATTGATGATTCGGAAGCCAAACAGCGGTTCAAGTACATCAAACATTTTGAGAAACTGCTGGAGAGCAATGGTGTGAAAATCGTAAAGATTTTCTTGCATATCTCGCAAGATTTTCAGCTAGCCAAGCTTAGAAATCGACTCAAGGATCCAACAAAGCGTTGGAAATTCGATAAGAACGACCTGGTTGAACGTGAATCATGGGACGAATATCAAGCGGCTTATGAGGATGTGATCAAACGGTGCAGTTCGGAGTCAGCACCTTGGTATATTGTCCCTGCCAACCATCGCTGGTATCGGGATTGGGCAGTTCTACAAATTGCCGTGTCAGCGTTAGAAAGCATGGATTTAACGTATCCGGAATCAGACAAGGACTTTGATGATAAGCTGCTTGCCACATTGGAGTAAGATTGGCAGAAGGAAGAAGGGACAAGAAAATGGGGAAAGAGATGGAAGGGGCTCAAGTCGAAGGTGATTTCACACCTGAGAAGTTGTTTCATGAATTAGATAATGATCCTAACTTTAAACTGGACAATGACCAATTAGAACGCATTGCCGCTATAGTAAATGCGTATAAAGGGAACATTAAGTCCCATTTAATTGAGCAGCAGGAGAAGAAGACTTCTTGGGCTGATCGGCTTGCTGATGACATTGCAACGTTCGGGGGAAGTTGGGCGTTTATTCTGCTTTTCAGCTTGTTCTTAGTCATTTGGATGACGATTAATTGCTTGAGCTTTGCCTTCGATAAACCCCCGTTCATCCTGCTTAATCTTATTCTCTCTTGTATTTCAGCCTTCCAAGCTCCAGTCATTCTCATGAGTCAGAATCGACAAGCTTCCAAAGATAAGCAGGAGGCGATCCTTGACTTCGCCATTAATTATCGTGCAGAGCAGGAAAATATGGAGCTCAAGGTCATGCTGGAAAGGTTGGATCAAAGGCTTGAAAGAATCGAGCAACAAGGGCGGTAAGTAGTGTCTTTAAAATAAGGAGCTATCTAGTAGTTGAATTTCTACTAGATAGCTCCTTATTTCTGTTGCACAACGTCTACCCCATCGGCTCTTTATTCCGATAATGCAGAGGAGCGACACCTTCGATCTTTTTGAACATACGGCTGAAGTAAAAAGGATCCGGATATCCCACTTCACTGGCAATTTCCTGAACACTTTTATCTGTAGTGCGCAGCAGATGTTTGGCGCGTTGGGTTTTGAGCTGGTGGATATAATTGTGGATGTTCGTTCCGGCATACTTTTTGAACACCTGACAGAGATATTCATATTTGCGATCCATTAATCGTTCTAATGTCTCTTTGGAAATGTCCGAATCGTAAAAATTATTCAAGTAATTGACTAGATTGCGAAAAGTAAGGTAGGAAGCGGAGAAAGCGGTGTCCAATTGGCTTTGCTTTAAAAAATCATTGGCCATAAGACGAAGGATTTCACCAAGTAATAAGGTGGCATGAAAACGAAAATAGCCCGTCGGTTGTTTCATTGTCTCGACTAGCTCTTCAAACAAGCCGAGCAATTTAAAACGTTGCAAAGAACGAAACTGACGTGGGATAACAAGCAAATCTTCATGAAGGTTTTCCGTGGTTCTAAGCTCGGTTCGTTCGGCATGGACAATATTAAGCTCTGCGGCTCGATCCAGCACGAATTCATTAAGGGTAGGATTGCAGGAAAATTGCACCCAAAAAAATTGACCTTGTCGTTCTTGGGAATTCCAACCAGTGTGTGTTTCCCAAGGCTTCAAAAGAAGCGACTCCCCAGCATGTAAGGTCATACGTTCATCAGCAGTCTGCAAATGCACCGTTCCGTCAGCAATGACGATAAGCTCATAATAGGGATTATGATGCTGACCGAAGAAATGGGGGGTATTTGCATCGAAAAGATCCGCCCATTTGACATCCAATGTGGATAATCGCGAAAGAGAGTAGTGCATGGCATGACATCCCCCGATGTTTTTTCTTTTTAGAACAAAACTATGTACATGGCACTATAATGGAACCGCTTTTATACTAAATTCAATGTCCATTATATCAAACAACGGAGGTTTTCACATGTCTATCAGCATTTTAAATGAACAAGATTACTATCGTATCGTATTTGGGGGATGGCTGGGGAAAAATATCGGAGGAACGCTGGGTGCACCGGTCGAGGGCAAGAAGGAGCTGCTTGAATTGAGCTTTTATCCGGAACTGCCGGACGGTCCACTAGAGAACGATGATTTGGACCTGCAATTGGTGTGGCTGCACGCTTTGGAGCAGTATGGTCCGGGATTGACCGCAACTGAACTTGGACAGGAATGGTTAGAGCATGTCTTTTTCCCATTTGATGAATATGGCTATGCATTGACGAATTTAAGAAGAGGTTTACTTCCACCGGTTGCGGGTTGGTTCAACAATCCATTCAATGACTGTATGGGCTCACCTATTCGTTCCGAAATATGGGCAATGGCTGCTCCAGGAGCCCCGGAAATTGCAGCTCACTATGCGTATCAGGATGCGATTGTAGATCATGCTGGCGGCGAAGGTGTCTATGGTGAAATGTTTTTGGCTGCGTTGGAAAGCGCCATTTTCTTCGAGAAAGACAGGGATCGGTTGATTGCGATTGGAATGAAGTATATCCCAGAGGATAGTCGCACCTCCAAGGCCTTGAAAGATCTGCTTCGGTGGCATCAGGAAGGGAAGAGCTGGATTGAAACGCGTTTGCTCATTCTCGAGCACCATGGCAGTGACAATTTTACCGATGCCCCTCAAAATATTGCCTTTACCATCCTTGGATGGTTGTATGGGGAAGATTTTGAAGACGCCATCTTGAAAGCCGTCAATTGTGGTTACGATACAGATTGTACCGCAGCAACGCTGGGTGCGATATTGGGAATGCTACTAGGACCGGAAGGCTTGCCTGCCAAATGGGTAAAGCCGGTAGGTGACCGTATCGTCGTCAGTCCCCCAATTAAAGGATTCCCAGCGCCTCGAAATTTGGATGAGTTAACGCGCCGTACAATCCGAATGGGCAAACAGATTCTCGCGGCATGGGATACCGAGATTTGGGTGCATCCAGAGCTCCCTACTTCGTGGAACAAATCATTGGTTGAGGGAGAAGCAGAAGAAGCAATAAGGGCGCTCTGGGAAAGTAAAATAACGTCCAATTGTTACTTGCTGCCGCATGGAACAAAAAGAAACCCGGATGCAGAATTAATCATCGATTTCGGAGCGGATGGCCCAGCTATCGGTCCGGGTCAAAGCAAGGTACTGCAGTTTACGCTGACGAATCACTCAATGACCCGAATCGATGGACATATAGCAGTAGAGCTGCCTTCAGGTTGGCATGGACCAACAACGGTTGAGATTAGCCTGCAACCAGATGAATCCTTCCAGTGGGATACGGAAATCATGGCTGGGCCAATTGCAGCTGCAAGTCATGAGCTAACGTTTAGTTGGACACGAATACATGACCGTGCGATATGGTCGATTCAAAAAGTACCGTTTGCCATGGTCAACTCCTCCAGATGGATCGTCAGGGGTCCAGAAGATGGCGAAGGAGAAGTGATCTATTTCCCGGGGAATAGCGTACATTGGAAGAAAGTTGAAGTAGGTGGCGTGTATAAGGCGGAAACAAAGCTTACTAATCCGATTGAACGCAAACTGAGACTTATTGCAGCAGCGAATAGTCCTGTAACGCTGAAGCTGAATGGTCAGACGGTGATTTCATGCAAAGAAACGTTGGAGTTCATGCCAGCGTATCACCGTGCCCCTGAACAACAGTATGTGGAGTTGACTCTAGCGGCTGGAAGTCATCTCGTGGAAGTTGAGGCCATTAGCGATGGCTCACCGCTTGAGGTGTATATCATGCCGGTGGCACTTCTCGATACAACATCACCGGGGCCTCACTATTATTATACGGATATATTATTGGGATAAACGATGTGAATTTGTCAAAGTAGCAGTGACTAAAGAGATTGCCAATCACCTAGCCAGGAAGGCCGGGATGAGTGGCAATCTTTTTATTACTTTAAATGAGCTTTAGATTCGTTCGTTATTTACATTAGCGTTGTAGCTGAGCGTCATTATCAATAAATATCTGCCCTTGAAATGGAGATTACCGCATTATAACCAATGGCCCCAGTTGTTATAATGAAAAAGTGGAAGCGCTGACATCCTTGCAAAAGTCAGCGAAGCTATTCAGGGGGGAATGAACAGATGATAACAATGAATCGATTTTTCAGTATGATCATGGCGGTTGTTTTTACGGCAGGGTTTCTTTGTAACCCTCTAACAACAAGCGTGGAGGCAGCAGTGACTCCAGAAATTAATGCAGCAGCGTCGAAAGCAGTCATATATCCCTATAATCAACCAGCGAAGTATGCGGCTTCCGTTAACTACACGCTGAAGGCGAACGGAGTGGATATTCCCGTAGTCAAATCTTTTGACGATTATGATTATGCGAACTTTTCCATGTCCAATGGACCGGTTACCTTCGAGGTTACGATACTAAATACGGACAAGGTTCACGATTACGCAATTAGTCCTAAGAAACTGGGAATTCAGCCGGACAGCGTTGTGGGTCGAACCTTGACGTTCACCACGCAGAAAGATGAATATTTGATTGTTACGATGAACAGCAGGAAGACGCGCCTCGTCATTGCGGCTGATCCGGCAGAAACCGATGTGCCTGCATCTTCAGGGACAGGAATTTTCAATGTAGGACAAGCCCCTTATCTTGTTAATTCAACCGGGGATCAAACGGGCGTGGCAGCTAGGACAGCAGCTATTCAGCAAGCCATTGACGATGCTAGCAGCTACGGTACACTTGCAGGGAATGGCGTTCAAGGAATCGTGTACATTCCTGCGGGACAGTACTATATTGGCAATCTCGTGCTGAAAAGCAATACAGCGCTGTATATGCAGCCTGGGGCTGCTTTTATAGGGAAAGACAGCTGATTACAAGGAACATTGGTACAAGGATTCTATGGGCAGGCCGGCAACCTGGTGGATTTCCACCGCATTTGATTCGACGAACATCAAGATGTATGGACGTGGAACGATAGATGGGAATGGCGCTGCGCTATATGCCGATAAATCAACCAATGCCAAAGGTATGATTAACAATCTGGTTGTGCCCATCGCGACATCCAATTTCATTATGGATGGGATCATCATCCGTGAATCCGCGTCTTGGGCGGTTACGCCAGTTCGATCACATGATCTTAGTTTTACGAATGTGAAGTTTTTTAACAGTTTGGGCATGGGTGAAAATGACGGGATTGATGTGTGCGAGTCGCAAAATGTCGTAGTGAGAAATGCGATCGGGATTGCGCTGGACGATCCCTTCTCGACGAAAGCTTGGAAAGAAACGACGGATATTGCCTCAGGCAAAGTACCTTGGCCCGGCAGTCCACAGCCTGTAAGTAATGTGCTCTTTGAGGATGCCATCACTTGGACATTGTGCTACGGCTTCAAAATTGGCCAAGGGGTCATGCAGGATCAGAATAATATAGTCTTTCGAGATGGCGTCGTGTATAAGGCGGCTGTCGGGTTTGCCATTCATCACAAATATGGCACTGGTGCTGTGAGCAATGTCACCTTCGAGAATATAGATGTCGAGGATATTAGCGGCTTCAACGAAGATAACAGTGCGTGGATGACGCTTTTTACGGTAAATGGCAGCAATTCGGGTGTAGGTCCGATTTCAGGAATTACAGTTAAAAATATTACTGTGCGTGATGCTGGCGAGGGTGTTGCCAAAATAAAAGGGCTGCCCGATGCGCCCATAAGCGGAATCACATTTGAAAATGTCTATATGCCGGGAAAAGCCCAACCTGCGACAAGCTTATATGAAATGAATTTCGCGAATAAGGACAATTACAGCGATATCACCATTAAACCGGTGCAGAATCCGGAACCACGGCCGCAGACGAATTTGGCCTTGAATCAGCCAGCGGTGGCTTCCTCTAATGACAGTACAGTTGATACGGCGCCTTGGGCTTTTGACGGAGATATGTCGACCCGGTTCGGTTCCAAAAGAGCCGTTGATCCAGGCTGGATTTATGTTGATTTGGGAACTATTAAATCCATTAATGAAGTGCGGCTTTACTGGGAGGCTGCGTATGCAAAAAGCTATCAAATTCAGGTATCGAATGATCTGCAAACCTGGAGTAACGTGTATAGCACAACCACTGGCAAAGGTTTGATGGAGAAAATTACTTTTAATCAGACCGATGCTCGATATGTAAGGATGTACGGTACAGTAAGGGCTACACAGTATGGATATTCGATCTGGGAGTTTGAAGTCTATGGTCCCGAAGTTTTTCCGGAAACCATCTCTTTGAACAAAACAGCATTTGCTTTGCTTCCAGGCGAAACGGAGTCCTTGACGGCAACGGTGCTGCCAGCAAATACAACGAACAATAAAGTAATATGGTCGTCGAGCAACAAGAATGTAGCTGCGGTAGACAGCAACGGACTTGTTACTGCGACGGGATTGGGAACCACTTCCATCACAGCAAAAACCGCGAACGGTGAATTCAAGGCAGTGGCAACGGTTACGGTAGCTGAACTGAATAAACCTCAATTGCTATCTGCCCTAGCAGGAGATGGTTACGTGAATCTGAGCTGGAGCAACGTAGACAGGGCCACGAATTACCGTATCTATGCTAGCGAAACAGCGGGTTCATATGGTTCCCCGCTAGCAACGGTTAGCAATGAAGTTTACAATTACAAGGCTGAAGGGCTGAATAATGGCGATACCTATTACTTCGTCATTAAGGCAGTTCGTGGTGAAAGAGAGAGCGGCGTTTCCAATGAACTGTTAGCAGTGCCGCAAATAGCAACGCCGGGAGTACATCAAGTAACGTCCGCGTTGCCGGGCGATGCCCAAGTGCGTCTCACTTGGGAACCAATGGATTCAGCCACGAATTATCATATTTATGTCAGTGATCATACAGGTTTATATGAAGATGAACTTGCAACTGTGAGCGGCTCTGTTTATGCGTATGATGTTATGAATTTAACGAATGGAACGCCGTACTACTTTGTTCTAAAGGCCAGCAATCTAGGAGGATTAAGTGGAGCATCCCAGGAAGTTAGTGCAACATCACAAATATCCCCGCCTGGAGTACCAACCGTTAAAGCCCCAGTTGTTAGCAATAGACAAGTAAGTCTCAGCTGGGACCCGATGGATCATGTGACGAATTATCAGATTTATGTCAGCACGAATTCAGGTGAATATGGAAGCGAACTTGCAACCGTCAGCGGCTCTGTTTATACGTATGATGTCGTGAATTTGATCAATGGTACGAAGTACTATTTTACCGTTAAAGCTGTAAATCCGGGTGGAGTCAGCGAAGCATCGCAAGAAGTAAGTGCGGTTCCGTATACGGAAGAACAGTCAAATAGTGGGGATGGCGATCAATCTAGTACACCATCGGGACAAGCTCCTGTTTCCTCACCAATAGGTGAGTTGGGCTCCACAGTCAAGGATGAACGAGGAGGCAAATCCACAACCACCTATACCGTGGATGCTCAAAAGTTGGAGAAGCGTTTATCCACAGGTGGAGAGGGTAGTCATATTATTTTGTCGACTTCGGGTTCAACGGACGGGTTCATAGGTAAACTGACCGGACAAATGATTAAAAGCATGGAGCAAAAGAATGCTGTGCTAGAATTACAAACCGATGCAGCTAGGTATACTTTACCAGCAAAGCAAATTCAAGTTGAAAGTTTACAGAGTCAGTTTGGCGAAAATGTAGAGTTTCAAGATATTACAATCCAGATTGAAATTGTGAAACCAAATGAGGATATGGTGCAGCTTGTAAAGAATACCATTTCCACTAACGAGCTGGAACTGAAATCTTCGCCAGTTGACTTCAAAGTGACTGCAAGCTTTAAGGACCAAACTATAGCGATTTCTCAGTTCAGCAATTATGTAGAAAGAATGCTGTCTATCGAAGATCAAGCCGATGTGGGGCAAATCACGACAGCAGTCGTGATCGACCAAGACGGAACCTTACGGCACGTACCGACCAAGATAGTTAAAGTAGACGGGAAATATTGGGCCCAAATAAATAGTTTGACGAATAGCGTCTACTTTCTGGTCTCACACCGCATCGAGTTTGGAGACGTTCAAAATCACTGGGCGAAAAAAGAAGTGAATAATTTGGCAGCCAGAATGGTTATTCAAGGGCAAGACGATAATCACTTTAACCCGGATCATAACATTACACGAGCGGAGTTTATTGCTATTATCGTTAGGGCGTTAGGACTAAAGCCGCAAAATGGAAGTAGCTTATTCGTTGATGTTGCTCCTTCTGCGTGGTACCATGATGCGATTCAAACTGCCTCTGCCTACCAACTTATTGGGGGTTATGAGGATGGCACTTTCCGGCCGACGAATACCATCGACAGGGAACAGGCAATGATGATCATGGCTAATGCCATGAAATTAACAAACATGAAGGAGAACTTGTCGGACGCAGCACTTCTTACCAAGTATCAGGATGCCGATCAGGTATCGGAATGGGCGCAAAGAAGCATAGCCCTTTGTTTACAGGGAGGCATAGTTGCTGGCCGAACGGACAGCACGCTAGCACCGAAAGGGCAATTGACACGAGCAGAAGTTGCTGTCATGTCGCAACGTCTTCTGCAGCAGGCCGGGTTGATCAATCCGTAAGAGGAAAGACGTTTTCATCGAAATTGATGCTCTTTCGCATTTATGACCACTAAGACGGAAGAACAATAGCAACAACAAGAACACGGAACCCGATTTAGGGTTTCGTGTTTTTTGATAAAAAATCATTTTTTACGTCAAAGACGCTCCATGTAAAAACATTTATATTGAAAATGAGTTCAATAAAAAGGAGTGGATCAATGCGATGATCAACAAAAAAGTAGTATTTCTCAGTCCGTGGCAGGTAGAAACGGTGGATGAGAACATCTCCGGGCAAATTGGCGTAGAGGAAGTGCTGGTTAAGAAGCTGTATACCTTAATCAGTCCAGGAACTGAACTGGCCATGTTGTCGGGGAACGAAGCTTGGTTCCAGATGCCTGGTATTCCAGGTTATGCAGCTGTAAGCGAGATTGTGGAAGTGGGGGCAGGCGTAACGGGGTTTACATCCGGCGATATTGTTTTTCATTATGGCACCCATTCCAAGTATGAGGTCGTTTCAATAAGGGGGACTTTCCTTAAAGTTCCGGAGAACTTGGATTTGAAATGGGTACCTTTTACTCGCATGGCAACCGTCGCAACGACGGCGATTCGTGTGTCGACTATTGAATTTGGGGATTATGTTAGTGTAACGGGGCTTGGACTAATTGGGAATATGGCCGCACAGTTGGCGCAGGCGCAAGGTGCTACTGTGATTGGTATCGATTTATCTGTGGAACGACTTCGAATCGCAGAACAATGTGGTGTGATCTATGGAGTGAATGGTGGACAAGACAACGTGAAGGAGCAGATTGCCGAAATTACCCATGGAAAAGGGGTTTCTACGCATATTGAAGCAACGGGCGTCCCGCAAGTTGCAATCCAGAGTCTCCCCTACATCGCCAAATTAGGCGAAATTATTTTCTTAGGAAGTCCTCGCGGTGAATATAACACGGACGTAACAGATGTCCTGAATTACTGCCATTTGTATGGCAGGGGCTGCATTACGTTCAAGGGTGCGCACGAATGGCGTTATCCGATTGAGGCTACCGAGTTTGTCAAACATTCGTTGGTCAGAAACTCGAGCGTCATATTCGAGATGATGAAGCAGAAACGATTGCAGATTGAACCTCTAATCAGCCATGTGCTGAAGCCGGAAGAAGCCAAGCAAGCGTATGAGGGTCTGCGATTGCATAAGGATCAATACAGTGGTGTATTATTTGACTGGAGCGAGACATGAGTCTTCCAAGAAAAGTTCGCGTCGGCATGATCGGTTACAAGTTTATGGGCAAAGCGCATAGCCATGCGTATCGGGATCTCCCTTTCTATTTTGATACAGAAATCGAACCTGTCCTGCAAACGATCGTTGGTCGTGATGAAGTCAATGTTAAACGAGCGGCTGAAAAATTGGGATGGCTATCCTATGAAACTGATTGGCGTCGTCTGATAGAGAGGGATGATATTGATGTTATTGATATCGGTACTCCAAATCATTTGCATGCGGAAATCGCCATAGCTGCGGCTCAAGCGGGGAAGCATATCATCTGTGAGATGGAGCCTTTGGTGTATTCGAAGCATCACGATTTGGAATGGGAAACCGCAACGGGAATCGCTTCGAAATCAATGGCTCCAAAGGTTCTTTACGTTGGGATATGGAAAATATGAATACGCTTCAGTTATACTTGGACAATGATGTATTCGGCATGCAAGGCTTTAGAACGATTCATTGTACGGAAAGCGTACACCCGTATGCCGGGGCTTATTGGCCTGCTGGCCATTGGATTGGCTATGAACATACGTTTATTAATCTGATGCATGCGTTTATGCAAGGAATTTCAACAAATGTGAATCCGTCTCCAAGTTTCGAGGATGGGTATCGGAATCAAGTGGTGCTGGATGCGATTGCCAAGTCGGCGTCAAAGGGAGCACGGATTAAAGTTACCTATTGAGGGCAACCTTCAATCATTCCGCAGGAGGGAAGAACATGGAGTCTTGGATGAACAGCATGACACCTTTCGTTAGAGTGGTCAAAATTCATAAATCCTTCTCTTTGGCGGGTGAATGGATGGATTATGACCATGTGTTTACCTATATCGAGCAAGGTGAAGCGGAGTTTTTTTTGGACGGAGTCAAGTATCAGGTGAAGGAAGGGGATATTCTCCTTATGCCTCCCTTTATGGCGCATATTATTCGCTCTACGTCAGAGGTGCCTTTGATCCAATATATTGTTCATTTTGACTTGTATTATGATGAAAAACGAAGTGCTTGGGAGGACCAAGCAATTACGGAAGAGCGAAAAGCGATTACAGAGAAAGAGATGCAGTTCGCATCGAGAAACCCCATTTCCCGCCTACAGTTACCGGACCAGATTGAGTTAAAGAAAAGATTCCTGATTATGCAGAAGGAGTTTCTGGATAGGAGATCGGGTTTTTCGTTGATCCTTAAGGGGATTTGTTTGGAATTGCTAGTCCTTTTTATGAAGGGACAAGTGGGCCATAACGATCGAGAAGGGAAGATGACGAAGGGGTGGATGTTTATTGAAAACACCATCACATTCATTAATGAAAGATATTGGGATCCTGAACTGGTTAATCATACGATAAGTAAACATGTCGGAATATCGACCAATCATTTGTCGTTTTTATTTAAAGATCAACTTGGCATTACGATTCATAAATATTTGACACATATTCGAATCGAGCAATCGAAAATAAGAATGATCGAGGGGACTCATACGATAACCGCTATTGCTGAGCTTGTGGGCTTTTCAAGCATTTATTTATTCAGTCGATCTTTCAAGGCGACGGTCGGAGTTATGCCCAGTCAGTTTATGGCGATGAATTCTAATATTGGCAAGCGTTGAAATAGTCCGTCCTTTTGTCGTAGATATCTTACTTCTGTCCTGTTGTGGACACACCCATCCATTTCTTAGAATAAGATCATACCCATGAGAGCTGAGGTGACTGAGGTCTTATTGCTGGTGTGATCATAATCTATGGAGGTGGATTTTTTTCTATGCCCAGAAAAGCAAAGGTAATTACCACATGCTTTAACGAAGAATTAATTAGAGGCTCTTCGCTGGAAGAAAATCTGCAGAGAGCATTGAATATGCTGGATTCGTTTTCAGACCTGCAACCTGATCTTATTTGCTTCCCCGAAGTGTTTCTTGTCTCAGGAAACGATAATAATAATGAAAGCTCAGTGGAAATTACGCAGCTAGCCTATCAGGCTCTTTCTGCACAAGCCATTAAGCTCAATAGCTACATCATCGCTAGCGCTCATGAATGGATCGATTCCAAGAAATATAATGTTGCTTGGTTGTTTGACAGGGAGGGGAAGCTAGCTGGAAGATATGTCAAATATTATCCTACCGATGGCGAAATGAAGGACCATGACATATCACCGGGAAATGAAATGCCTGTGTTTGAGACTGATTTCGGAAAAATAGGCATAGCGATTTGTTATGATATTGGATATCCCGATATATGGAGCACATTGAGATCAAAGGGCGCTGAGCTTGTAGTATGGCTTGCTGCCTATGATGGAGGTTTTCCGCTTGAAGCTTATGCATGGTTGCATGCTTATTATGTTATATCCTCAGTAAGAACTAACCATTCGAAAATTATTGACAAGACCGGTAAAATTCTTGCCTCTACCTCCAAATGGGTAAGATGGACTTCAAAAACAATCGATCTAGATAAACAAATTTTTCATATAGACAATCAGTATAACAAACTTCTTGAGATCCAAGGAAGACTAGGAAGCAAAGTTGCGATCGAAAGCTTTTCTCAGGAAAATATTTTCACAATCGAGTCCCATGACCAAGAATGGTCAATGGCGAGAATACAAGCAGAATTCAAGCTTGAAACGTATAGGGAATATCATATGAGGTCCGAGAACATTCAGCATGCAAGAAGGTGAACAGATGTTTAACCAATAGAAGGAGTGTTAAAAATGGCTCAAGCGCCCGTACAATTTTCTGTTTTTACCAAACCGTGGAGGACGACTCCCGTGCAAGATTTAGTTAAGCTTGTGAAAGAGAGTGGATTTGACGGCGTAGAGTTCCCTTTGCGAGAAGGTTTCCAACTGGAGCCCGCTAATGCGGAAAAAGGCTTGCCGAAGCTCGCGTCTTATTTTGCCGATCATGGTTTACGTATTTTTAGTGTGGCAAGTCAGACAGATGAACGAATTTTTTCGGCCTGTGCAGAGGCAGGGGTTTCTAGCATTCGAATTATGCCGGCGATTTCACATGAAGAGGGCTATCTCCAATCTGTAGCAAATCTTCGTAAGAACTTAGAAGAGGTGTCTCTGCTCTCTGAGAAATACGGGGTTAAAGTTGGCATTCAGCAGCATTACGGTGATTTTGTTCCGGATTCTTCGGGTCTGAAGCACCTATTGCAAGGTCTAAATCCCAATCATGTCGGAGCTGTCTGGGATTGCTCACATGATGCGTTGGCTGGACAGCAGCCTGAATTTGGACTGGATATTGTCTGGTCATATCTTCATATGGTCAATCTCAAAAATGTTTTTTATACCCGCACCAACGGGCCGGAAGCGGAACAGGCGCAATGGGAGCGTCACTTTACTTCCGGGCGGCAGGGGATGGCTTCTTGGAAGCGTGTTGCCGATTATCTGAAGAAGGGGAAGTACGAAGGAGTGATCTGTTTGACGGCAGAGTACACTGCGGAAGCTGAAGTAGATCGACTTATTCGTGAGGATATCCGTTATGCGAAATCACTCTTTCAATCACAATAACTAGAACTGGAAAATGAAAGGTAGGATTTAAGTGGCGGACAAATTGCGTTGTTGGCGAACTTTACATGGCAGCTGGAAGAGTTTGTCGATACTGCGGAAGAGGGGAATGACCAGTGACTAGAAGAATAGTCGTACAAATCCCGAGAAACGAGCAGGCAGATTTCTTGGAGCCGAATGTACTGGGTAAGCTAGAACAATTGGGTGAGCTTGTTTTAAATCCGTTTGATCGGCCATATACACCAGTGGAACTGAAAAGTCAACTCGCCGATGCCTCCGCATGTATCTCTACGTGGGGCAGTTCATCGATTACACATGAGATTCTTGGCTCAGCGCCTAAGCTTGAGCTGTTTGTGCATATGGCAGGTTCCGTCAAAAACGTAATTACGGCTGAAGCCTATGATAGGGGTGTAACGGTGTTGTCTGGCGGTCATGCCATTGCAGAATCGGTTGCGGAGTCCATATTGGCTATGATATTGAGTGTAGGTCATCGGATCAAGCTAGTTGATGAGTCGATGCGAGGGAATATAAGCTGGAAGTCTTCCGCGATGGAGGCGGACGAGCTGCGGGGCAAGACGGTAGGTTTTATTGCACTCGGCATGGTGACTCGAGAGGTGATTCGGCTGCTGCAGCCGTTCCAATTGCATTTCATCGGCTATGATCCTTACATGAAACCGGAAAAAGCTGCGGAGCTTGGCGTGGAATTAATGCCCTTGCATGCTGTGTTTGAACGTGCTCAGATATTATCGCTCCATCTTCCACAAATACCCGAAACTTACCGAATGATCGGGCGAGAGGAACTTCGCTTGATCCAAAATGGTGGTCTGCTGATTAATACATCACGAGGCAGCGTGATTAACGAGCAAGCGTTAATTGAGGAATTAAGTACGAATCGCTTTTTCGCTGCGTTGGATGTATTTGAACAGGAGCCATTGTCACTGGAAAGCGAGCTGCGCCGATTGCCAAATGTTCTAGTCAGGCCTCATATTGCAGGGGTGAATCCTTCTTCACGAAAAAGAATAGGAAGATCGCTTGTAGAGGATATGCATCGTTATTTTAACGGGCAAGGTATCTTGCATGGAGTGAGCAAGGCTCAATTGGCGCTAATGACATGAAGAGTTCTCCACAGGAGAATATTAACTTGTTAAAACTGAAACTTATGATATCGAAGCCTGCGCTAGTTTATGCGGCTTCTTTTTTCTGTATATGAAAGGCTACGGTCGGAGTGATGCCCAGCCAGTTATGGCGATGAATTCCGATATTGGCAAGCGTTGAAATAGTCCGTCCTTTTGTCATAGATATCTTACTTCTGTCCTGTTGTGGACACATCCACTCATTTCTTAGAATAAAAGCATACCCATAAGAGCTGAGGTGACTGAAGTCTTATTACTTGTGTGATTATAATTAATGGAGGTGTGTTTTGAAATGTTGAAGAGGATGACAAAGGTACGAGGAAGTCGAGTTGTCAAAAAGGTAATCGCCCTGATCATGATTGCGACGCTGCTTATCAGCATCATACCGATCGGAATGACAGCCGTGTATGCAGCTACAGGTGATGTGCTGGGTGCTGAGGAGATTGGCGTAATCATTGACGATCAAGATCCGAGTGTAACGTACACGGGGCTTGCAGCTCCGCCAAGCGGAGCGAACTTTATTCAAGGTGCAAGTGGAACCTATCAAAGCAGATTTTCTTATGCGAATTTGAACAAGGCTGCACCTCAAAGCATGACGTTTGCACCTCAGTTTCCGCAGGATGGGATGTACGCTTTCTACGTAAGGAAACCTGCTACTACGCGCTGGTATGCGGGGAACGTTCCTTATAAGATTACGCATGCAGCAGGCGAACATGTCATTAACAACCCGAGTTCAGGCAACGGAACAGATGCATGGGTGCCATACGGTGTATACCCTTTCCGAAGCGGGCAGACTTATCCCATTATAGCGGGCGGAGCCGGGTACCAATATTTCCCTCCAGTAGCGCCTGCAGCTAACGGTACGATTCCGATAGCAATCGACGGCATCAAGTTTGTCAAAGTCGGAGAGCTGCCAGACCAAGCAGGACTGGATGCAATCAAAGTCGCGCGCGATACCGACATAACGTCTTCTATGAATCAATGGGCGATTGATCTGGAAAAAGTGAAATACGAAGCAGCAGGCACGGTTGCTGCTAGTACGACAGTTGGTTCGAGCGTATATGAACAGGTTCTTCGTTTGAAGGCGGGGAATACAAGTAACCCTAATGTTCAAATTACCGCAGTAGCTCCTGTTGACGGTACATATTTGAAAGTGGTAGACGGTAAGCTCCTACTAAAAGCTAAGAATTTGACAACTTCGAATGTAAATGAAAACGCTGTCATCGAACTGAGTAAGGGGAATGCGTCGGCAACGATCAACCTCACGGTAACGATTGCTCCGAGTCCAGTCGTCGTCGGTGGCGATGACGGAAATTTCACGGATACACCTACGTGGTACCGCGATTACGCGCCGGGGATATTCAATCCGAAAGAAGGAACGATAGAGCTTCGGGTGCGTCTGGATAAACCCTATGAGGAATTCGGTAACACATGGGATTTCTTGTTTAAATTAATTCCAGAACAGAGTGGTCCTGGTAATACATTAATTCAGGCTCATATTCCGCCGCCGAGTAAGAAGCCTACCGGTGTGAATGCGGTGTATGAACAACCGCTAACCTTCTTTGTGAGAAACGGGGAAGGAACCAATGGTGCATATGCGTATGCGCAGCCAAATCAGCTCAATTATCAAGTCGGTCAACCGTTCAATTTAGCATTTTCTTGGAAAATGGGAACTGGCGGTTATGCCGCTATTTATAAAGATGGTGTTGAAATTACACCTCCTACGCCTGTAACTGCAGCAGCGGTATTGGAGAAGTTCATGCCCTACGAATTCATGGTAGAACGAAGCAGTCCGTTCAATGTTAGTCAAGTTAAGGTTTCTACCAAAGCCCTAAGTGCAGGTGAGCTGGAGCACACAGCACAGACTTTCAGCCGAGGAACGGATACAGCACTACTTGCTGACATTACCTATGGTCAAGACATTCAATCACAAAAGTTTATTACACCATGGCATAACACCTCTAAATATAGCGTAGTCAAGCCCGCATTTCGCAATGAGAAACAAGTTTACTATGCGGGAGAAGATGCGGTCTATCCCGTTATGACGGTGAATTATGGGGATAGCGCCAAGACCTTCGACGTGAGTATTAAAGCAACTGATCCTTATGGGAAGGTGGAATTTACCGAGTCTTACCCTAATGTGGAAGTAGCTGCCGGAGGTACGTATCAAGTCGAAAACCTGGCCCTTCCCAAGTTGAAGAATAAGGTAGGTTTCTGGTATTTGGAAACGACGGTAAGTTCAAGTGATTCCGCCCCAATCGTCTATAAGAGTGGGATATCGAAAGTACCTGCTGACGAATCAGGAGTAGCTGACGGTAAATATGCCAATTACTATGGGCAGCACGCCAATTACGACTATGATATGTCCGCATGGACCAAAATTCATACGAGCGCAACACGTGGTTGGGAAGGTGCATTACAGTTCTTATGGTATGCAGTTGAGCCAACCAAAGGTAATTTCGTGTGGGACAAAAGCGATGCTTACGTCGAGAAAGCACAAGAGGCAGGAATGGATGTGCTCGCCGTGCTTGGTTACCCTTCCGATTGGGCATCCTCCAGACCTCCCGTACAGGATATTCCGGCTGGCCTGAACGAATTAATCTATCGAGCGGAACGTTGGGTGCCTAAGGATATCAAGTATACGAATGGAACTCCAGGAACTGGCGAGGACTGGTCCAACTATGTCTACCAGACGATGAAGCGTTATGCCGGTAAGGTAAAGTATTGGGAAATCATCAATGAAGTGAATTTTCACTCAACTTCTAATCCCAAGACGATCCCAGCGGCCTTCTCAGGTACGAACGAAGAGTACATCCTGATGCAAAAAATAGCCTATCAACAAGCACAACGGGTAAAAACCGAATACAAGCAGGCAACAGGTCAAGACCTTGAGTTATTTGTAACAACTAGCGGATTTGCAACCCCTGACCCAGCTGCGGATCGTCAGTTGGCAGTTAATATGCTGAAGGGGGATAACGTTAACTACTACGATATTTACAATGTGCATGGGTATGTCGGAACACAAGGAATATCGGATATTCTTACGGCTTATGCACAAGCGAAAACGACACACCCTAGTCTGCAACTGTGGCAGTCAGAGGTGTACCCACTTAATAGCACCTATACGCCATGGCGCATATATGACACTGTGTGGAACTACATGGATTTCTTGGCAGCAGGTACAAGCAAATATTTCAATATGGGCACGCCAGGCGAGGATACTTTTGTTACACGGCATTCCCAGTCGCCAACTGAAATGTATCAGACACTGGCGACACTGCAGCATCATATTCGTAAAGCTGATGAGTATTTAGGTTCTTATAGCGGCTTTGAAGGTGCTAATTTCCTGAAAGCTAATCATTATCTGAAGCGTACGGATGGCAAATATCTAAGCGTACTCTCAGCGGATGACCTATTACTCTATGTGACTGTCGCCAACGCTGAGCAAATCGTTAGCGCGCAAGATGCCTACGGAAATGCCGTTCCGGTTACGGATTTTGATGGAACGAAACGATTGATGAAAAAGAATAGCTTGTTTATTGTCAGTCAAGCTCCATTACAAATCACGAAAGTTACGGGAGATGTGCCACTTGCGACAGTGAAGAATGGGGACTTCGAACGCGTAAGCGGAGACCCGGCAGGCGGCCCGTCCGCTGTGCTACTACCAGATTGGACGATGGGCTGGAACAGAGGTGTATATGGAACCAATGCCTATGTGACGAAGACTTCTCAATTTGCAGGACAGAACGCGGCTGAATTCAATTCGGCGGGAGCGCCGAACAATCGAACGTTCATGTACCAGTCGGTATCCATCAACCAACCTGGTACATACGTACTCTCTGCGCAAATCAAAAAGTTGGACGGCAGCGATGTACAGCCAGAATTGAATATCTGGGACGGGACTCAGGATCATCAGCTTGCACCTGTTACGTTAACGAATCAGTATGTCAATTACAGTCAAACTTATGAAGTCACCGGGCCCATAAATCTGGTGCTCAATGTAGGTATCTTATCAGGATTAGGTAAAGTTGTGTTTGATAACATTAGCTTTGAGATGGTGCCAGAGAATGTCACAATCACAATGGATAATTCGGATCCCACTGGTGTAACTCTCTTGGGCCAATGGGAAAGCAGAACGAATGCAGATGCGAATAAGGGTAATTTTGCTTTGAATACAACGAAAAACGGAGCATCCAGCGTGAGCTACAAGCCAGTCATTCCAATCGATGGTATGTATGATGTATATGTATGGCACCATTATACGACTGGAACGCAGAACGCTCCTTTTACAATTCATCATGCGAGTGGATCCGAAACAGTAGCCGTAAATCAATCCCAAAACGGCAAAAGTTGGTTTAAAATAGGCAGCTACCCTTTCCATAAAGGGGAATCAGGCAGCGTTGTGGTTACCAATTCTTATACACAGGGCAACTTTATTCTAGCTGATGGCGTTCGCTTTACACGTACAGGACCAATACCGATTCCGAATCAGGACTTGAACAATAAGCTGACAGGTCCGGCAACAGTAGATGGTGGGCAAAGCTTCAAAGTCAAATACAGTCTGGATAGTGTGACCGACAGCGTATATGCGCTGGATGCGACCATAACTTATGACGCGACCAAGCTGGATTTCATTTCAGCGGCATCCTTGAAGGAAGCTTTTGATATTGTTTCGACGAAAACGTCAGTCCCGAATCAGGTCCGCATCATTGCATCAAGTCTAGGTGTAGCTAAAGCCATCAAGGCAAACAGTGATGTATTGGAGCTGACCTTTACAGCAAAGCCAGCTGGAACGAACGGTACCGTTGATCTTCAAGCAGCATCAATTGCCGTTATCGGTGCTGGACTTGAAAGCACTCTGGCATCCTTTAAGCTCACGGTCAACGTTCAGTATGCGAACAAAACGAACTTAACTGCAGCAATTGTTTCCGCAGAAGCGCTTTACAATGCTTCGGTAGAGGGAACGCTGATCGGACAGTTTCCGGCAGGTTCCAAAGCGACTCTCCAATCGGCGATTAACGCTGGGAAAGCTGTTGAGACTGACACTGCTGCGACCCAAGCACAGATCAACGCGGCAACGAGCTTACTTGTAGGAGCTGTAGACGCCTTTAAACTGACTGTGAATAAGCAGAAGCCTGAGGACTTGAATGGTGACAATCGCATTAGCGTCAGCGACTTGTACCCAATTTTAATCTATTATGGCAAAACTTCGGCAAGCTCAGATTGGTCGACGGTTCGTCAATACGATGTTAATCAGGATCTGAAGATCGATTATCTCGATATGGCCGCAGTTGCTATGAAAATCGAATAGCTATCCAACTTCGGGAGATTGGTTCTATCATGCCAAATCTCCCGAATCTTTTATTTTGTACAAAGGAGCTATGAATATGTTATCCCTACATAAACCTAAACGTAAGCAAAGCGTGTTTTTCGTATTTATTTTAATGATCCTATGTTTTCTTATAAACCCTATCCCAGCTTATGCCAATTCGTTGCCAGCATCTTCCGCTCACACACTATCAGCAAGTACAAGTACACCGCAGGTAGGGGGCAGCTTCACGGTAACAGCGACAGCGAACGTTTCGGAGTTATTCGCATTCGAGACGATATTTACCTACGATCCGCAGAAGGTTAAACTGATCCGTGCGGATGCAGCTGCAAACGGTAATCTGATAAAACCTGTTGGTGATGAGGGGGAAATCATACTTGCATGGTCAAAAGAAGGCAATGAACAGCCGACCAACGGTACGATGAGAATGGCTGAGCTGACTTTTAACGTGCTGAAAGCAGGGGAGACGGAGATCATCTGGCAATCACTGAGGATTGCAAATCGCAGTTTGCAAGAAGTGGCTGTATCCCCAGGAGTTTCACTTCGGACTAATGCTCGAGCTGAATCTGGTTCAGGTGACGTAGGGAATGTTGGTGGTGTAAACGTGCCTAATACGAATGGGAGCGGGAAAGCGCAAGCACCTTTGACTCCAGAAGTGGCCATTATTGCGGGCAACGCCCCAGCCATGACATTATCTGAAAATGCGGTTAGCCTCACATCCGAATCAGGAAATCGTATACACGTCGTCTTGCATATGGCGCAAGCTTTGAAAGAGATCCATGAATCCTCGAAGGAAAAATCAACTTTCGTTGTCATGATTCCAGCTCAGGAGTCGGCATCTATCACGGTGGATGTACCATCCGAGGTTCTACAAGCGATCCAATCTAAAAGTGGGGGAACTGGCTCTCTTGTTATTTCAAGTTCCGTCGGCATGTATAAGCTGCCAATTGATCAATTGAAACTTGATGCGAATGCGAAGGTCACAGTAACAATAGCGACCGTATCGGAAGAACAAGCGCACGCGATAGATAAGCTTGTTACGGCAGAAGGCTTTACGCTAACTGGATCGCGAGTCGACTTCTCCGTTTCGATCCTAGATGCCTCCGGTCAAGTAACGGAGATGCATGACTATGAGAGCGCGTTTGCTGCTCGAACTTTACCAGCAGGGCATATAGATCCAGATAGAACAGCAGCAGTTTTATTCCGTACAGATGGCACGATGGCCCCGGTTCCAACCTTGTTCGTCAAGCAACCAGATGGCATTTATATCGCACTTATCCACCGAATGGGCAATAGTACGTATGGGCTTATTACGGGGAGCCGAACATTTGCGGACTTGAACGGTCACTGGTCCCAAAAGGATATTGAAACGATGGCGGGCCGTTTGCTCGTGAATGGGGATACGGAGGGAAGATTCCGTCCGGATGATGCGATAACTAGAGTTGAATTTGCCAAGTTAGTAACGGATGCGCTTGCTTTGCCGGAGAAAGGTGACAGCATGACCTTCCGTGATATTGACCCATCCGCTTGGTATTCGAGATCTCTCTTAACTGCGGTGTCCTTCGGCTTAATTGAAGGCTATGACGGAGGGATATTTCGTCCTGATTCATTCGTCACGCGGGAGGAAATTGCCGTCATGCTGGATCGTGCACTGCACGTAACGGGATTTAAATACGATCCACCTGCCCATTTCGTTCAACTGTTAGGTATGGAGCATCTAAACGACTGGTCGAAGGACTCTGTTCACATGATGGTAGGACTCGGCATCCTAACTGGGGATGATGGAAACATGATTCAACCCTCACAATCAGCGACACGTGCGGAAGCCGTTGTTATGCTGAAACGCTTGTTGATTAAGCTTTCATTCATGAATGAGTAAGCGGTATTTTCACCAGGAGTCTCTTAACATGATCTTATCCTACATTGTGATTGAGTAAATCGATCAGAGTAAGATACAATTAAGAGAACGCTCTCAAATTGCCAAGGAGGTCCCTGCCCATGTATACAATGATGCTGGTCGACGACGATTATATTTCAAGGGAAGGCCTGCGAGATCTCATCGACTGGGATCGTCTAGGTATCGAGATTATTGGTGAAGCAGAAGATGGAGCGGAAGCGATGCTCGTTGCCCGTGACCTCAAACCGGATATCGTAATTACCGATGTTGTGATGCCTGTGATGGATGGCATTCAATTTATAGAGGAGTTGAAACATGAGCAGCCTGCGGTCATGGTGATCATGATTAGCGCTCATCAAGACATTCAGTATGTGAAGGCTTCGATTAAATTGGATGCGATCGATTATATATTAAAACCCTTCAATCGGGAGGAATTAAAACAGGTTGTAGCCAAAGTTGTCGCTAAGTTGGATAAAGAAAGAGCGGAGAAGCGATTAAAGGATGACGTTAGCCAATATTATTCAGGCAGTATTTCATCTACCGGGTTGCCGGTAATTGTGGAGTCTGTGGAGAAGATCATAGGATTATGCAGCACAGGGCAAACAGAAGCACTGACAGCTGAGGTCCAGCAGCTCTTCATTACGATTAGACAATTGAAAATGGAAAGCATGCTGTTTCTTACAACCATCTGCAGTGAGCTTCTTATTAAAGCGATTCGAAGCGCATCCACGCATATTGAGCCTGCCATTGCGCAAGAGGTGAAAGAATCCTTGCACCAATTCAGAACGATGCAGAGCCCTCAGCAAATCGAGATATTTGTCATGGAGAAGCTAGTCTATTTGGAGATGGCTTCCAATGAGTTGCGCAACAACAAGTCCCGAAGAATTATCCGAGATGTTGAGGGTATTATTCATAAAATTTACTGTCAGAATCTGACCATTGGGCAGCTGGCTGCAGAAGTATTCATGTCTCCTGGACATCTTCAGACGTTATTCAAAAAAGAAACGGGCCACACGATTAACGATTATATCACGCATGTACGTATAAAGAAGGCGCAGGAGCTGCTCAAGGACGCCTCCATTAAAATATATGAAGTAGCCAATCAGGTCGGCTATCAGGATACGCACTATTTTACCAAAATATTCAAAAAAACAGTGGGCGTCAACCCTATGGACTATCGGGAGAAAATGCTATGAGAACAGTGATGAACAAGCTCAGTGGCATTTACTATAACATTAACTTGCGGACCAAGCTGGTTATTTCCTATTTAATTTTGATCATTATTCCAGTCATGGTATTGGTCTATTTCTCCTATATTACGATTCATAAGTCTGTGGTTGAACAGACGGGTAAGGCTTATTTGGAAACCTTGAAGCAGGCGGAGAAAAACATTTCATTCGGCATTGAAACCGCCTATAACATTGCCGATCTGACGCAAAGCAATTACGATATTCAGCTCATTCTAAGAACGGTATCAGAACGCGCTTTGACTTCGGGGGAAGTGATCGATTTTTTTAATCTGCTGAACAAAAACGTGAGCAATTACGTGGGCAAGAGCAATGTGCTCAAGGTTAGCTATTTCATGAAAGGGAACCCAACCTTCGTCTCGGCTAGCCCGAATTTCTTTGGGATAGATCAGCTTCAACTTGAAGCTGGTGTACAGCCACTTTTGGAAGGGAAAATCAGAGAAAAGTGGTTCTATGCAAGTGAAGTGGAACATCTCAGCATCGTTCAGAAGGATGAGGTCATCTTTATTAAAGAAATCAAGGATATTAACCGATTTCAGCATGTGCTTGGCTATGTGATGGTGGAGCTGGATGCCAAATTTATATGGTCTATTCTGAATGGTATTCGGCTTCCAGATGGAGCGGAAACACTCGTTAGGTCCCCTAACAAGCGAATTGGCTTCGAGCAATTAAAGGCAGGTGGCAGTGGTGTAAGTGACATGTACTTGAAGTCTTTGCCGGAAGAGGAAGAGGGGATTATCAGTTTCGGACCTGCGGAGAGGGCCAATTATGCTGTCTTCAGTACAACGAAAGGTCTGGAATGGCAAATTGCACTGCTAATGACGGAGAAGCATCTTGGCATGAACAGTAGGTGGATTCAGAACTTCATGCTCGCCTTGGCGGGGGTAGTCTCAATTATTGCTATCATTACCGCCTTCATCATTTCAGGGAGCATTACCAAAAGGTTGAAAAAGTTGGTGAAGCTCATCAAGCATGCCGAAAAAGGGAACTTTGAGACAGAGGATAATATTCGAGGAAATGATGAATATGCTCGGCTGCAGCGCTCTTTTAACAAAATGAGTACGCGTATTAAAGCCCTTATTGAAGAGGTGTATCAGGCACAAATCAGCAAGCAAGAGTCGGAAATGAAACTGTTGTATGCGCAGATCAACCCGCACTTTTTGTATAACACGTTAGACATTATTCAATGGAGCGCTTTACGAATCGACGCGAAAGAAATCGCGGAATTGACCGAATCACTAGCCAAGTTTCTGAGGTTGAGCTTGAACGAAGGCAAGGAGCATATCTCCGTGGCCGAAGAGGTTATGGAGGTCAGCAAGTACATGCAGATCATCAATTATCGCTATCGGGGAGCCATCCAGTTTAAGACGGACGTCGATGAGGGTCTGGAAGAGAAGATTATGATCAAAATGATTTTGCAGCCACTCGTTGAAAATGCAGTTATTCATGGGATCAGGCCTAAAAAAGGGAAAGCTGGAACCGTTGTCGTCCGTGCTTATCGGGAAGACGCCTATATGGTCTTGGAGGTCATCGATGATGGCGTAGGGATAACGGCAGAGAGGCTTCAGGAAATGTTTGAAACGGAGAGCAGAGGGTACGGGGTGAAGAACGTACATCAGCGTATACAAGTCTATTATGGTGAGGAATGTGGCTTGCAATTTTACAGCGAACCAGGCAATGGCTGCCGTGCCGTTGCGAAGCTAAAGATTTCGGGGAGCGTATAATCCGTGTTTTTGTCAGAGATATCTTACTTCTGTCCTGTTGTGGCTGATGGGTACATTTACGTAAAATAAAGCTATACAACAAGGAGCTGAGGTGATGAAATGGCAAAGATTACACCCTCCCATGCGATAAACTCTCTAGAAGCAGGTGTGATCCCCAAGAAAAAAAATCGCCTGAAGGCAAGAGTCGCACATAATCTGGATCTATATCTGATTATTTCGATCCCCTTACTGGTGCTTTTGATTTACAGTTATGTCCCGATGCTGGGGATCGTCATCGCATTTAAGAACTATCGGGTATTCGACGGCATACTGGATAGCAAGTGGGTAGGGCTGGCACATTTTCGAACATTGTTGACCGATCCTAAATTTTTTAGTGTGTTAAGCAATACGATGCTGATCAATCTGTTCAAATTTATTTTTCAGTTTCCTCTGCCTATTATCTTGGCGCTGCTGTTGAATGAAGTCAGAACGGGCGTTGTTAAACGCATGACGCAAACGCTTACCTATCTGCCACATTTTCTATCGTGGGTCGTTATTGCAGGGATTTTTGTGGATATCCTGTCCCCAAGCACAGGCATTATCAATGGCATCCTGAAGGCATTCGACATCTCGCCAATTACGTTTCTTGGCGACGATAGTTACTTCCGCAGTGTGCTCGTCGCATCGACGGCTTGGAAAGAAACCGGTTGGAGCGCCATTATTTACTTGGCCGCATTAACGTCAATTGATCCCGATCTGTACGCCGCGTCCAGCGTTGACGGTGCAGGTAAGCTCAGACAAACGTGGCATATTACGCTTCCAGGCATATCCAGTACGATCGTATTCATCATTATTCTAAGGGTGTCTACCTTATTGGGCAGCGATACGGAACAGGTACTACTGTTGTACAATCCCCTTGTATACGGTGTTGGGGATGTCATCGGCACCTATGTGTACCGCGAAGGGATTCAGAATGGCAGTTACAGCTATACAACCGCGGTCGGTTTGTTTGTATCTGTAATTGGATTTACCTTAATGATTCTGGCCAATAAAATTAGCCGCAAGTATTCGAACCGAGGGATATGGTAAATGGGCAGCAGAGAGGAGCAAATAGCTTTGTTCGACAAGAGGATGAAGACCGGGGAAAAGGTATTTACGGTTGTTAATTACACATTGTTGATTACAGTAGGTCTCATTTGCGTCCTACCGTTTATCACACTGTTAGCGAAATCGGTTAGTGAAGAAGCTTATGTCGTCAGCGGTCAGGTCAGCTTATGGCCGATGGGTTTTCAGTTAAAAGCTTACGAAGTGTTGTTATCCGGTATTGATTTTCGCACTGCGTTTACGAACAGCTTGTTTGTAGCCGTTCTAGGTACAGCCATTCAAGTGTTTTTTACAGCTTGTGTGGGGTATGCCATTGCGAAGAGGGATTTAGTAGGTCGTAAAGCCATCAATATTCTTTATGTGTTCACGATGCTGTTCAACGGGGGAATGATCCCTACCTATATGGTCATTAAAAATACCGGATTAATTAACCATCTGTGGGTGCTTGTCATTCCGGGGATGGTGAGCGCTTTCAATCTGATTCTGGTGCGAAATTACTTCGAGTCTCTGCCCTATAGCCTAGAGGAATCTGCAAGAATTGATGGAGCTGGCAATCTCACGATCCTATTCCGCATCATGCTTCCGATCTCCAAGCCGTTGCTTGCGACAATCGCTATTTTCAGCGCGGTAGGGATTTGGAACAACTACATGGACCCTTTGATGTATTTGACGAAAAAAGAAGTGCAGGTTTTACCTTTATTTTTGCAAAACGTAGTGGCAGCAGCCAATAAGAACGGTTTGGAAAATCCCGAGCAATTGGCTAATATCGCTTCCGAGACATTCAGGGCCGCAGCCATCTTCGTTTCTTCAATACCGATTCTAATCGTCTATCCATTTCTACAAAAGTATTTTGTCACAGGCTTAACGCTAGGTGCTGTTAAACAATAGCTACATATTTGAAGGGGGAAAAAATATGCGGAAGAGATTAAACAAATGGTCAACGACAACTTTATTAGTTACACTTGCAGCCACGGTGTCCCTTGCTGGCTGTAGTAATGAAACCAACAAAGCGACGCCAGAAGCCAAGGCAACGAAAGAGGCTGCTGCGACCCAAGGACCGAAGCTGAATAAGGCCGCCAAAATCAGAATCGCTGTTCCCGATAATTCAGGAGTCAAAGGCTACGAGCAAGGAGCAAGTGCAAACGATAACCAATTCCTGAACATGATCAAAGAGAAAACAGGCTACAGTAATATAGAGTGGAATGTCATTCCGGCTGCAAATCAACTGGATACGTACAATTTGATGTTTGCGTCTGGTGATGTGTATGATCTGATTTATACGAATGATTTGAATATTTTCAAACGTTTCAGTGCTCAGGGAGCTCTCCTGCCAGTAGACGATGCGATCAAGCAATTCGGCAGCGAGGTCGATAAATTAGTTACCGAGAACGCATGGACGGCAGTATCGCTGGAAGGGAAGAAATATGCCATCCCGGTTCCTCCGTTTCAGAAATTCGAAAATGTAGATCTAGGATCAGGATTTCTAGCTAGACAGGACTGGATGGATAAGCTGGGGCTGAAGGCGCCTAAAAATCTTGATGAACTATATACGTTCTTGAAGACGATGAAGGATAAAGATCCAAGCGGCAAGGGAACCATACCGTACGTAGCAGCAGCCGGCAATAATGGTAATCCGCTTGATGGGCTGGATGTCATTACCGCAGCTTTTGGATTTTCCGGCATAAATAACCTCGCTGTCCCTTTCATTGTTAAGGATGGTAAGCTGGTTGATGCACAGGATGTGAATCTAAAAGACTTGCTGACATACCTGAATAAGCTCTATAAAGAAGGCTTGATTGACAACGAGTACCTATTCAACAAAACACAGCAAGTGACCGAGAAGATATCGGCGGGGAAAGCAGCTGCTGCATATGCGGGTTATTGGGACCCTGCTACTTACCAGGCAGGCTTAAGTAAAATTGATGCGAATGCGAAGTTGAGCTTCTTGCCTACGGTGGAAGGAAAAGATGGACAGAAAGGCTATACAATGCCTGCTCCTGTATCCAACTTCTATATCATTCCTAAAAGTTCGAAAAATGTGAACGAAGCTGTGGATCTACTGAATACCTATTTGAAAGATAAAGATCTGCAGAAGTTTGTGAATTTCGGTAAGGAGGGTGTCCACTATGATATGGTCAATGGCGCGCTGAGTCCGAAGAAACCTGCGTATGATCAGATCATCTATAAACTGTATTATAGAATGTGGAATACACCGGACATTTGGCTGCCTAACGCCTTACTTGGCGGATATGAGCCAGCTATGAAAAGTTTTGCCCAAGCGGGTGCGCAACTTACTGCTTTCAATATTAACCAGTACAGACCGCAGACGGAAGTCGAACTTGCCAAAGGTAGAGCATTGATTGACCTGAGAAATGAGTACGTTGCCAAAATCATCAACGGCGCGTTACCCCTGACGGCATTGGATGAGTATTTTAAAAAGGCGGATGCTGCCGGCAGACAAGATGTTATCAAAGCATCGCAGGATTGGTTTACCAAAGATGGTAAGGCTATTTATGATAAATTGAATAAGAAATAGGATGTCGGTTTTCGGAAAAGAGCAGTTCACCTTCGTGGTGATCTGCTCTTTTAAGTGCGCCCAGCTCCAGAAACTCTGTTGTCTGAATTAAATTTTTCGAGAAGCTCGGCTATGGCGTTGGTGATCTCACAAGTAAATTTATTTTATGGATAGCTATTCCGTATAGAGGAACATTCGCGTTGTTCGCTTTGAACATTCCTTGTATTATTCATACATCGATATTAGTCAAAAAGTAAGAGTAGCATGCTAGTGAAACTAGTATAGGCAAACATGTTGATACGCGAATTGGAGGGATTTCAGTGAAATATATGGAGAAAGATTATGAATTTGTTGCGATTAAAAATGAAAGTTTTGGCGGGTATATTAAAATACTGGCCTTTGTAACGAAATTTTGGTTGAAAAGAAATGTGAAAAAAATCCGAGCAATGATGGGCGGAGAAAGTAAGGATATTAGTGTAAGAAAGGTTCGTACTGAAGATCGTCAGATTAAGGGTTACAAGAGTGATTTTCGCATTCGCATTTATACACCTGAGGGTGAAGCAACACGTCCTTTGATGATTTTTATACATGGTGGCGGCTGGGTAGAGGCTCTATAGATGCTGTTCACGACTACTGTCTCGCCGTGGCAGATCGGGCAGATTGTGTAGTGATTTCTGTTGATTATCATTTAGCGCCGGAGGCTCCATATCCTGAAGGTCTTGAAGATTCATATGCAGCTCTAAAGTGGGGCGTAGAGCACGCAGAGGAGCTAAATATTGATAAAGAAAACGTGATCGTATCTGGTGATAGCGCAGGGGGGAATTACTCCGCGGTATTGTCAATCATGGCCCGCGATCGTGGGGATTTCCGCATTTCGAAGCAAATCTTGCTTTATCCAGCTACAGATTTATCAGAAATGGAATCTGGTGGTAAGAACAAAACAGAACGTGCATTTGCTGAAACACTCATTGAAATGTATTTGAAGGAAACGGAGGGAACTGTAAGAACTCCGCACGTTTCCCCGATATTCTGTGAAAATCACGCCAATTTGCCGGATGCTTTGATCGTTGTTGGCGATTTAGATTTCTTAAAGGAATCTTCTTTGAGCTACGCTAAGAAGCTGGAAGAGTCAGGAAATAACGTTCATTTCTCTCTATATAAAAATACGAGACATGCCTTTATCGATAATACCGGAAATTGCAAACAGGCTGAAGACTTTATCGATGAGGTAAAAGAATTTATCCATACAAATCGTTGAATTCCAATCAATCTAATCATGATCAGGATAAATTCGGGAAATATGCCAAAACAGTAAAAGGTCGGAAAATCAAAAGTATAGATCGTTTTTTTGGTGAGTGGCTCAATTTTGAAACAAGTACAATGAAATAGAGGTGAGTACGATGTGAAATTAATTTTTTGAAAGCGCTTCACATGGGTGGATTCATAATCATAGGGGGGAATCGAATGGTCAAGAAATTGAAAGTGGCTGTTAGTTTGCTGACACTCGTATTGGCAACATCAACTTTACTTACTGCATGTGGAGATTCGGTGCAACAAGGGACTGTCAGCGAGCAAAAAGAGGATTCCAAGCCATACGAAATTTCGATGGCGTTTCTTACTTTTCAAAACTTACCCGATGTTGGCGCTGTTCAAGACGAAATTAATAAAATTACGAAGGAAAAACTGAATGCTACCGTCAAATTAACGCCAATTAACCTCTCGGCTTGGACCCAGCAAATCAATCTGATACTGGCAGGCAATGAGAAACTGGATCTCGTCGTTTCTTCTACGTTTTTTAATTACAACAGTCAGGTTGCCAAAGGGCAGCTGCTTCCTCTTGATGATTTGATTGCCAAGTATGGACAAGGAATTAAAAGCGCAGTAGACCCAGACTATCTGAACGGTACAAAAATTGGAGGGAAAATGTACGGGGTTCCCAGCATGAGGGATTTGGCTGCAGATTTTGGCATCGTCATGCGGAAAGATCTCGTCGACAAATATCATATCGATGTCAATCAAATCAAATCGTTCAACGATCTGGAACCGGTATTCAAAAAAATTAAAGAGAATGAGCCTGGCATGGCTCCTTTGGTTCAACAGGCTCAGTCGCAAACTGTCGCACAAGCTATTCTAGGTGCATCATTCGATTCCCTGGGTGACTCGCTGGGTGTACTTGCAGATGCGGGAAGTGATCTCAATGTGAAAAATATGTTTGAATCCAAAGAATACACAGATGCGTTGACGATGGTCAGATCATGGTACCAAGCTGGCTATATTATGAAAGATATTGCGACTTTACAGGAAACTGGACAAAATTTGGTGAAGTCCGATAAAGCTTTCGCTTATGTGGCCAACATGAAGCCGGGATTTGAAGTGCAGGAATCCAGAGCTACAGGTAAAGAAATGATTGGAGTTAGATTAACCAAGCCGGTTACCTCAACGAGCGGTATCACTTCTTTCATGATGTCCATTTCGAAGAATAGCGGTAATCCGGAAAGAGCGATGCAGTTCATGAATCTCTTGTATACGGATAAAAATCTCGTGAATCTGATCGATAACGGCATAGAAGGAAAACATTATGTAAAGAAATCCGATACGATAATCGCCAAGCCAGATGGAAAAACGGAAACTGGCTATTATCTAAATGAGTGGGAAATCGGTAACAACTTCCTGGCTTATGTGTGGGAAGGCGAGGATCCGCAAATTTGGGATAACATGCAGAAGTTCAATAAATCTGCTTTTAAATCGAAAGCGTTAGGCTTCACATTTGACGTCGAACCTGTGAAAACGGAAATTGCCGCTGCTATGAACGTATTAAATCAATACCGAGTAGGTTTGGAAACAGGGACGTTGGATCCGAAGTTGAGCTTGCAGGAATTCAATAGCAAGCTTAAAGCATCAGGCTTGGATAAGATCATTGCGGAAAAACAAAAACAACTGGATGTTTGGGCGAAAGGAGCACAAAAATGAAGAATCAACTATTACGCTTACTATCGATTATGATGGTTGCTATTTTTGTAATTACGACTAGTGCGACGGCCTCTGGCCAAAATGTCGACAACAAGAAACAAGAAGACAAGACGCTGACCCTCTATTTCGTGCGTCACGGCGAAACGTTATTTAACAAACAAAAGCGTATGCAAGGTTTCTCGGATTCGCCACTAACCGAAGAAGGAATTGAGGTAGCCGAGAATTTGGGAAGAGGTATGAAGGATATTCCGTTTACAGCAGCCTACAGCAGCACGAGTGAACGGGCACTGGATACAGCCGATTTGATCTTGAAAGGCAGAAACATACCTCTGAAAACAGACAAACGTCTGAAGGAGATGTATTTCGGTAATTGGGAAGGCGAATATACAAGTGACCTCTTGAAACAACATCCTGATATGTATACAAATCAGAATATATTTAAAAGTGTTGGTGGAGAAACCCAAGCGGAGCTGCTTGCACGAACCAAAGAAGCTGTTAACCAAATTGTAGAGGAAAATAAATTAACCGGTGGTAATGTGCTAGTTGTCTCTCACGGATTAACCATATTGACCTATATTCTTGGTCTAGACCCAACAAGCTGGGATATGAGTAAAGGCGGCCTGCCAAACTCTAGTGTGACAACCGTGCAATGGAAAGACGGTAAATTTACCGTTCAGAAAGTCGGTGATCAGAGCTACGCGGAAAAAGGTGAACAGAAGCTTACACTCTATTTGGTACGCCATGGAGAAACACTATTCAACAAGCAAGGACGTATGCAAGGATACTCGGATTCTTCATTGACGGAAGAGGGAATCAAGGTAGCTGAGAACTTAGGAAAGGGATTGAGGGATGTTCCGTTTATCGCGGCCTACAGTTCTACGAGTGAACGGGCATCCGACACGGCCGACTTAATTTTAAAAGACAGGTACGTGCCCTATAAAGAGGATAAACGTCTTAAGGAAATGAATTTCGGGAATTGGGAGGGTGAGTATACCAAAGACATCCTGAAATTACACCCGGATTTAAATACGAACTTTGATTTGGTGAAAAGCTTGGCTGGTGGGGAATCCCAGGCGGAACTGGTAGAGCGAGCCAGTGCAGCCATAAACCGCATCATAGAAGAAAACAAATCAGCGAGCGGTAATGTGCTTATTGTCTCTCATGGCATTACGATATTGAAATACATCCTTGCGCTTGATCCGAAAAGTTTCGACATTAGTAAAGGCGGATTACCTAACTCGAGTGTGACGACGGTAGAGTGGAAAAACGGTAAATTCAAGGTGTTAAAAGTTGGTGATCAAAGTTACGCAGAAAAAGGTCAGAAAATGAATAAATAAATTTAATAAATGAACAAACGTACTCAGATTTGGTTGGAGTACGTTTGTTTTAACTTGGAGACCTGCCCAATGCGGAATTATAAACCTTTTTTCAATTCGCTGCGTTTCAAACTGTTAGGTATTATTTTCATCATTGTGCCTCTAGTCGTTGTGCTTGTTGTCATTAATTTTTATTCCACACAAGTTGTACGTAACGAGGTCGCGGGATCCAATAGGAATTTGCTTAGTCTCTACGTCGGGCAAATTGATCAAAATCTAAAGCAGGTTGATAATTATTTGTACAGTTTATCACAGCTCAACACAGATCTACTGGATCTTGAGGTGACGTCACAAAATAGCGAGAATGACTACAATAAAGCGAAACTGAGGCTCTTCAATTCGATTTCAAATGAAATCAGCTACTATAAATCGATAGATTTATTTTTTATCTATTCTGAAGTGAACCAAGATTTGATCTGGAATCAAAATTTTGGATCCAGCTATCAGGAGAGGGACGGTGTCAAAAAGGCGCTTCTCCAGATGCTTCAAGGCGATACGTCCAAGTATGACAATACGCGATGGTATTACTGGCGTGATGGTCAAACCTACTCCTTATTTCACTTGATCAAGACAGGAAATGTGTATGTCGGAGCGTGGGTCAATGCCGAAAAGATAATGGTACCCTTCAGTATGATTGACTTTGGTAAGTCCGGAGTTGCGCTCTTGGCGACAAATCGTTTAGAGCCCATGAATCATGCGGGATTCATTCAAGAGAAGAATATTCAATTAATAAAAGTCTCAGATAAGCCGTATTATTTATCTGGAGAACACAATCAATATCTGGTGATGAGCCAGCCTTCCTCTGTGGCGGACTATAATTTAGTAGCCTTAATTCCTGATGATACCATCCTGGAAAAACTCCCATTTGTGCAGCGAATTGCATCTATAATATCGATTGCCGCGTGCGGCTTCTTGATCATATTTTTGTTAGTGATGAGGAAAGTGTTTCTGTTGCCAATTAATCGAATGATCGCAGCCATGAGAAAGCTGCGAGACGGACATTGGGAATCACGTTTGCAGCAGGTTCCAGCTTCAACCGAGTTTGAGATGATGCACGAAATGTATAATGCGATGATATCTGAAATCCGTGACTTGAAAATTCATGTGTATGAAGAAAAGCTGAACGCACAGCGGGAAGAGCTTAAGCATTTACAACTGCAGATTAATCCGCATTTTTTTCTGAATTCACTTAATATTATCTACAATCTGGCTACCGTAAAAGATTATGCGCTCATTCAAGAAATGAGTAAGTGTCTGGTAGCTTATTTTCGCTTTATGTTTCGAAGCTACTCGGGATTAGTTACGATCAAAGAAGAATTGAAACATACCGAAAACTATCTGCGAATTCAGCAGCTGCGTTTTCCAGAGAGTTTATCTTATAGAATTGAGGTCATTGACGAGCTGCTAGCAAATGAAATTCCGCCATTAGTTATTCAGACGTTGGTGGAGAATTGTATCAAGCATGCCGTTACGTTAGATGAACCTATCGAGGTTCAGATTGTTGTTGAGAAGAAAGTAATGGAATCAACTGATGTTCTAAAAATCATTATCCGGGATAATGGACCGGGTTTCGCCCCTCTAATCTTGAAGAATCTGCAGTCAGGTGAAGAGCTTATAAATACACAAGGAGAACAAGTTGGCTTGTGGAACGTCAAGCAAAGGCTGCGCCTCTTATATGCGTCTAAGGCACATATTTATTTTTCCAATAGGTTACCCAATGGAGCCATAGTGGAAATCGAGATTCCGATCACTTCAGAGAAAAAGGAGCAATAATTTATGTATCATGCACTCATTGTGGACGATGAAGCTCACGCCATAAAGGGCCTTCAAGTAGGAATAGATTGGGAAAAGCTACATATTTCTGAGGTCTATAAGGCTTTTAATATTCGGCAGGCCAAAGAAATTTTCGAGAGTAATAATGTTCATATTCTCCTTTGTGATATAGAAATGCCGCAAGGCACTGGTTTGGAGCTTCTGGAATGGGTCAGGCATTATTATCCCGAAACGGAAACGGTGTTTCTGACCTGCCATGCAGATTTCTCGTATGCGAAACAAGCGATTCAATTAGATAGCTTTGACTATTTGCTCAAGCCGGTTGATTATAGTGAGCTTGAAGATGTGGTAAGCAGAGCACTGAGCAAAATGGAAAAAGCAGCACAACTGAAAATCTTTGAAGCTACGTACAAGCATTATCATCACTTATGGGAAACGCATCAGCCTCTATTGCTGGAACGATTCTGGCAGGATTTGCTCGCACAGTCGATCCCCTCTAAGCCAGAGGCGATTCGTGAGCATTTGGCAAAGCAAGGAATTACATTCACTGATAACCAACGTTTTATGCCCATATACATCCACGTTCAGCAGTGGCACAAGGTACTTTCTGAGCGAGAGCAACGCATCATGGAGTATGCGCTTAAGAATGTGGCAGAAGAGCAGATCCTACGACATATTCCGAATGCGATGGTGATTCCCCTTCAGCGAGGGAAGCTGCTTGCTGTCATGCCTATGCATGATGATGTATCGTCAGAAGACGTCGCATCGGAATGTAGCTTGTTTATCCAATCTTGCAATAAGTATTTCTACTGTGATTTATGCTGTTATCTCGGTGCAGAATCGGCTATTCATGACATGCTCGCCATGGTGCAGCAATTGGAGAAATTGGATGAGAATAATGTGACACTTGTAAATCAGACTTTGCCCCTCCTTGTAACAAGGAGGCCAGCAACTCAACCTCACTTCTCGCATTTAGCCGATTGGGCAGAGCTGATGGAGCAAGGGGCGAGGGAAAAGCTACAGATGGAAGTTAAGAAATTTCTAGATTCCTTGAGAGATGAGCGCAACGGAATTGATGCCAGCTGGCTTCATGCCTTTTATCAAAATTTTATGCAAATGGTATTTTATGTGCTGCAGCTCAAAGGACTTCAGGCACATATGGTGTTTGCCAGTAGCTTGTGGACGGAAAAGCCGGAGAAAGCGCTGCGCTCTTTGACAGCTACGCAGGAGTGGGTGCCATATGTGATTGAAGTGGCTATGAATCATATTCAGCCGATGCAAGAGAACCTCTCGATCGTGGAGAAGGCCAAGAAATATATTAGTGAACATATCGGGCAACAGACTTTGAGCCGGGAGGATATTGCCAATGCGGTGTACCTCAATCCGGATTATTTAACGCGGGTTTTCAAGAAAGAAACTGGCGGTTCGCTTTCAGATTATTTACAGCAGCAGCGTTTAGCGCTGGCAAAAAATTTACTCCTAAGGAATAAACAATCGGTGAGTGATATCGCTTTGACTTCGGGTTATTCAAACCTTTCCTATTTCTCTACCGTTTTTAAGAAAGCGTATGGCGTCGCTCCTGCTGATTATCGGAAACAGCAAAAACAGAAATAGATAAGAGGTCGGAAAAACGAAAGATGAGGTCGTTTCATTGGTGGGTGCTTGTTCTGCAATTCCACTACAATGGGAGCATACCAACTAGAAAGAGAGGGAGCTAACGTGAAACCAAACGTGAAACCAAACGTGAAACCAAACACATGGAGAAGTACATGGAAATCGCTTAAACGATATCGCGCATTGTTTCTTATGGTGCTGCCGGGATTCATCTATTTGTTCATCAACAATTACTTGCCAATGTTCGGGATTATTATCGCATTCAAAAATATTAACTACCGGAAAGGGATACTGGGCAGCGATTGGATTGGTCTCAAAAACTTTGAGTACTTGTTCAAAACATCCGATGCGTTCACGATAACGAGAAATACAATTCTCTATAACGGATTGTTCATTATCCTCAATCTCGCTCTGGCTATAGCGGTAGCGATCTTGCTTAATGAAATTAAAAACAAGTTCTTATCGCGTTTTTATCAAAGTGTCGTTTTGCTGCCTTATTTAATCTCAATGGTAATCGTGGCCTATTTGGTCCTTTCCATGCTGAATGTGGACAATGGTTTCATGAACCATCATGTGTTACCAATTTTGGGGATTGAGCCGATTTCTTGGTACGGCGAAGCCAAATATTGGCCTTATATTTTAACGATTGTGAACATATGGAAGGGCGTTGGGTACTTGTGCATTATTTTCTTAGCGGCCATTGTCGGTATCGATCATGAATATTATGAGGCAGCTACTATCGACGGAGCTGGCAAATGGATGCAGATTCGCACAATTACGGTACCGCTCCTGATGCCGACCATTACGATTATGGCGCTGCTTGGCATTGGACGCATCTTTTACTCCGATTTCGGTCTCTTTTATCAAGTTCCGCTCAATTCAGGGCCGCTTCAATCGACCACGGATGTTATTGATACTTACGTATACCGTGGGTTAATGAATCTGGGGGATATCGGTATGTCCTCGGCTGCAGGTTTGTATCAGTCCGTGGTTGGATTTGTATTGGTGATCATTTCGAACTATCTCGTTGGCCGTCGAAACCGAGAACGAGCATTATTCTAACAGAGGGGAGCCGGAACTATGAAATCAAATCAAATGAATCAATATGCGGTGAATCTCTTTTTTCTACTGCTTACTTGCGCTAGCTTGTTCCCGTTTGTTCTGCTCGTAATGGCCTCTATATCAGATGAGAAAGCGATTGTTCAGCATGGGTATTCACTCTGGCCAAGCAAGTTCAGCCTGGATGCGTATACATTTCTTCTGAATGATTCCAGCTCAATGATTAGAGCATATGGTATCACGATCTTTATTACAGTCATTGGAACGTTCGGTGGACTGCTTATTTCGTCCCTGCTTGCGTATCCGTTATCACGGGAAGATATGCCGCTACGAAAAATCATGTCATTCCTCGTGTTTTTTACGATGTTGTTCAATGGAGGACTCGTATCCACCTATCTGATCTACACAGAAGTATTTCATATTAAAAATACAATCTGGGCGCTTATTCTTCCAGGATTGCTGACGAATGGCTTCTACATTATGCTGATGCGAACTTTTTTCAGCACGTCGATCCCGACGCCTATAATCGAGTCTGCTTATATGGACGGGGCAACGGAGTTTAAAATCTTTTACCGTATTATCCTGCCACTGTCCTTACCCATCATGGCTACAATTGGCTTAATGCTGATGATTTCGTATTGGAACGATTGGTTTAATGGTCTTATCTTCGTAACTGACAGCAAGCTGTTTAGCTTGCAAAATATGCTGAACCGAATGCTCACGGACATTCAATTCCTGCAGCAGACCAGCTTAGGAAGCAATCAGTCCACGGCTACCGCCAAAATTCCACTGGCTACCGTGCGCATGGCGATGGCAGTGATCGGAATCGTCCCTATCATCTGTGCATACCCGTTTTTTCAAAGGTATTTTGTCAAAGGTCTTACGATTGGTGCTGTCAAAGGGTAAGATATCATCCGAATTAGCCACTCGACACACACATATACAGATACACAGGGGGAATTTTAAAATGGGAAATAAATTGAAAATGATTGCAGGTACAATGGCAATAACCGTAGCTGCAGCTACCTTGCTGGCTGCTTGCGGCACCTCATCGGATCTCAAAGCTGAGAGCACCCAAGATAGCAAGAATAAGGATAATTCCAAGCCTTACGAAATTGCGCTGGCGTTCATTAACTTTCAGAATATGACTGATGTGACAGCTGTTCAAGAGGAAATTAGTAAAATTACGAAACAAAAAATCAATGCAACGGTTAAACTCATTCCGATCAGCATCTCTGCTTGGACCCAGCAAACCAACCTGATGCTCGCCGGCAATGAGAAGATGGACCTAATGGTCAGTTCCTCTTTGTTCAATTATGGCAGCCAAGTCGCTAAAGGGCAGCTGCTCCCTCTGGATGATTTGCTTGAGAAACGCGGTCAGGGTATCAAAAAGGTATTCGAACCGGAAATACTAAACGGAACGAAGATCGATAATAAAATCTATGGGGTCCCAAGTACTAGGGATATGGCAGCAGATTACGGCATGGTAATGCGTAAGGATCTCTTGGACAAGTACCATATCGATCTAAGCAAAGTAAAAACATTCAGTGATTTGGAGCCGGTATTTAAAATTATTAAAGACAACGAGCCAGGCATGGCACCGGTCGTTCAACAAACGCAAGGGCAGACCGGCCAAACCATCAATCAAGTCTTGCTGGGAGCAGCCTTCGATCCTTTGGGTGATTGGCTTGGCGGTCTGAACGATACGGGCAGCAGCTTGAAGGTTGTTAATTTGTTTGAGACGAAAGAATATGCAGATAGCCTTGCACTCGTAAGGAAATGGTATCAGTCAGGCTATATCATGAAGGATATTGCAACTTCGCAAGAAACCGGTCCAAGCCTGGTTAAAGCGGGCAGAGCGTTCGGGTATATGGCCAACTTAAAACCCGGCTTTGAAATACAAGAATCACGCAATTCAGGAACGGAGCTTGTGGGGGTCCGACTCACCAAACCAATCACAGGTACAACGAATATTACTTCCTTTATGATGTCTATCACGAAAAATAGCGATAACCCAGAGAGAGCGATGGATTTCATGAATTTGATGTACACGGATAAAGACATCGTGAACTTGATCGACAACGGGATTGAAGGCAAACATTATGTGAAGAAGTCCGATAATCTCATTGCCAAGCCTGAAGGTATGAAGGAATCGGGTTACATGCTCAATCAATGGGAAGTCGGCAACAATTTTCTTTCCTACATTTGGGAAGGAGAAAACCCACAGATATGGGAACTTATGCAGCAGTTTAACAAATCCTCGATTCGTTCTAAGGCGCTTGGCTTTACGTTTAACGTCGATCCGGTCAAAACGGAAGTTGCTGCGGCTACAAACGCACTGAACCAATATCGCATTGGGCTAGAAACGGGGACAATAGATACCGCTATGCTTCAAGAATTCAATGCCAAGCTGAAATCAGCTGGATTAGACAAAATTATTGCCGAGAAACAGAAGCAACTAGACGCTTGGGCGAAATCAGCGGGTAAATAATAGCTTGAAAATTGAGAATCAGTAAGGAGAAAAGCCTATGCCTAACGAACGAAATCAAGCTGCCATTCAATTTGTGAAAAACCCTAAGGGTCCCACTCTTGGTTATTCAACCACATCGGGGGTACGCATCATTGAAGTAGATGGTTTAGTATTTAAGGATTTGAATCAAAACGGACAGCTGGATAAATACGAGGATTGGCGTCTTTCTCCGGAGGAGAGAGCGCGAGATCTTGCCTCCAAATTGTCTATTGAGCAAATCGCTGGCCTCATGCTGTACAGCAGCCACCAAGCTGTTCCAGCAAGCTTGGGCTGGTTTCCCGCGACCTATGGCGGTAAGCCATTTAACGAAAGCGGAGCTCACCCCTTTGACCTTACGGATCAGCAGATCGCATTTTTGTCGAGTGACCACGTACGGCATGTATTGGTAACGATGATGGAAAACCCGGAGACGGCTGCCAAATGGAACAATAAGCTACAAGCATTCGCGGAAAGTACGGGGCTAGGTATCCCTGTGAATACGAGCACGGATCCGCGTCACAGTGCAGATTCTTCCAAAGAGTTCAACGCGGGTGCAGGTGGATCAATATCGATGTGGCCGGAAACATTGGGTCTAGCTGCGACGTTTGATCCAGCCATGACCAAGAAATTCGGGGAAGTCGCATCGAGTGAATATCGGGCTCTGGGGATTTCGACTGCGTTGTCACCGCAAATCGATATCGCCACGGATCCACGATGGAACCGGTTTGGCATGACCTTCGGCGAGGATTCGCGACTGGCCGCCGAAATGGCTAGAGCTTATGTAGATGGCTTTCAGACATCATCAGGAGAGAATGAAATTGCTGGAGGCTGGGGCTATGACAGCGTGAATGCCATGGTGAAACATTGGCCGGGTGGAGGCTCAGGCGAAGGGGGACGCGATGCTCATTTCGGATATGGCAAATTTGCCGTGTATCCTGGTAACAATTTCGATGAGCACTTGATTCCTTTTACAGAGGGGGCATTCCAATTAGACGGACCGACGGGGAAAGCATCGGCTGTCATGCCTTATTACACGATATCCTATGGCCAAGATAAGAAAAATGGTGAGAACGTCGGAAATTCGTACAATGCGTATCTTATTCAAGATTTGCTGCGTACGCAATATGGCTATGATGGGGTCGTTTGTACGGATTGGGGAATAACAGACGATGAGGCAAAAGATATCACCAAATTATTTCCCGGCGGACGTAGTTGGGGCGTAGAGGAGGACTTTACCGTCGCACAGCGTCATTATAAGCTGCTGATGGCAGGTGTCGACCAGTTTGGAGGCAATAATCAAGCTGGGCCCATTCTGGAAGCTTATGAATTGGGGTGTGAAGAGCACGGCGAAGCCTTTATGCGTGTGCGGTTCGAGCAATCTGCCGTTCGACTGCTGATTAATATGTTCCGATTGGGACTTTTCGAGAATCCGTATTTGCAGCTGGAGGAGACGATTGCCAAGGTAGGCAGCCCGGAATTTGTTGCTGCAGGATATGCGGCGCAGCTGAAATCGATTGTGATGCTCAAGAACGACAAGCAAGTGCTTCCCTTACAGAAACATAAAAAGGTGTATATTCCGAAACGATATCGCTCAGCTGGCGTGAATTGGTTTGGTATTCCGACTCCTGAAAGCCTAGGATATCCAGTTAAGTTAGAAATCGTTAGTCAATATTTTGAAGTCACAGATCAGCCGGATGAAGCTGACTACGCGTTGGTTTTCATCGAAAGTCCGTACTCTACGACCGGATACAGCAAAGCTGATGCGGAAGCAGGCGGCAACGGATATGTGCCGATCAGCTTACAATATAGCGCTTATACGGCGAAGTATGCCAGAGAAACCAGCATCGCAGGCGATTCGCGAGATGTGCTGAATCGCAG
Organism: Paenibacillus sp. 2RAB27; assembly: GCF_052115445.1. Taxonomy (NCBI): domain Bacteria; kingdom Bacillati; phylum Bacillota; class Bacilli; order Caryophanales; family Paenibacillaceae; genus Paenibacillus; species Paenibacillus sp. 2RAB27. Next base: position 103,611 of record NZ_JBFRGR010000004.1, read on the forward strand.
TTATAAGGATAAAACGGTTTCGGTCTTAAACGCCACCGATCTGGATATGGTGCTTCAAGCCAAAGCAGCAATGAAAGGAAAGCCGGTTATTGTTTCTTTATTGCTCTCTAATCCAACCGTTATGGCTGAATTTGAAAGTGAAGCGAGTGCGATTATCGCCAATTTCGGTACACAGGATCAGGCGATTCTTGATATTTTAACCGGAGCCGTAGAGCCTTCAGCGTTGCTTCCTATGCAGCTGCCCGCTCACATGAAAACTGTAGAAGAGCAGTTGGAGGACGTTGCACATGACATGGAGGTTTATGTGGATGCCACAGGTAATTCTTATGATTTTGCCTTTGGATTGAACTGGAGCGGACGCATTCAAGATGAGCGGACGGCTAAGTATGCTAGGACAGGCAACACCATTAGTAAATAATGGTGACTTCTGATCGATGAGAATACTTTTTATAATAAAATTAGGCTTAAGAGGCTAAATGTATTTTTTCGGAGTAGGTAAGATTGTCGAGTATAAACCCTATCACCTTAGAAAACCGAACTGACGCGATATTTCTTTCGCCGTCTTCACGACTTTATTCGTGTAGGAAATGATACTGTTTTCGTCCAACCGATGCGCTGAAGCAATTAAAGTAAGTGCAGATATGACATGACCGGTCGAGTCCCGAATGGGAGATGAGATGGAAACCATATTCTCGATGAATTCTCCGAAAGAGACGCAATAATCTTGTTTCCGAATATGTTGAAGCTGCTCTTTCAACTCCAAAGGGTCCGTAATGGTTTTAGGTGTATAAGCCTTAAGAGATCGGTTCAACATTTTATTGAGTAGGAGTTCATCTTGAAAGGCCAAAAGCATTTTGCCGGAACTTGTGCAATGGACAGGATTTCTTCCCCCTACGTAAGCTGGTATATCTTCTTTTCGTTGACCTTCTACTTGAAAAATGTACACGACCTCGTTTTCTTCTAATACAGCTACTCGGAGAGCTTCGGAAGTTTCACGAGCAAGACGCTCGATGATAGGAATAGCCGTTTCTGCTAAATCCAAATAGGTGGTCGCCATAACTTGGTACAGGGATACGATTCGCTGCCCGAGTCTGTATGTATGCGTAACAGGATCTTGATAGACAAACCCCTCACTCAGCAGAGTTGACAACAATCGACTTGTTGTGCTTTTGCCCAGCCCTAACTCTTTGGCTAACTCGGTCAGTTTTTTTTCAGGCGTGTTTACGGTAAACAATTTTAAAAGACTTAAGGCATTTTTAACAGAAGAAAGAAGTTGTGGATTTGTATTCGGCACGAATTAATTCTCCTTCTTCGATTATTATTTAACAGTTCCGCATACAGGAACAATCACATTGTTGAAGTCGGCAACTGCCTATTATTATACATATATAAACGCATGAATCCAATCAAGATTCACTAAACAAGAAGAGGGAGATGTTCAACATGGACAACAAAGAACAATATGGAAAATTGGTTTCATTACTCGAAGAAAATACGGTAGTTTCCAAGCGGGACAATTACGATTATGCAGTCAAACCTATTCCTGACTCGGATGCTTTGGGGCAATTAGACCCTCGGGTATATGATGTTCAGATGCAGCAGGCTGCCGCTATGGCGTCTGCGGAAAGGCCGAGTTTTGACCCTTCAGATATACCTACTTTTGTGAAAACGATTAGAGCTATGTTCGGATGGAAGAATGAAGACATTACATTAACACAAATTGATACCGTTTACAAAGTAATTAAAGGAGCAAGTAGTTCGATCCCCATTCGTATTTATAGCCCCTCGGTAGAAGGTCGATTACCTGTAGTCGTGTTCTTTCATGGCGGCGGCTTTATTGGTGGAACCGTAGATGTCGTCGAAAATCCTTGCAAAGCGTTAGCTGAAAAAGCTGGAGCTGTCGTCGTCTCGGTAGATTACCGACTAGCGCCAGAGCATGCATTTCCTGCCGGACTTAACGATTGCTTCGCAGCGGTTCAATGGGTTTACGAGCACGCCGACGAAATCGGCGCGGACCCTCAGCAAATCGCGGTGGCTGGCGACAGTGCCGGCGGTAACTTGGCTGCAGTGTGCTCGTTGATGGATCGTGACCAAGGTACGAACATGATTAAGTATCAGGCACTTATTTATCCGACCGTTAACATGGGGGCAGTCGAAACGGAGGATTTCAAATGGAGCCTGGACGAATACGATATTCGCAATCACCGAGAGCTCATTATGGCTGGGGTTGAAGGAATAGGTGGAATGAGCAATTTAATTGTTAATCTGTACTTGCAAAATAACGCGGAGTCATCGGATCCTTATTTCGCTCCATTATTAGCAGCAGATTTAAGCGGCATGCCGGAAACACTGATTGTGACGGCAGAATATGACTACTTAAGGCTAGAGTGTGAAGCGTACGCTCGTAAACTTACTCGGTCAGGCGTCGCAACGAAGCTGATTCAGTATAACGGCATGGATCATGCGTTTCTGGATAAGACAGGATTATATCCGCAGGCGGAAGATTGCGTCCATGAAATCTCCAAAGACATTAAACGTATTTTTTCAGAAATGAGTTAGCAGGGCTGCGTCCCAGCTTTCCGTTTTTTATTGAAAGGAGCAACCCTAGATGGCGACCAGAGGGACAAAGCGATTTGTATGGGGATTTATTATGATATGGGCCGCTTTGATGGTGTTATTTACATTTGCTGATTTGAACGTATCCAAAGCGCTTTACAACGAGGAGCATTCACGGTTTGGTTGGTTTTTTGAAGTATACGGGGAGCATCCAGCATTCATTGTGTTATTTGCAGCGGGTAGTATTCTTTTCAGCACGGTCAGAGATGAACGAGTGATTAAGAAGATCTTGGTTCGCCTGGTAGCTGGTTTTTTCATCCTATTAAGTGGATTTAGCATCATATTTATTGCTCTCAACCGTGGATATGAGCTGGCCGGGGGGAGCGTCATGCTCATCAGTTTAGCTGTAGCTGTTCTGATCGCAGTAATTACACAGTGGCTGCTGAGGCAAGTTCCTGTTGAAATGTTACGAATGTATAACAGAGCAGCTTGGGCAGGAATCGCCATCGTATTTGCGGAGATTATGGTGGTGAATGTCCTTAAGATTTTCTGGGGTAGATTACGCTTCCGCAATATGGAGGGAGACTATTCTCAGTTTACAAGGTGGTTCCTTCCGCAAGGCATTCAGGAGAACGGGGTCACGGCTGAGGCGCACAAATCGTTCCCTTCGGGTCACTCCGCTAATGGCTGGACGATGATGATATGGATGCTGTTTATGCCCTTCGTGAGCAAATGGCGCAACATTATGCTTGTCATCGCAGTGGCATGGGGACTATGTACATCAACGAGCCGTATTATTATGGGAGATCATTTTGCAACGGATGTGCTGACTGGCGCCTTTATCACGATCACCTGTATGCTGCTGTTGTGCAAGCTGTTTAAGGTAGACCTATATCCGGACGTTCAATCACATGCCACTTTTGTACGAAAAGATAAAAATGCCCCCTATTTTCGTTAAAATACGGACGGTTTTAAACGAACCTTACATTACAATGAAATTAAGAAAGCGCTAACAAAAGGTATCGGGGAGATGCTAGCATGAATCAAAATCAAGTGCCATGGAGAGAGCGTATTAGCTACGGTCTGGGCGATACAGCATCCAATCTGATTTTTCAAATGACAACGCTTTATCTGATGTATTTCTACACGGATGTCTTTGGACTGAACCCTGGAGCGGTAGCGACATTATTTCTAGTTGCACGTGTCATTGACGCGATTGTCGAGCCGTTCATTGGCGTCATGATTGACCGTACTCAAACGAGGTGGGGTAAATGCAGACCGTATTTCCTTTGGCTCGCCGTTCCATTTGGGCTTACAGCCGTACTCATGTTTTTAACGCCGGATTTTGGCGATACAGGTAAACTTGCATACGCATACATCACATACACCATGCTTGGAATTATGTACTCTGGCATTAATTTGCCTCTGTCGGCGATCCTGCCGAGTTTGACGAGTGATTCCAATGAACGTACGGTGGTCAACACGGTTCGGATGGTTTTCGCTATATTTGGAGTTATCACAGTGAGCGCAGGAACAATGCCTCTTGTGAATGCGTTTGGAGGAGGAAACCAATCAAAGGGATTTATTGTGACTATGGTTTTATTCTCGGTCATCGCCATACTGCTCTTCCTGAACATGTTTGCTAACACCAAAGAACGCGTCAAAGCGATCGATGAGAAGCCGCTCCCAATGCGTGAAGGGGTCAAGGCTCTTAAAGGAAATATACCTTGGCTGATCATGCTGCTGCTTGGCTTGTTCCTATGGATCACAACGTCCATTCAAGGTCAGACCAGCATTTATTATATGACATACTATCTGAAAAAGCCGGAACTCATTCCGATTGTGAATTCGATGCAGCTTCTGATGATTGTTACGATGGTGTTCGCTCCAATGGCAGTGAAAAGAATTGGGAAAAGAAACACGATTATTATTGGATCCTTTGTTTCCATCCTTGGTTATATTATCGCAATTATTGGGGGGAACGCGCTTTCTGTGCCTATGCTTTTGACTGGGCTACTTATTAGCGGGCTTGGCATGGGCGCAGGCGCAGGTCTTCTTTTTGCAATGATGGCGGATACGGTTGATTATGGTGAATGGAAATCCGGCGTGCGGGCACAAGGTCTGCTATATTCAGCTTCAAGCTTTGGGGTCAAAGTCGGAATGGGGCTTGGTGGAGCGCTCGGTGGCTGGATATTGTCGATGGGCGGTTATGTGGGTAACAGCACGTCACAATCGGACTCCGCTTTGGCGGCGATCTCGTTTAATTACTTATGGGCGCCAATTATCGGTCAAGTCATCATGATTATTTTGCTGTTGTTTTATCGTCTTGACAAGATTCAACCCATCATGTTGGAGGAGTTACAGGAACGACGCAAACAAGCGCTAATTTTCCTAGACGAAAAGGAGAGAAACATACATGAAAACACACATACAACAGCTTATTGAACAAATGACTTTAGAGGAAAAAGCAGGCATGTGCTCCGGGTTAGATTTCTGGCGGACCAAAGCCGTCGAGCGTCTTGGTATTCCATCCATCATGATGACAGATGGTCCGCATGGGCTGCGTAAGCAGAGAGCCGGCAGCGATCATTTGGGTATTTTCGACAGCGTGCCTTCGACGTGTTTCCCGGCAGGGGCCGGAATGGCCTGCTCTTGGGACACGGAGCTGATTCATCAGGTTGGCGCCGCGATTGGGGAAGAGTGTCAGACAGAAGATGTCGCAATTTTGTTGGGACCTGGGGCTAACATTAAGCGCTCGCCGCTATGCGGTCGCAATTTCGAATATTTCTCCGAGGATCCGTTTCTGTCCTCCGAGATGGCAGCTGGCCATATTAATGGCGTACAAAGCCAAGGTGTAGGCACCTCGCTCAAGCATTTTGCCGCGAACAATCAAGAGCATCGGCGTATGTCTGTAGACGCCATTGTGGATGAACGCACACTCAGAGAAATCTATTTGGCTAGCTTCGAAGGCGCGGTAAAGAAGGCGAAGCCTTGGACCGTTATGAGTGCTTACAATCAGGTGAATGGGGGGTACGCTTCGGAAAATTCGTATCTGCTTACAGATATTTTAAAAGAAGAGTGGGGTCATGAGGGTTTCGTTGTTTCCGACTGGGGCGCAGTCAATGATCGCATTAATGGGCTAGCGGCAGGATTGGAATTGGAAATGCCGACAAGTAATGGCGTCGGCGATCAGAAAATCATCGAGGCTGTGCGCAGCGGGGCATTGTCGGAAGAAACGCTGGATCGAGCGGTGAGCCGACTGCTGGCTGTGATTTTCAAAGCGGTAGAGCAGCGTAAGCAGGACGCTTCCTTTGATCCGGAGACACATCACCAGTTAGCCAGAGTAGCTGCAAGAGAAAGTATGGTACTGCTCAAAAATGAGAGCAGCCTACTTCCTCTGAAACGCGAAGGCTCCTATGCGGTGATCGGCGACTTTGCTCGTAATCCGAGATATCAAGGCGGCGGAAGCTCGCATATCAAGCCTACCCAGCTGGATGATATTTACGACAGCATCTTGAGGGAAGCAGGAGCATCTGCGCTGTTATCCTATGCGCAGGGCTACGCCACTGACAATGATGAGCCGGATGCGGAGCTCATCGCACAGGCTGTGGAAGCAGCTTCGCAAGCTGACACCGCGATTGTGTTCGTTGGATTGCCGGAGCGCTACGAATCCGAGGGCTATGACCGGAATCATATGCGGATTCCGGAAGGCCATGTCCGTCTCATTGAAGCCGTCGCGGACGTTCAACCGAACATCGTCGTTGTGCTGAGCAACGGCTCCGCGATTGAAATGCCTTGGCTCGGCCACGTCAAGGCAGTACTGGAGGGCTACCTCGGCGGGCAAGCTCTCGGAGGTGCAATTGCTGACTTGTTATTCGGCAATGTCAGTCCGTCAGGCAAGCTTGCGGAGACGTTTCCGCAGCAGCTTGAGCACAATCCGTCCTTCCTGAATTTCCCCGGCGAGGGGGACCGTGTTGAGTACAAGGAAGGTTTATTCATAGGGTACCGTTACTATGACGCCAAGCGGATTGAGCCACTTTTCCCATTTGGCTACGGTCTCAGCTATACAACATTCGCGTACTCCGATCTTTCGGTAAGCACGCACAGCATGAAAGATACCGACACGCTGCAAGTTAGCGTAAAGGTTACGAATACTGGCGCTATGCAAGGTAAAGAAGTCGTGCAGTTGTATGTTAAAGATGTGGTCAGCAGTGTCGTACGGCCGGAAAAAGAGCTGAAGGGTTTCACGAAGGTAGCGCTTTTACCTGGTGAAACGAAGACAGTGACGTTCACACTGGATCAAAGAGCTTTTGCCTATTACAATGTCGAGCTAAAGGATTGGCATGTAGAAACGGGTGAATTCGATATTCTCATCGGACATTCATCCCAAGATATCGTACTCACAGAACGTGTTGAAGTGGAATCCACGGTTGCACTTGCCAAGATGTACACGCGTAACTCGACAGTCGGCGATCTGATGGGTGATCCGAAGGGGGCCGCGATCATTCAATCCATGTTGAGTCAAGCAGGAGGGATGATGGCGATGATGCAGGATGGTTCGGAACTCATGATGGCAATGATGAAGAATATGCCGCTCCGCGCGCTTATCACATTTAGCGAAGGAGCTTTTACGGAACATGGATTGGACGATTTGCTGAATCATCTGAACAGTAGAACGAATTAAATGTATATATGCATTGGCATTTAAACGGCATAATTTTTTTCTAACGAATGCTGCAACAAATCCTCATTTTCGCCGCGGGTACTTAAATTTCTATTTTAGTTCTGAAACAACAAAAACGGAGTGCCGCGGATTAGCGGGCTCCGTTTTCTAAGTGCGCCCAGCATGGGCGCTATCTCTAGGGTTCAAGTCCCGAATGCGAAGGCAGTAGTAATCGCTGTGAATGAAAACTCCCTTACCCATTATCAAGTGGTAGGGGAGTTTCGTGCGTTCACTTCAGATTGAACAACTGCCGAGCATTTTCGCTGAAAATTTTCTTCTTCTTCTCAAGCGGGAGCCGTTGCAGGATCTTCGTCGGATCATCGAAATCCCAATGGGGATAGTCGCTGGAGAAGAGCAGCATGTTCTCAGCGTCGAACATATTGAACATCGCTTCGAGATGCTTGAAGTCATCCGGTTCCTCGATCGGCTGCGTCGTCATGAAGCAGTGGTCGCGCACATACTCACTCGGCATGCGCTTCAGCCATGGTGTGGATGAACGTAAGGCTTTAAAGTTTTTGTCCAGCCGCCACAACAGTGGAGGCAGCCAAGTGACGCCACCCTCGCAAAACACCACTTTAAACCCTGGATACTTTTCAAACACGCCTTCGCAGACAAAACTAACCAAATGAGCCATAAAGGTTTGGGGCAAGCAAGTATGCCACTGCAAATAGTTCGACACATACCCGACCGCAGTCGGTGGGTTAAAGGTACCTGCGCCTTCGGCGCCCGGATGGATTACAAGTGGAAGCCCATTGCGCTCACAAACTTCGTAGATCGGATGGAAGAAACGCTGGCCGTACGGCATTCGAGCACCTCCGATCACACTGACAGCGACGATGTCTGGATGCGAACCGACCCGGTCGATCTCGCGCGCAGCTTCCAAGGGATCTTGGGTACCGATGCACAGATAACCCTTGAACTTCGGGCTAACCGGCAGCCATTCGGCGATTAGATAATCGTTGTAGGCCCGGCATACGGCTGCAACGTGATCGCTGTCCGCATAACCAGACATGCCAATTATTGCATCGGAACAAAGCAACGCGTAATCAAGGTTGAATGGTTCGACCAAGTGTTCGAGCATGTAATGCGGATCGGATCCCAACGGTAGCCCGCTAGGCGGATCTGCATCTTTGCGCTTGCTGCCAATCGGCGACGAATAGGGCAGCCCAGCTCCAGGAATGCCGAACCTTTCGGCATGACTTTTCCACGGCTCATCGAGGTATGGGATCAAGTCGCATGCATGGTGAGAATGCTCAGGTGACGGTAGCGGCTTGGGTTAAGCGCAGAAAGAAATCCAATAATGAATGCGAATTTGTTGCTGGCATTTGGAATGAAACGAATAAGAGACGCCAGTATGGACTGTTTCTGAATTTATCGATTTGGGAGAGTGGCCAACAGGTGTGCGGCCATGTATCATCCCTAGGTGGCCCGACACCTGGCTATCGTTGGTGTATGGATTCATCCATCGGTAAAACGGAGATTCCTCTTGAAGAATGGCACTTTGTTGCTTTTACATACGACGGCCAGTATGTGCGATCCTATGTAAATGGGATACTGGATGAACGCCCGATCCGTAATCCTTATCATTACCCAGGCGGACTTTTCGATGGCGGGCAGGATGGTGCTGATTTTACCGTTGGTGCAGTGGATCGTTCTCATGAGATCGGTAATTTCTTTGTTGGCAGCATCGGTGGATTAGCTATTTATAACAAAGCGTTATCCAATGAGGAGATGTATCAACTCGCTTGTTTGTAAGGGAGTAAGATGAGGGGCCCCAAAGCCATGGATGTGGCGGGGGTCCCTTTTTGTGCTGTCTTAAATTCAGCTTGTTCGTGTCGGGAGTTAATAAAGTTGCGTGGCATGCACAAGTGTCCAAAAATGCAAAAGGGCATCCTTTTTGAATCAAACGTAGCTCATAATCTAAATTGATGCGAAAGTGCAACTATTTCTGCCTACTCTCATCGTTATGACACACTAGCGGTCCTCAAAGATGTACTTCTGCACGTATTCATCGATATACGGGCGTTTTTCTCTGAAATGGATGCCTTTTAGCATCTTTGACCATAGTTGTTTGCATTCGGGGGGCGTATACCACAGGAATATCGATAATTCTCAACCTCTTAACATCAGAACTCAAAGATTTGGTTTATACTAATAAGATCTGGTTAGGATCGTGCCGTAAATCGTATTCGAAAGGAGATGGATTAATGTTAAAGCAAAGGAATGATGGATGCGATCACTTCGTTATGACTGCCATCGAAACAATCGAGGATGCGGATCTATTGTTCATTTCGGAGTTAACGGTGTGGTTTGTTCTTTCTGCCTATTTGGAATTGATCCGTAATGGTTCGGATGTTTTGATTAGGACCGGTGATATTTTCGTTTTGAATAAAGGGGATATGGTTCGTGTGATCGGCAGCGCAGAGAATGCGACGCTTACTGTGAAGTTTCTGATCAATGAGTATCAGGAGGAGTTTCCACCATTTAAACTGAACATTCCGCTATCGATGGTATACAAGAAGGACGGATACGAGCTTGTGCGAAATTGTATGGCGTATTTGTACATCGAAATGAGTTATCCTGGAGACGGCTCTGACTACATGATTGAAGGGTATTCCAAACGGTTGATCGGACTGCTGTACCGGTACATTGGGCTGGTGGACGAGAGAGAGCAAGCACACGCGGCTACAGATAAGGTGAAAGAAATCGTATCGTATATCAATCTCAATTATGGAGAGAAATTGAGCTTGGATAAAATTGCTGAGAAGTTCTATAGCAGTAAATATTATCTTGCGCATTCTTTTAAAAATCAATTAGGGATTTCAATCGGAAATTACATCAAAGAAGTCCGATTGTTTCATAGCTACCGTATGTTGGGAAGCACGAATGACAAGATTGTCACGATTGCCTTGGCCAACGGTTTTTCCAATGTACGCTCCTTTAATGAAGCATTCAAAGAGAAATATAAGGTTACACCTGCTGAGTTTCGAGAAGAGAATCAAATTGTAAATGTGCGCAATCGGGAAGAGAGAGCGCCGGAAGAATATAAGCGTCTGTTGGGTTACGAACCGCCACAGCGTTTGTGGGATCCGAAACGGGATTTGGGATTAAACGATACCATTGCACAAGCGAAATATAAGAACTGGTTGGGAAAAACGATCTATGGCGTTGTAATCTTCTTTAACAAATTTTTTGACGCAGTCAACAAACCTTTGCTAGCGAATAATGTCTACTTCGTTATGAATATGCCATTTCGTCAAATCGACCGCTTTTCCGGCGGTAAAATAAGTCGGAAACAAATTTTGACGTTGTTGAGATGGATAAATAGGTGAGAAATTAACATGGAGTTGTAACTAGAATGAGCGAAATAAATATCAAAAGATATATCGGGTTGGTAGGTTTATGGAATAGCTATAAGGAACGACATCCTGCTATTGCTCAATTCCTGCTATTCTTGATTCTCAGTGTTGGCATGACGGCATTACAACTGATTCTAATGCCTCTCATTAAACTCATATTCGCACAGACATCTTTGCTTACGATAAGCTTCCAAATTTTCCAGTTGGGGCATAACTTTGATGGAAGTACTTATTATGTATTCGACTATGCGGCTGGTTCGCTTGCCTCAGGCGGTGGAGGAGGGATTGGTTATTTCCTTGCCGTCCAAATAACGCTCGGAATTGCACAGATTATTAATTTTTTCGCCCAGCGAAATATTACATTTAAATCAAACAGTAATATTTGGAAGGCTGCTTTTTGGTACGTATTAGCGTACATGGTGATAACGATTGGTGCCGCCGCTGCGCAAGGATTTTACAAAGCACCGATATATAACTTATTCATCAACTCGTGGGACATGGGTTCATTAGGTGAAACAACAGCAGACGTGATTACCATGGGGATCAATAGTACAATTTCATTCTTCGTGTTCTATCCGATATTTAAAATCATTTTCAAACAAGAGCCTGACTTACAGGGCTCATAAGCCCTGTGAAGGGCTTTTTTTTGCGTTATATGCTGAATTTGTAATTGATTGCCGTCATAAAATGAAGGAGAAAGTAGTGGTAATGATCCTGCAAATATGAAAAATGAATGTAAAGGGGAAGATGAATATGCAAATCACACGTAAATTTGCTTCAGTACCCTCCAAGTTACAGGGCGGCCGCACCCAAGAACTCATGGATAAAAGACAAGCATTCGTACCCAGAGGTGTTGGCAACAATACACCGATTTTTGTTGAAAGGGCAGAAGGGGCTTTGATTTATGATGTGGATGGTAATGTATTCATTGATTTTGCCGGCGCGATCGGTACGCAGAATGTTGGCCATTGCCCGCCTGAAGTTGTCAAAGCTTTGCAAATACAGCTTGAAAAATATATTCATCCTTGCTTTCATGTGGCTATGTATGAACCCTATCTAGAGCTAGCAGAGAAATTGGCACAAATCACGCCAGGCAACTTTCCGAAGAAAACGATCTTTCTAAATAGCGGTGCAGAAGCGGTTGAGAATGCTGTGAAAATTGCAAGGAAATATACAGGGAAGTCTGGTATCGTCTCCTTCTCGCGAGGATTTCATGGTCGGACACTCTTGGGCATGTCGCTTACAAGCAAGGTCAGACCCTATAAGTTCCAGATGGGGCCGTTTGCCCCGGCCACCTACAAAGCACAATTCCCGTATCCGTTGCATCGTCCGCAAGGCATGTCGGAGACAGATTACGCGCTCTATTGTGTTCAGCAATTTGAAGATTTCCTCTATACGGAAGTCGCACCGGAGGAGTTAGCGGCGGTTATTATGGAGCCGATCCAAGGTGAAGGCGGCTTCATCGTTCCTCAGAAGGAATTTGTTCAAGGTATATATGAGATTTGCAAAAGTAAACATATTTTGTTTATTGCCGATGAAATTCAAACAGGTTTCGGACGTACGGGAGAAATGTTCGCTTCCACCCATTTTGGTATTGAACCCGATTTGATGACGATGTCGAAATCCATTGCAGCAGGCTTGCCGATATCGGCCGTAACGGGTCGTTCGGAAATTATGGATTCACCTGCACCTGGCGAAATCGGTGGTACGTATGGTGGAAGTCCGCTTGGATGTGTAGCAGCATTGGCGGTTATCGAGAAGATGGAACGCGAGAATCTCGTTGTGCGATCACGTGTTATCGGTGAGACGATCCGTGGATTCTTTACGGACTTGCAGAAGACAGTCCCACATATTGCGGAGGTGCGTGGACTAGGTGCGATGTGTGCAATCGAATTCGTTCATCCCGATACGAAAGAACCAGATAAAGCGAATGCTGCTGCGATTCAAAAAGGCTGCTATGAAGCAGGCGTGATCCTATTAAGTGCTGGGGTGCATAGCAGCGTCATTCGTTTTCTAACCCCACTCGTCATCACAGATGAAGAGCTTGCTGAAGGCCTTGATATAATTCAACATGTTATAATTGAGCAGTATGCCGTAGAGAGAAAGTAGGGAGTACAGATGAAAAGGCATTTGTTTATTAATGGACAATGGAAAGAAGCTGCTCGTTACGAAGCACTTTACTCACCTTATTCAGGGGAATGGATTGCAGATGTGGGGCATGGGAATGAAGCGGAAACGGATGAAGCAATCCAAGCTGCGCAAGCAGCTGCACAGGTCATGGCTCAGATGCCAGCTCACGAGCGTACGACTATTTTATATAAAGTGGCTGAATTGTTGGAAAAACGCAAAGAGGAGCTCGCGCGTCTAGTGGCCCTGGAAGCGGCAAAACCGCTCAAGACTGCACGAGGCGAACTCGCTCGGACGATTCAAACCTACAAATTCGCAGCGATGGAAGCAAGTCGCATTCATGGAGAAACGGTACCGCTGGATGCAGCACCTGGCGGAGAGGGACGCATTGCCTTTACGCTGCGCAAACCGCTGGGGGTGATCGCGGCTATAACGCCATTTAACTTCCCCTTTAATTTGGTCGCACATAAAGTAGGCCCAGCGATTGCGGCGGGGAACACAATTGTACTTAAACCCGCAGGGCAAACGCCACTCTCCTCCTTGGTGCTTGCCGAAATTTTCCAAGAAGCGGGCCTCCCCAATGGGGCACTGAATGTCATACCCGGACCTGGTTCGGTCGTGGGAGAGAAGCTCGTGAGGGACCCGCGGGTGAAGGCTGTTACCTTCACAGGGAGTCCTGCAGTCGGGATTGCGATGAAAAACAAAGCCGGTTTAAAACGAGTTACCTTAGAATTAGGTTCGAATTCAGCTTTACTTATAGACAAAGCTTACGAGATTACAGATGAGTTAATCAGTCGCTGTGTGCTCGGTGCCTATTCATATAGTGGTCAAGTATGCATTTCCATTCAGCGGATTTTCGTCCACGAGCTTCTTTATGATGATTTTATGAAAAGATTCAAAGAGCAAGTGGAGAAATTGGTTATCGGTGACCCGCTAGATGAGACAACGGATGTTTCCGCGCTGATTAGTGAGAAAGAAGTTCGGCGGATGCAGGATTGGGTAGACAGTGCGGTCGCCAAAGGAGCCGTTGTGATTACAGGTGGCAAAGAGCTGAATTCTCGGATATATCCACCGACCATTTTGACGCATGTAGCTGCGGATGAGCCTGTTTCCTGTGAAGAGGTGTTTGGACCGATCGTTACGGTTGCCTCATTCAGCTCGCTGGATCAAGCCATTCAGGATGTCAATCATTCTCGTTATGGACTACAAGCAGGCATTTATACGAATGACATCCGTGCCGCGATGCGTGCTGCTGAGCAATTGGAGGTAGGAGGCGTTATGATTAATGATTTCCCTACATTCCGTGTGGATAACATGCCTTATGGCGGTGTGAAGGAAAGTGGCTTCGGACGGGAAGGTATTCGATATGCGGTCGAAGAGTTGACGGAGCTGAAGTTCATTTCGATTAAGTTATAGGCTACTCGAACCAATTAACTGGAAAATGTACAGCTATTTCAGCTGTTTTTCTTGCTTTTTCTTGAATAACTGGATTAGGTACAGCTAATTTAGCGTAATTTGAACATGCGGCAAGAAAAGGCTCGAATTAGCTGTATGAAATCCAGTTATTCCTAATAGATCAGTTTTTTCAGCGATATTAGCTACATATAATCCATCTAATCTTGAAGCGCTGCACGGAAAAGGGGGAAAAGTCTTCTCAAGGTGAAGATGTTCAGGAAAAGGAGGTTGAAACATCGGTGTCTCCAAGTTTAGGTGCAAAAAAAAGAAGAACCGGTATTTCTACCGGTTCTTCTTGCTAAATACTTATTTACACAAAAGGAAGCTATATGTTAGAATACAAAGACCATTGTCTATTTATTTATTAGTTGACATAATTAATACATCTTATCTTTAATTAAATTTTAGCACGAAGATTGGCTGGTTGTCAAACATTATTTTGTTTTTTTCACACAAGACCCATAAGGAGCGTGTTCGTGAAGATGATCAAGGTGAACGAATGGCAGCAAGAACAAGAGCGATTAGATATGGTTACGGACAAATTACGATCTGCTATTGTAGAAATCGAACCAGAGGTAGTCGGGTTGCGCGATCAGGTTACGGATTTCCGCAAGCGGTTTTGGGAAGAAGTGTCGATCAATACGAGTACACATGAAGATTTTGAAGAGGCCTTTTATAGTATTAGACAGCAAGAAGCGTTGTTATCGGAGCGGGAGCGCAGTCACCAGCAGCGGATGCAACGATTGAAAGGCATGAAGCGGTTGCTGCCGTCGCCTTATTTTGGGCGGATTGATTTTCAAGAAGATGATACTCGCTTCAGTGAGCAAATTTATATTGGCGTTTCATCTTTTGTTGACGAAGACGGCTTAAGTTTCCTAGTCTATGATTGGCGTACTCCCATTGCAAGTATGTATTATGACTATTCCCCAGGGGCTTCGGCCTATGAAACCCCCGGGGGACGCGTCGAGGGAGAAATGACGCTGAAACGGCAATATTTCATCGGCGACGGCCAGTTAAAGCGTGTGTTCGACACGAGTATAACCATCGGTGATGAATTGCTCCAGCAAGTGCTTGCCCAAGGTGCAAATTCACAAATGAAGAGCATTGTGGCGACTATTCAGAAGGAGCAAAATGCCATCATTCGCAACGATAAGACGCGCATGCTCATTGTGCAGGGAGCGGCAGGCAGTGGAAAGACATCAGCAGCTCTGCAGCGAGCTGCCTACTTATTATATAAACACCGTGATAAGCTTAAAGCGGATCAAATTGTTCTTTTTTCCCCGAATCCAATGTTCAACAGTTATGTATCAACCGTTCTTCCCGAGCTCGGTGAGGAGAATATGCAGCAGACGACGATTCAAGAATATTTGGTCTATTGGCTTGGAGCCACGTTGCAGCTGGAGAGTCCGTTTGAGCAAATCGAATATATCCTGACGTCATCCTCGACTCCCGATTGTGAAGCACGAACCAGTGGGATTCACTATAAAGCATCAGAGGTATTTCTCCATGCCCTGCAGCAATACGCGGTATGGCTGGGAAAAGAAGGCATGCTCTTCCGCAGCATCCAATTCCAGGATCGTGAGTTAATTACTGCGGAGCAGATCCAATCGCAATTTTATAGCTATGACCATACGATCCGTTTGGCTAATCGAGTCGCTCTTTTACAGGAATGGATCCTGCAAAGGCTGGCAACGCTCGAGCGTAAAGAACAAAAAGCGCATTGGGTCCAAGATGAACTCGATTACCTCGACAATGAGCAATATGCCGAAGCCTATAGAGAGTTGCTGAAGAAGTACCGGCAAGAAGAAGAAGTGGTCCTCCATATGAATGAGCAGCTTCTGGATGATTATGGACAGTTTCTTGGCAAGGAGCAAGACGAAGAGCATAATGTTGATTTTGCCATGCAGGAAATAGAAGGGCTGCTTCGGAAGATGATCGTGAGTGGGCATTATAAGCAATTGAGAAATGATGTAAAGCGATTTAAATTTATAGATATCATTGGATTGTACGATCAATTGTTCAGTGACGAGGCTACTTATCGGAACATGACGAACGAGACTGCGGTGCCTGAACAGTGGGCGGAAATTTGCAAGCAAACGAAGGAAAAGCTGAGTAGGCTCGAACTGTTTTATGAGGATGCGGCGCCATTCTTGTGCTTGAAAGAATTCGTAGAAGGAACTCGGAGGAACACGAATGTGCGGCATCTCTTTGTCGATGAAGGACAGGATTATTCACCATTCCAATTCTATTTCCTAAAGCAGCTATTTCCACGCGCCAACATGACCGTTCTCGGAGATTTCAGCCAAGCGATCTTCCCGCAAGCAACTAATCTATCTGAGGTGGATTCGCCACTTATTAAGCTATATGGTCAAAATGAAACGAGTCTGATTCGCCTTGTGCGAAGTTATCGCTCCACCCGCGAGATTGTGGAGTTTACGAAGGCGTTGTTGCCTAGTGAAGAAATCGTACCTTTTGAGAGGAGTGACCAGAAGCCCTATCTCATTCAGGCTAGCGGCAGTGCTGAGAGAGCTGAACGAATGATAGAGCATCTCGCTGAACTCAGGGCAGAGGGCTTCGAGTCAATTGCCGTTATTACGAAGACCGCAGCGGAGAGCCGTGAGGCTTATGACGTGTTGATGTCTCATGGCGCTGAGACGCTGCGACTCATTACGAAGGAAACATCAACTTTTGAGAAAGGGACGATGGTCATTCCAGCCTATCTGGCCAAAGGTGTCGAGTTCGACGCGGTGCTGATTTATGATGCATCCTCACAAGTGTACGGCCGAGAGAGCGAACGTAAGCTATTTTATACCGCGTGTACGCGCGCGATGCACCGGCTCCTGCTCTATACAACAGGGGAATGGACGCCATTTATTCAGTCACTGGATCCGAATTTGTATATTTTTGTAGATAGGGGTAATCTTCAAAATGTTACTGAAAAATGAGCGATCCGTCAGTGTGAAGGGGTTTTATTCAGGTACAGTTTGAGGTACGATGAGTAATGGGGGTATTTCCCAAGAAGTGAGGTAAGCTGCATTTGCAAACGGAGGGGACACAACTGGATAACTTTGCATGCTTATACGTTGTGCGCGGTGAGCCCTATCGAGCGGGCACTTGCGTGAATTTAAACCAGGAAGAAACAAATGTCGGCCGTGTATCCAATGAGTTAACGCCGGATTTGGCTTTTACGAACGCGTTTATATCCCGGAAGCATATCATTATCCGCAAAGAGCAAGACAAGGCGGTGCTTTATGATTTAGGAAGTCGCCACGGCACTGAAATTAACGGTGTACGGCTAACACCGCACACGCCGTATCCTTTGAACAATTTTGATATTATTAGGCTTGCCAAAGGGATGACCGTCATCCATTTCTCATATATGTTTGCCGATCAAACCCTTGAAATTGAACCGCTCAGCATCACCATGCAGTTAGAAATCCCCAAACTCCCGTTGGAAATAAGTTGGGAGAAACGGGAATGTGTGGTGGATGGCAAGCGAATCCTTATGTCCGAGAAAGAATATCTATTGATCCGTGTGCTGCATGAGCATACAAACCGCCTCGTTCCCATGGAGGAAATTAAGTCCAAGGTGTGGCCTGAACGATCACCGGGAGCAGAAGGCTACTCGGATGTGACGCTCGACGAACTAAATGCACTTGTCTATCGGGTGCGCAAAAAATACGGGAAAGACACCTTTCTCATTAGTGCCGTGCGCGGCGGTGGTTATATGCTCGAATCCGAATTGAAATCGTCATAACGAAAGTTGGGATCCCTTCATGAAGTATATACAAGCGGAGTACTCAGGCCCACTGAACGGAACGGTACACATACCAGGAGCAAAGAATAGCTCTCTTGCCATACTTGCAGCTGCATGTCTGGCGGATAATATCGTAACGTTAGAGGGTATTCCACACATCGATGATGTTCGTCTTATTACGGAAATTGGCCGAGAAATCGGCCTTAAACTCACACAGAATGCCGGACAAGTCATCATTGATCCACGCTGGATTCACAGCTCAGTCATTGATCCGGGCAAAGCATCGAGCTACAGAGCGTCTTATTATTTTGTAGGTGCTTTACTGTCCAAATTCGGTAAAGTCACAATCGGATTACCTGGTGGAGATGATTTCGTTTCAAGACCGATGGATCAGCATATCAAGGTGTTCCAAGCGCTTGGAGCTCAGGTGCGGCTCTACAAGGATTATTACGAGGTTGAAGCGGCGGAGCTGAAGGGGGCAGACATTTATTTCGATACCCTTACCTCGGGTGCGACGATGAATGCGATGATGATGGCTGTATTGGCCAAAGGACGTACTCAGTTGCACAACGCGGCTGTGGATCCGGAGGTGTGCGATACGGCAAGATTCCTGAATCAACTCGGCGCACGAATTTATGGGGCAGGGACGGATCGCATTCGGATTGAAGGTGTTCCTTACTTGAATGGAGGTATCCACACGGTAATTCCAGACAGACTCATCGCCGGAGCATTCTTGATGGCGGCTGGGCTCAATGGGGGACAAGTTACCGTTAAGGATGTCATTCCAGAGCATCTGGGCTCCTGTCTAGCTAAGCTGGAGGAAGTCGGACTGCATGTGGAATGCGGAGAAAACAGTATTACTGCTTATGGGACTAGTAGACTGAAAGCAACGCGAATTCGCGCCGGCATGTATCCGAGCTTCGCCACCGATTTACAGCAACCTATGACAGCACTCCTTTTGCAGGCTGAGGGCAAGAGTATCGTTACCGACCGTGTGTATCCAAAAAGGTTCGCTCATGTTCCGCAGTTAAGACGGCTTGGTGCAGAAATAGAGCTGCGCCAAGAATCTGCGTTTATTCGCGGCGGACTCCCCTTGCGAGGCGGTTGGGTGCATGCCACAGATGTGCGTGCAGGCATTTGCTTGCTGATGGCGGGTTTCACCGCGGAGGGCAGCACATGTATAACAGGTGTTGAGCACATCGAGCGCGGCTATGAGGATGTGATCGGCAGTTTTCGATCCATCGGAGCTAGGCTCTCGATGCGTGAGTTGGATGCTCAGGAGCTCTCCAGCCGAATCCACATGCCAGGGTAAATGTAATCAATGTCATCCCTTATATATGTTAACGAGTAACTCACTTAAGGATGGTGTCTTCCCCTGATGAATACGAATAGTCAAATTGAGAAGTATATGGAACGCATCGGATTTCATGGTTCGCTTGATGGCAGCGCAAAGACATTAGCTGATCTGCAGGAACGCCATCTGCACACGGTTCCCTATGAGAATTTAGACATTCTCGAAGGGAGAGCGTTATCACTTGATCCGCAGGATCTATATCAGAAGATTGTTATACGCCAGCGTGGCGGCTATTGTTTTGAAACCAACGCCTTGTTCGGTTGGCTGCTTCGTGAACTTGGCTATACGGTGACGGATTTGGTTGCCAGATTTTGGCGTGATGAGCCGAACTTGCCGCCCAAAAGGCGTCATCATGTCTTAAAGGTAGAAGCCGAAGGCGCCCACTACCTCTGTGATGTTGGAGTTGGCGGGATTGTCCCTCGCAGACCTCTTTCTTTCATCGAAGGCCTTGTCCAGCAACAAGGGGATGAGAACTACCGCCTCGAGAGAGATCCTTATGACGGTTGGGTGCTTTGTGAACAGAAACATAAGGTATGGCAACGCATCTACTCTTTCACAGAGGAGCCTCAGCTGCCGAAAGACTATTTATTTGCGAGTTTCTGGTGTGAAAAGTCCCCAGATTCAGTTTTCAACAAATCCCCGATTGTTGCGATACGTACGCCCGAGGGACGGCATACACTTGCTGACAAGGAGTTCCGAATATTCAGCGCTACAGACGTAAGAACCTACACTCCTGAGACAGATGAAGGGTATAAAGAAGCGTTGTTAACGTATTTCGGCATTCGTCTTAGCTAATAGAAGCGTGTGAGAAGGCAGCTGACCTCGTGGGTTGGTTGCCTTTTTGGACTACTATGGAAAGAACAACGAGGGACACTGTAAGGAGGCAAGGAATAGACTCACCCCCTAAAATCGACGAAATTCGACGAATTGTATACAAGTTATTGGATAAGGAGTGAATCACGATGGCGAACAATTACAAACGCTTCATTCATAATCAATTCGAAAAAGCGAAGTCTACCGCATCCGAGTTCATTTCTTCAAGAAGTGTGGAACAAGATGAAGACATGATCGATCTCGACCCGCGTTATGTTGATCAGTTAAAAGATATCGCTATTTTGCAGCATACAACTGTAGAAGCTATCGTTAATGGACTTATTGCACAATATCTGGCAAGCGCCTCTTACGAATTAACTCCCATCTCTGTGGATCAAAAGGAAGCAAATCCGCTGCTGTATTTGGATGGCATTTGCAAACATGAGGATTAAGGAGGTCTGATCTATGGATAATCAATTGCATGTTCAGGATGCCATTTTTCTGGACGAGACAGCTCTAGCCGCTTTAATGAACCCTAAGGACCCACGATATACCAAAGCACGTTCCATGTTTCTAGATTTGCATGATCTTGAACGTAATTACATGACGACGAATTCCATCGTATTCGATCTTCACGAATGGCTTCGTAATGAATACAGCTATGAGCAGGCGGAATATTTTCTGAAGGCGATTGAAAAAGCCGTAAGTAAAGGCAAGTTGGCAGTTATCTCAAGCGGACCTGAATTCGAGGGGGAATCGCGCAGATTGTTAATGGACAGGCCGGAGCTCCGCTTCTCGCTTAGCGAAGCCCTTACGGCTGTGACCATGTCGTACTACCAGGTGAAACGCATTTTTACATTTAATCGTAATTTCATGATGCTTGCTAATTTGGATAAGGATATTCGGATTATTCCATCCTATCATTTCGGCAACTAAGGCGTAACCGGATTTGCCTGAGCGATAGGCGCAACGCCGGAATGGACAGCAGTTACTTCCATTTGGTCATTGTAAGCTATCACATACCAAGGTTCTGATGCCGATTCTGATTGAACTCCAATGTCAATTTCCCATGGAGATTCATAACTGACGCCGAGGAATTGATTGCCTTGATAAATCGCGATGGCAAAGGGTGGTTTACCTTGTTCATTCGTAAGCTTGGGATAGACGAGAACGGTCTGTTGACCACTAGGAAGAGAACGGTCTAAGACTGGTGTATAGCGGTATTGAATGGGATCTACTCCTGGCTCTACCTTACTTAGAAACCAATCGGATGCAATCAGCCGTTGATAGTAGCCGTCCATAAATGGATTTTCCCCGATGTCGTAGACATAGGTCCCGTTCGTTCGAATCGCTTGAGCTTTGCTGAAATTAAAGTAAGTGATGGCTTTAACTTGAGGAAATAATCGCGGAAGAAGACCATACATGTAACCCAACTGGCTTTCTGCCCAGCTCCAATAAGCTTGGTTAGTCGGCAAATACGTATGAGCAACAGCACCCTCAGAAATCATAATAGGTTTATGGCTATATCGTTTATAAAGAGGAGCGAAGGTATCGATCACGGTACCCTTTAGCTGCTCTTTTTCTGCTGAGATCGGCGTGCTATATAACGAGAAGCCAACCCAATCCACGTAGGCGTCACCTGGATAGTAGCTATCGATCGTATCGGGCGGCCAGAAGTTAGGCGACCACACCATGGCGACATTAGGTGCTTCTTCAGACATAATGTCGTGAATCAGACGGAATTTCTCTATATATTTCTGGGGCTCTCCATGCCATGGCACCCAAGCTCCGTTCATCTCTGAAGCATAACGCAGGAAAATGGGGATGCCGGAGGCTTTGGCTTCACGTGCGAAACGGCGAACATATTCATCATCCTGCACGTCGTCTAAGCCAAACCGCGGTTCCCAACCGATCTGAAGGGCACCGTCAAGTTCCTTTACCCTTTCGGCAGTACGAGCCGGGAAATAAGTGTTGGTATCGGTCTGCACTTTGCGCCAACCAACATAAGACAAATACAGCGCGTGCTTGCGACCGTAGACGTCTTCAATCTTTGTAACATCGTAGCCGACTCTGCGATCTGCCCCGAGCATACCGATATAAACCCCTGATGCAGGCTCATGTTTGGCTAGCGTGGAAGCTGCGGGGATCGCTGATTGGGTTGGTTTAAGGGGTTGAGCAGACTGAACGGATTGAGCTGACATTGGAACGCGGAGATAGAGCTCCATATTCGTTGAAGGGGTTTGTATGTTAAGCCTATTAGGCTTCATCAGTGGCAACGACGGAAGTCCAGCTGTATATACATCGATCCGGTTACGATACGCTGCTGCGGTCTCTGTAAGTCCTGCTTGCTCGGATTTCTTCTCTTGGTTAGCCCAATAGGTTAAGATATCAGGCTGCTTAGCTCGTGAAGAAGGGACAGCGGCAGGCGGATTTTCCAGCATGGCAACTGCATCAAGTGAATTTTGCACGGGCACATTGCTTTCGCTTTCCAGAACGAATTGATATAACGCGATACAGCTCGCCAAGCCGAGAAGGGCTGTAAGTACCCAGACAACTTTATTTCGCATGATACAGGTTCCTCTCAAAGGGGATTCCTCTTAATAGTATGCCCTAACCTGAGAGGCGGTCAATGGGGCATATAAGATGAAAACGAGGTTTTCCCCGCCATCTACATGGCAAATAGGAAACCCTCGTTTATAGTGTCTAGGAATAGCTTATCCTTGTTTGGTTTGAAGACGAATAACATTCCAAGATGCTTTGCCAAGGTTGCTTTTGACGTGTCCATTGTCAAGAACGGATACACCGCCACGATGAGGCGTAACATGATGTGGGTTAGCCTTCGTGTTCACCGCTTTCAGGTCTTCGTGTTCCAGCACGATGTGCTCGCTCAAGCTAACATCGCCGAAGCTGCGGATGTCGAGATCCAGTTCCATAGCTTCTGAGAGATGGCGATTGACAGCAAAGACCGTAATATAACCTTGCTCCTCGTCGTACACGCAAATCGATTCCAGATAAGGGACATCTGTATAATCTTTGGAATCATATTTGGGTGAAGAATTGACGGTATGAAGGACAGTTCCTCGTCCATAGATGGAAGCATGAAGGAATGGATAGTAAGTCGTTTGCAGCCATAGCGGACCGCCAGTCTCTGTCGTAATTGGTGCGATAACGTTAATCAATTGCGCCATGCAAGCCATTTTGACACGATCAGCATGCTTAAGTAACGTAATAAGGAAACAGCCAACGGCCAGTGCATCTTCATGGGTATACACATCTTCAAATTCGGGTGGAGCAATCTGCCAACGCTCTTCCGCGCGACTTGATCCAATCGTATGCCAGACATTCCATTCATCTAAGGAGAGCATGAGTTTTTTCTTACTGCGCTTCTTGGCTTTCACATAATCACAAATGGCTGCGACACTGCTAATAAACTGATCTAAATTCAGTGATGTGGCAAGGAAATTGGCTGTATCGTTGCTATTATTATTGTAATAAGCATGCAGCGATAGATTGTCAACATTGTCATAACTCAAATCCAGAACGGTAGCTTCCCAATCGGCAAACGTACTCATACCGCTTGATGAGCTGCCACATGCCACTAACTCGATGGTAGGATCTACCCAGCGCATCACTTTGGCGGTTTCATTCGCGAGGCGACCATACTCCACAGCAGTCTTCGTGCCGATCTGCCAAGGTCCATCCATTTCGTTGCCCAGGCACCAGGTTTTGAAGCGATGAGGTTCCTTATAGCCATGTGAAATACGTAGATCACTATAGTAAGAGCCTGAAGGATGATTACAATACTCGATCAGATTTCTGGCATCGTCGATGCCGCGTGTGCCGAGATTAACCGCCATCATAACCTCTGAACCAACTAACTTCGCCCAATCAGCGAATTCATTCGTACCGACTTCATTCGTCTCTGTAGTCCACCAAGCAAGCTCTAGCAATCGCTTACGGTCTTTCTTAGGTCCGACGCCATCCTCCCAATTGTAACCAGAAACAAAGTTGCCGCCTGGATAGCGAATAATCGGAACTTGCAGCGTGCGGATAGCTTCAATCGCATCTTGTCGGAAGCCATTCGCATCCGCAGTTGGGTGATCTGGTTCGTAGATACCACCATAAACAGCCCGTCCCAAGTGTTCGATAAAGGATCCATATAGACGAGGGTCAATTTGAGCTAGAACAAAATTTTTGTCGATGAGCATTTGTGAACGTAAAGACATGATCGCTCGCTCCTTATATTAAGAATTAGCCTATTGACGAATTCATAACTTATTGATTTCATCTTTATTATGTACGATAATAGAGATAATCTTCAATAACTATTTTATAGGATTAACAAAATTGCATATTCTAAGGGTGTGAACCGATGTATCTAAAGACGGATGCTGCGTCGCTTCAGGTGTATGAAGCATTGGCGAGTGAAGTTCGCCTGAAAATCATAGATAAATTATTCATCAAGGAAATGCATATTAAGGAACTTGCTGCCGAGCTTTATCTCAGTAATGCAATTGTCAGCAGCCATGTGAACAAACTCGAACAAGCCGGACTCGTTGGGAGCAAGATGAGGCGAGTTAACGGCGGTACCTACAAATATTGCTATGTGAACACGTCCTATTTGCAAATCAAGCTATCGCCAGAAAGAACCTCCTTGCACAAATGTAAGGAAGTGTCTGTCCCTATTGGTCATTACACCGATTATGAAGCATGGCCGACATGTGGACTGGCGACTACCGAGAAGATGATTGGCCACTATGATAATCCGACCTATTTTATGGATCCGGAGAGGGTAGATGCAGGTATTCTCTGGTTTGCGAAGGGATTTGTCGAGTATAAAGTACCCAATTATTTGTTAAAAGATGACAGTTTAAAAGAGATCGAAATTTCGTTGGAAATTGGATCGGAAGCTCCTCAAGTGAATGAAAACTGGCCCTCCGATATTTGTTTTACGCTCAGTGATACGGTGCTGGGCAGATGGACTAGTCCAGGTGATTATGGGGAAACGAGGGGGAAGCTAACGCCAGAGTGGTGGCACTCCGACGTGAATCAGTACGGGCTGCTGAAGATTCTTCGCATTACGGAAAGTGGCACGTATATGGATGGTCAGCGCCTTTCGGATATCAGCATCACGGACCTGCGAATTGATCCGAAGTACTGGGTATTTCGAATTAGCGCGGAGGATACGAAACGTGGGCGCGGTGGTTTAACACTTTATGGTAAGGGATTTGGGAATTACGATCAGGATATTTGGATGAGATGTTTTTATGGGTGAAGTTTGTGACGCGGTTCCTGCTCGGGGGATCGTGTTTTTTTGTATGCAAAAGACGGAATGTTATTGGAAAAAAAAGGTATTGTTCTATGACTATGTGAGATAAAATAAGATGGTATATATGGTTTTACCTGAGGAGGGATTGCGTGCATTGGTCGCGTAAAGAGTTGAAGAGTCGAGCGAAACAAGTACTGCGAACAACGTATTGGAAAGCATTTCTGGTCAGCTTGCTGCTTGCCGTCGTTGGTGGCGGGGTTCCGAGTTGCAATTGGAATTCAAACAGTGGCTCGTCATCGTCCTTTAACTTAGGTAACTTAGATCTAGGCATGGGAGATATCTCGAATGGTGTAGGTGCACTTATTCTAGCTTTCATCGTGATCGTTGCGATTGTAGCTGGCTTGGCAGCACTTGCATTCAGTATCTTCGTGTTGAATCCGTTCAAGGTGAATGCGCAGCAATATTTTAAACAAGCCTCTCAAGGTGATGTCGACATGCACTATCTGCTTTACGCTTTTGGCAAAGGGAGATATATAGGCACGGTTGTTAGTATGTTTTGGAGTGCTTTGCTTAATTTCTTATGGTATTTATTGCTCATCATTCCAGGCATTGTGAAGTCCTATGCCTATAGCATGGTTCCGTATATCCTCGGTGACAATCCAACGATTGGTCGTAAAAGAGCCGTTCAACTCAGCAACCAGATGACGCGAGGCCATAAATGGCGGATGTTTGTTCTGGATCTATCGTTTATTGGGTGGTTCCTTCTCGGTGCCTTAGCACTTGGCGTAGGCGTATTATTCGTATTACCGTATTATAATTCTACGAAAGCAGAGTTATATGTGGTATTGCGTCAACAGGCATTATATGATGGACGGAGTACCCCTGAGGAATTAAATTTACCCCTTTCATAAGGAGCTGATTGTTGTGTCTGTCCAAATAGAGGTGAGTAGGGCACGTGTAACCACGACTACGTCCAAGCATTCGATCACGATGATCATGGGCATGTGGCTTATCATTGGTTTGTTTATTGATGGTTTTGCCCATAACCATGGTGCTGTAGAAACTTTTTTTACACCGTGGCACGCGATTCTGTACTCTGGCTATTTGGCTTGTGCGGTGTGGATCTTTATGATGATTCGTTCGAACAAAATCAGGACGCAATCAACCTCTTGGTTCACGGCAATTCCCGTCGGTTACAAACTTGGTGTTGCTGGTGTCATTCTCTTCTTTGTAGGTGGGCTTGGTGATATGTACTGGCATACGGTGTTTGGGATTGAAAAAAATATCGAAGCCCTGCTTAGCCCCACGCATCTTCTGCTGCTTTCGGGTGCTTTAATGATTCTGACAAGTCCCTATCGTGCGATCAGCGCTGCTGAAAAGGGGACTGCACCGACATTTCGCCAATTGTTACCGGCGTTAACTTCGATAGGGCTAACCTTTACGGTGTTCGCCTTCTTCCTTATGTACGCATGGTCGTTCCGACAGAATCTATGGATGGCTAGAGGCGAGGATGCTATTGGAAGAGCTGTGGTGGATTTCCTCATTACGACGATGATTCTTGTGATTCCATTGATGTTTGTTCTGCGCAGATGGAAACTGCCGTTCGGTACAGTTACTTTCTTTTTTCTATTTGAGTCGATATTCCTAGCTGTGCTGGACGGATTTAGAGACTCTAGCTCGATAATCATATTGCTCATAAGCGGTGTGATCGGTGATGTGTTATTTCGAGAAATCAAAGAGCGGGACGCTGCAGATTGGCGGTATAAAGCTGTCTTCTTTGTACTGCCTGTCTTGATCTGGGGGCTATATTTCGCACATTTGAAATTATTTGAAACGTTGAACTGGTCCCCAGAGCTCTGGGGTGGCTCGATCTTCCTGTGTGCACTGTCCTCGTTGGGATTAAGTATTCTTGCCGCACCAGTTTCATCCGACTCAAGCAAATGAGATTAAAGACATGGCCATTAACTTGCTTAGTTGTACTCCTATCCGCTTGCGGTTCGTCAGCCACCACGACGATTGATATGTCCGATATGTCGAGCATGTCGGGTATGACGATGTCATCGTCGTCCGTTACACATCAACATACGAGCGATGCGATTGCTCATTTTTCGGTGGATTCACCGAATTATTTACCGAAAGAGTTATTCGACATCACGATTCTGGTTCAAAATAAATGGAATCGCCCCATCGAGAAGTTCGAAGTGATGCACGAGAAACTTATGCACCTTATTGTGGTTAGCAAGGATTTGTCCTACTTCGAACACTTGCATCCAACCTATGCAGGCGCTGGGCGATTTGATGTCCAAACGTCGTTCCCAGCAGGCGGCTATTATCAGCTTATTGCTGATTTCACGCCAACGGGCTTAGGAGAAAGTGTGCAGTCCCATTGGTTAGCTATTAACGGGAAAGCTCCGAAGGCTGTTAAGTTGCAGCCGGATAAAAGCCTAACGAAACAGGTCGGCGACAAGGAAGTCACTCTAGCCTTCGATCATCTGATGGCGGGCATGACGCTGGACATGGTGTTCACGTTCAAGCAGGGAGCTGCCAAAACGCCTGTAACGAATCTGCAGCCATATCTTGGGAGTATTGGGCATGTTGTTGCCATTAGTGAGGATGGGAACGATTTTGTCCATGTGCATCCGGCTGACCCAACAGCGACTTCGGGGCCAACCGCGGCGTTCAAAGTTGTATTTCCTTCCAAAGGGATCTACAAAATTTGGGGCGAGTTTCAGCAAAATAACGAAGTTTTCATCGTTCCTTACGTGATCAATGTAAATTTGTAATATAAAAGAAATATAGTAGACATCTGCCATACATGTAAGTCGGTTATAATAAAAGACGACCCCCTTTTAAAATATAAATCTTTAGACCCGCAGCCCGTTGCTGTGGGTCTCTTTTTGTCCATCTATGGTGTACAATAGAATGCATACATCGAATAGGAGTGAGACGAATGACTGCAGGCGTGAATGAGCAGGAGCTTTTACAATTCATCATCAGCAAGACGAAGGCAGATCCGAAGCAAATTGAGTTAGTTTTGAAACATGAGAAAGCCTATATTGCCAAAGCGGAACAAGGCTCGAAAGGTGCTGTAGATATCGACAGCGATGATCTGATTGATCATATTCTAGGCCGTCCAGACGTGAAGCTAAGTGAACTTGCAGTGGATACGATTCTGGAAGCCGAGATGGAGTACTTGATGAAAAATGGCATGGCCGGCTACATCGACTAATTTATGAAATGAGGACCCTCACGTAGAGAATATCTATGTGGGGGTCTTTTTGATTTGGTGGCAACGCTAATGCGAAATAGCTGGAAAATATCCAGTTAAATTCTGCGGATTTCAAGCTTTTAAAGGAATAAATTAGTTAAACGTGCTTGTGGGTGGGGAAAGTATGAAAGGAGGAAAGGAGTAGCTTGTTGGAGTAGGAGGTGGATGGGGAGGTGGAAAGTGATGAAATTTTGGGGGGAGTGAGAAGGGGGAAGTATTAATGAGTAAGAAGTGAGTAATGAGGTAAGAAGTGAGTAATGAGTAATGAAGTAATAAGTAATGTGAAGAGTGAGTAAAAAGTGAGGTTAGTGCCATTAGATAAAACATTAGATTAACTTAAAAGTTAATTGAATAACATGTATTGACTTTATTTTCGGGCGATTGCATAATGAATTTAGGAATTATTACGTTATTTAGTTAACTTATATATTATCTAATTGGAGGTTTTCCTTTACAATGAGCAACCAACCGAGAGCTGAATATCCTAGACCGCAATTTGTACGAGATAGCTGGATTAACTTGAATGGAGAATGGCAGTTCGAGTTCGATGATGCTTCCGTAGGAACGAAACAAAAATGGCATAAAGGTGAAAAAGTGTTCTCGCAGACGATTCAAGTGCCGTTTGCTTTTCAAAGTCAATTGAGCGGGATTGGCAGTAATGAATTCCACGATATCGTTTGGTACCGCCGCGAGCTCGAAATTCCGCAGTCGTTTGCCGGTAAACGAATTCTGCTTCATTTTGGTGCGGTGGATTACCTAGCATCGGTTTGGGTGAACGGTATTCTAGTAGCCACTCACGAAGGTGGTCATACGCCATTCCATGCGGATATTACGGAAGCGCTTCAAGCGGGCACGAATATGCTTGTTGTGAAGGCTGTGGATTTTAGCAAAGACGTAACACTCCCTAGAGGAAAGCAGTATTGGAAAGCGGATTCCGCAAGTATTTTCTATACGAGAACTACAGGGATATGGCAAACGGTTTGGATGGAGGCAGTTTCTGAGAACGCCTACTTAGATAAGGTGAAGATGACGCCAGATATTGATGCCAAGCAGATCGAAATCAGCTACGCAATCGAAGGGATCGATGCACATTCGACATCCAAGTACCAGTTGAAGGTGGCTATATCTTTTAAAGGCGAGCTAGTTTCAGAAGATGTGTATGGGATTAGAAGCGGGACAGGTGCACGGAAGATACGTTTGAATGATTTTAATGATCATGGGCTTGGCGGATGGTGGACACCAGAGAAACCGAACTTATACGATGTTACTTTTACGCTGCTTGTCGATAATGAGGTTGAGGATGTTGTAGGAAGTTACTTTGGTATGCGCAAGGTTTCGATCGAGGATGGCAAATTGTGCTTGAATAATCGTCCTTATTTCCTGAAAATGGTGCTGGATCAAGGCTACTTCCCAGATGGAAACTTAACACCGCCGAGCGACGATGCGATTAAACAAGATGTTGAGCTTACCAAAGCGATGGGGTTCAATGGGGCTCGGAAGCATCAGAAGCTGGAGGATCCAAGATTCCTCTACTGGTGCGATGTGCTTGGGCTTGTAGTTTGGAGTGAAGCTGCAAATGCCTATGAGTATTCGGATAAATACGTAGGTCAATTTACGAAAGAATGGATCGCTTCGATGGAGCGGGATTACAATCACCCATCCATTATTGCTTGGGTACCGCTCAATGAAAGCTGGGGTGTCCCGAACATTCAAATCGATAAACTGCAGCAGCAGCATGCTTTAACGATGTATCATTTGAGCAAATCGTTGGATCCGATGCGCCCTGTTATCTCGAATGATGGATGGGAGCTGGTGACGACCGATTTATTCGCCATTCATGACTATGAGTGGAGGGAAGAGGTTCTGAGCGAGCGTTACAGCTCCAAGGAAAAGGCCGTTCATGCGATGCCGGCGAATCGACGTTTGTTTGTAGAAGGGTTCCCTTATCAAGGTCAGCCGATCCTGGTAACCGAATTTGGCGGAATTGCTTACAAGAAGAGTGAATGGGAAGGCTGGGGCTACTCCGGTGCAGATAATGACGAAGATTATGAGCAAAAGCTGCGTGCCGTCATTCGTCCACTGTTGAACTCAGGCGTTGTGCAGGGCTACTGTTATACGCAATTGACGGATGTTGAACAGGAAATCAATGGGTTGCTAACCTATGATCGCAAGCCGAAAATCCCTGTGGAAATCATCAAAGCGATTAATGATCGTAATTAATTAAACAAAGCCGAGGCTATTGCTGCCTCGGCTTTGTTTGCCATATAATGTATGTCCAGATTCCAAGGCAGACTCTGCGTCTGCCTAACCAAGTAAAATATTGAGCCTGTGCCTACGCTCAAAAAAAACGCCGTCCCTCCAGTACGGAGCGGACGACGTTTGTGGTAGTTACCCTTTGACAGCGCCAATCATGACGCCTTTCACGAAATATTTTTGAACGAAAGGATAGAGGATCAGGATTGGTACAGAGGCAACCATGATGGTGGCATACTTGATCGTTTCTCCGATCTGAAACTGATCAGCCTGATTCGCACCAGCGGACATCATCTCGGTGTTATTCGCGATCAAAATTTCCCTGAGCGTGAGCTGCAGTGGATACAGATCACGATCTTTGAGGAAGATGGAAGCGTAGAACCAGCCGTTCCACTTCTCAACCGCATAATACAAGATCATAACGGCGATTACGGGCATGGAGAGCGGGATAATGATTTTAAATAAGATGGTGAAATGATTGGCTCCGTCCATTTTGGCCGACTCTTCAAGGCTTTCTGGAACCGCCATAAAGGCTGTACGCATGATTATCAAGTTAAACGTGTTAACCGCGAAAGGTAGAATTGTCGCCCATAAGGAGTCGATTAAGCCAACGCCTTTCACAACGAGATACATTGGAATAAGTCCGCCGCTGAAAAACATCGTGAGAACAACAATGAACATAAATACGTTGTTCCACATCACATTTTTTCGAGAGAGTACATAGGCGCCTAAAGCTGTGACAATCAAGTTAGTGCAAACACCAAACACAAGGATAAACAACGTATTCCGGTATCCTCTTAGAATAGCAGGATTTTTAAACACACTGTTGTAAGCTTCTAAGCTAAAACCAAGCGGTCGATACAAGAAGCCTTTATGCGTAAGGAGTTGAGCGCCGTCGCTGATGGAAGAGAAGGCAACATAGATGAGCGGATATAAGGTTAACAAGACTAATACAAGTAAAAGAATATGGTTAATGGTGATGAATGCTCTGTCTGAAAAACTGATTTTCATCCTAGTTCCTCCTTCTTACCATAAGCTGTTTTCGCTGAATCGTTTACTTAGTTTATTGGCTGTAATGAGCAGCGCTAAATTGATGACGGAATTGAATAGACCAACCGAGGCAGAGAAGCTCCAACCAAATTCGAGCAAACCTTTCCGATACACGAAGGAGGAGATGACATCGGCTGTATCGTAGGTGCTTGGATTATAGAGCAGGATGATTTTCTCGAAGCCGACGTTTAATAAATTCCCCATACGAAGAATGAACATAATCGAAATGGTTGGGAGAATGCCTGGTAAGGTGATATGCCAAATCGACTTGAGTCGGGAGGCGCCATCCATTTTGGCCGCTTCGTACTGCTCCTGATCGATGCTCATTAGCGCAGCTAGATAAATGATTGACTCCCAGCCGATTTTTTGCCAAATTTCCGATAAGATATATATGGTTCGAAACAGCTCCGGCTTTTGCAGCATCGCTGTATCATTCACACCAAAATGAGTCAGAAACGTATTCACTAAGCCGCCATTGTTGGTAAAATCTTTAATCATTCCCGCGATGACGATCAGTGAGATAAAGTACGGCATATAAGTAACCGTTTGCACAAAGCGCTGAAACTTCTTGTTCGTCAATTCGTTGATCAAAATTGCCAGAATAATGGGGGCAGGGAATTCAAAACAAATGGAATAGGTAGAAATTAAGATCGTATTTTTGAGGATACGCCAGAAGTAGTAGCTGGTAAAGAAATCATGGAAGTTTTGAAATCCAATCCAGGGACTTCCTAGAATCCCTTTGATCGGGCTGTACTCTTTGAAAGCAATGATGGCTCCATACATCGGCGCATAATGGAAAGTAAAGTAGTAAGCCAGAACGGGAACCATCATCAAGTATAAATATTTATTTAAAAGAAAATCGCGTTTAAAGCGAACGGGAAAGCTAGCCTCCGCTGGTTTACGCATAATATCTCTCCTTTCGCCGCAGAAATTAAAGGCATGGAGGGAGGAGGTGTTACTCCCCGCCCCCCATGGAACACATTATCTTTTGTTGTAACGATCCAGGGAAGCTTTCTTAATTTCAATCGCGCGGCTTAATTTAACATTATTGAATTTCTCTACATACTTCTCGAAGCTGTCGACAGGCTCTGTTCCCAAAATGATTTTCAACGTCATCTCATCCACAAGTGTGTTAAGATCTGTCATGATTTTAGCAAGCTCTGTGCTTTCTTCTGGTGTAGCTGTGATAGGTGGCAATTTGTGCTTATCTACATTAGTTTTGGACCAGGTGGATACCGCATCACGTTGTGTTTGCATAGCCAAATATTGCTCAATGTAACGTTTGTCTTGAACAAATGGACCGTTGTAGTTACCGCGGATATACAGGGACAATGCTTGTGCAGGAGCCAGTTTATCCGGATTGTTCATTACTAAATCCGTGTACTTCGGATAGTTGTTTTCCATTTTGTAGGAAGTACCTTCAGTTCCGAAATTGAAATACATATGACCTGCTTCGGAGTAGCCATAGTCGAGCATCTTAGCTGCCAATTCGATATTTTTGGAGGAAGCTGTAATCGCAACAGATCCACCTGGCGCATTCGCAGGGTCTTTTTGACCGTAGAATGGAACGTCGCCTTTCTTGAGTACAGGATATGGAGCGCCAATGAGTACGCCTTTAGGGTCTTTTGCAGTAATGAGTGGCTGCCATTTGCCGATACCGCCGCCTGCATTTTGAACAGTTACACCAGTCGCACCAGAAGCGATGTTCGCATCCAAAGCTTTGCCGTCAGCTGTTGCAAAGTTTTTGTCAATTAAACCTTCTGCATACCATTTGTGAAAGGTTGCCAGATAGTCTTTGAAACCTTTTTCAGCTGGACCGAATTTAATAGCTCCATTATCATCAATATAGAAATCACGAACGACATTGAAAGCTTCAGCAAAGGCACCGTTGCCTGATTCTTGGAAAGGTCTAGGAACACTGACGACGGAGAAAGGTGCTGTTGCGCCTTTTTTCTCTTTGAATGCCTTGAGCGTTGTGTACCAATCGTCGATGGTTTCTGGAACAGGAAGTCCAAGCTCATCTAACCAATCTTTTCGAACAAT
The DNA here is from genome assembly GCF_052115445.1 of Paenibacillus sp. 2RAB27. Classification (NCBI taxonomy): domain Bacteria; kingdom Bacillati; phylum Bacillota; class Bacilli; order Caryophanales; family Paenibacillaceae; genus Paenibacillus; species Paenibacillus sp. 2RAB27. The sequence continues at coordinate 137,638 of NZ_JBFRGR010000004.1, forward strand.
TGGTCCTTGGAAGACACGCAGATAATCGTCGCCGCGAATGAAAGGGAACACATAGTAGCTGCCGTTATCTGTTTTGACTTGCTTATCCACTTCTGGATGCTCTTTCAGATATTTCTTCAAATTCGGGGCAAATTTATCGATCGTATCATTCAATTTTAAGATATATCCGTCTTTAATGGCTTTTTCAGGCCCACCTGGGAAATCTCCTTGCCAGTTATATTCGATCATATCCGGCAGATCACCAGTTGCTAACAAGACGTTAAGTGATTGTGTCGTTTGGTTCGTTGGCGGTGCAGTGAATTTTAAAGGTACACCCGTGACTTTTTGCCAATTCTGAAAGAAAGGAATGTCGGCATGCGTAGCTTTTACCCCAGTTACGTTACCTGGCAGTTCACCCCAATAGGTTAAGGTTTTGTCCGATTTGAGAGGATAAGTAACAGCTGCTCCACTTGGCGTTGTTGTCGTAGCCGTTGATGCACCGGGGGAAGCTGCTGGACTTGGACTGCTTGTGCTTGTTGATGAATTAGATGAACAGGCAACAACTAAGCTTCCCATTAAAGATGTGGTAATCAACATGGTGAACATCTTTTTACTGTTTCTTTTCATGAAATGACCTCCTAAATTTTTTTCGCCAGAAAAACTGGCTTCGAAAGGGGTGCTGAGTTTTTCGCCTGAAAATAAGGCTGGCTCGTGAGACTGACTAAAGAACTCGCCTCAAATGCTAGCTTTTGGAAGTCTAGCAACAAGGTGTCTGTGCTATCCTAATATATGACAACGCTTACAAAATAAATATCTTTAAAATCTCCAAATGCATATCGATAATTACTGAAATGCTCTACAAAATATCCAATTCCTTCGTGAAAATAGACAATTTGGGGTGATTTCTCTCATTTTTGAGGATGAAACAAGCCAATTAAAAGCAAAAGGGGCAGCTTGCAGCCACCCCTCAATGCCTTATTTTTCAAGCATTTCCTTATATTTTCCTGGTGTAATACCTTCTACTTTTTTGAATACACGGATAAAAGCGTTAATATCATTGAAGCCTACTCCGTAAGCTGCATCCCCAACGGATTGTTCATTCCCTTTGAGTAGCTGTTTAGACTTCTCAACCCTCACTTTATTAATCCGATCAAGCAATCCTTCGCCAACGTAGTCCTTGAAAAGCTTTGATAAATAAGTGGCTTTCCGATCAAAATGATTGCCGATCATCGTCACATTCAAATTGACATCGGTATAATTATGCTCAATGTACGAATTAACTTGCTCGACAAGCTGCTGCAGCGCTTTCTGTTTGGTCAGCGAGTTCGCATGCACGCGTTTGGCTGCTGTAAAAGCGCAGATTTGAGCGAACATGTCCCCTATCTGCAGTTCCATATCTTGCACGGTTTTGGTGTTCAGCAGACGATCAAGCTGCTTAGGATTGCGGATGAAGAAGCTTTCCTGGATGCCTCCGGTATCGTTAATGCTTTTCATGATCGTGGTGACAATACCTAGCATAAGACATTTGGTCAGGGAAACGGAAATGCCAGCGCCTTCGAAGTTTTTCTGGATAATCTCACTAAGTAATTGTCTTGCTTCTGTAAGTTCCCCGAATTTCAAAGCATTAAGCAGCTGCTGTTCGACCTGCATGGGATAATAATAGCCAGTAGGATTATCACAATGTGTAGGTGTATGGAGGTCATTGTAAGCAAGGATTTCGTGACCACCCATGACAAGTTTGTAAGTCATTGCGTCGAGCGCCTCCAAGAATGCTTGCGGCACAGATGCGATGTGCGGATAAATGCTACTGATCGCAATCGTCAGATGAATATCGTAAGTGGAAGCAAGGAACGTTTGCGCCTCATCTGCGATTCGAATTAATTCTTCTTTGGAGCTCTCGCCATAGTCCACCGACAAATTGACTAAACAGGCCAGCGTATCATCTATTTCGGCAGCATAGCCGCGGTGGCGTTGCGCTACTAATTCCTCCACCACATTGCTTACAATGAATCGAAGCAGTTTCCACTTCTCTTCATCTGATGTGTGCGTAATTCGTTCAAAAAAAGCCTCACTTTTATCGACAACGAATAGCATGACAGCAAATTCTTTACGGTCCAGCTTCATATCGAATGTAGTTAGCGCCTCGGCAATAGGTATTTTCCCATCAAGCTTGCCCCGCAATAACTTTTCTACGAAATGAGACCGAACGATATGTCGAGACTGCTCGACTTTGCTTTTGAAATCAGCCATCTCGATTAACGTACTGTCCAAGGCTTCTTGAATGAAGAGAAATTCATTGTACTTTTTACCGGAATCCGGAATTTGTTTCTTAGAAAACGCATGAACCAAACGACGAACAGGATTGTAATTTCTACGTAAGAAAAAGAAGGTTAAAATTCCGCCGCCCAGTAGACTGATCAGCATGCTTAAATAGGTCAAATTACGAACATGCGAGGCCTTTTGCCAATACGTTTGACTAGGCACGATGGAGATGTATTTTAGCTTGGAGCGCGGCGATTGAATAGTAAAGACTTCATATTCCTCACCATCATTGCTTTTAAAATAAAAGTTCTTCCCATTATCCAAGTCCCCATAAGGAAAATCGACAGGCATCGTACTGGAGGAGTTAGCAGCGAGAACTTGATTCTGTTCATTTAGTATGAGCACATGACCATTATTGAAGATCTCCATGTTCTGAATGGCGCCGAGAATACGCATTTGATCAACCATGATCACATTGGTGGCAGTAGGCTGATCGTGTTCCATTGGATATGTACTCACATAGGCGACTGTTTTCCGTAAGATATTATCGTCACCAATACGATACATAGGGATAAATCCTTTGAAATTGCTGCGCGTCATAATCGATTGCCAGGAAGTGAAGGGGAAATTATCGCTCATATGCAGGGTTTGGTAGGCAAAAGTGCTTGATCGAACAGTGGTTGGTAATATGACAGATTGATCTTTATTGAAATAAATATAAAAATTATCAATTAAGGGATAAGAGGTTTTGTAAATAGATAAGCTCTTTGCAATCTGATACATATCATAGGGTTTATCTTTGGGGAAGGTTTCATATTTGTTGGAATAGAGCATCTCTTGAATGTTCACATTCCATGTGATCTCAAAATTGAGCTGTTCCATGGCTTTGAATTGGTTGTCCATTACTTCCCGGACTTGCTTCAGCAAGGAGTCATTCGCTTGTTGAATTTCTTCCTTCAGTGTTCGGTTGGATTCCACATACAATAATAAGCCAACCACTACGGGGAGCAGCAGAATGACGATATAGGAGATTAACCACGTTAAGACGATGCTCTGTCCATTAAAAATGATTTTATTTCGCATAGGCAGGGCCTCCTGACATTGAGTCATTCGATTGAAGTTTTGTAAACAATGAATGCGCTCTCATTCTATTGTATTTCCTTTCCTCCGTCTACGTCAACGAGGGAAAGGAGCTTTTTTAGGTGGTTTATTCTAGGGTTTTAAAACGCTGCTTGCCAAAGAAAAAATAAAATAAAAATGAAATAACGGAGTATACAACGGCTGTGATGCAAAAGGCGTAGGCATATCCGAAATAACTGCCGTATCGGAAGACGAGGCCTGTACTAATCGGTGATGCGATAAACCAACCGAGGTTGAATACCGCTTCGCCAGAGCTTGAGGCTAGTCCGCGAAGCGAACGATGGACATAGCTCATTTTGATCGAATTATAAAAAGGATTGGCCGCATTCATTAGTGCTTGGCGGAATAGATAGCCACCGGACGATAAATAAAGGTTAGCTGAAAAAGCGGTGATGAGCAGAAAAGGAATCGAACTCAACTGCAGATAGACGACTGATTTCACTTCACCATAACGTTTGGCTATCATGGGCCCAATTAAGAAGGCTACGCCAGTAGCTGCTTGTCCTAAGGCAACGATGATACCAATTGCGGATTTCGATGCCTCAAAGCGATCTTCAAAATACACATTGAGATAGGGAACAATCATCCCCCCACCAAGTGAGGAGAGTAATCCAAGTAAACAGAAGATGGCGATGACTTGAATAGACGTTTTGTGCTCACGCCAAGTGGCTTTCCAGCTCAACGATTCACGTTGCGGTGTATTTTCTTCCTTCTCGAGATCACTTTTTTCAAAAAGAGACATAGGAATGACACCTAGTGCTGCGATGGCAACTCCAATGAGCAAGGTATACCGTAAGCTATGTATTTCATCAAAACCAATTAAGAATTGGAAGAAATCACAAAGCACGCCACCGATTGCAATGCCAATGACATTGGCCAGCATAACCAAAGCCATATTGAGGGAAAAGAGATGAACCCGCTGCTGAGGCGTTGAGTTATTGGCCATGAAAGGCAGAATCGTCGCGGAGACGACGGCTAACGCCATGCCACCTAAGAAAGCAGATATCAGCATACCTTCATGAAGCTGAATGAGTGATCGTGCGGTCAGTGCGGCAATTGTAAAAATGAGACCGAAAGAAATGACGCGCTTCGGACCGAAGCGATCGTTCATGATGCCCGCCGGGATGAGGATGATGGCTGCGGCCAATGCTGTCATCCCTACGATGCTGCCTACCATCGTTTGCTCGTAGCCCAAGCTTCTTACATAGAGGTTGTACACAAGCCCAAACATGCTAATGCCCAAATTCCAAACAAAATTAAACCAGAAAAATAGCTTAATATTTCGGCTATAGCCTTCGAGTTGAAGCTTCCATTCACGTAGCAAATTGATCATGCGATATTCCTGCCTTTGTATTTTGTGTCTAAATTGCAATCGCTTTGTCTATTCTACCACTGGTAAATACATTTGAACACGGGAAACACTTGATATTCGTTCCGATCTGTATAATAATAAGTAGTCTAATCTACGAAGCAGGGAGCACATAATTGAGATGTCTACAACAACGAGTATTGTAACGGAAGAGCAGAAACCAGAAGTTGAACAGATTGAGATTTGGAAATGTAAAGCAACAGAATGTAAAGCTTGGGTTCGTAAAGAATTCGTAACGGAAGCTTTACCAACTTGCCCGCTTTGTAAAACACAGATGGTACGCAGCTACAAGCATGTGCCGGTAGCAGCTAAAAAAGGAAATAAAAAGTTTCTTGTAGGAAAGAAACGGTTTTAATTGGAATTATTGCAAATTTTCCACTAAATAATAGGTCAAGATCAAGAGCATCTTCAGCGAGGCGTGAAGAGTGATGCTCTTGGTCTTTTTTTTATGGAAAGAATAGCCCTAGACAAGCATAGCATGGTAACGAGGGGGAGATGCTGTGATTGGGCCTACGATAAATGTGAGTGATGATACAGAAGTCATGTTGAAAGAGTTGCAGGACCGTAAGATGAAATGGGACAATATGAAAAAGAGGCAACCCATTCTATCGATCGCGACAGGGGTCATCTTATTAATCGCCATTTATATGTTATATCAGCAAGTCATCGTTCGTTCGAGCGGTAATGCTATCATGATATTGGATTTACTCATTTCGAATAAACTGTTATGCAGCTTGTTGCTCGTATGTATAACGCTGTTTCTGTATGCCTCTAACCGGTCGCGTGAGACGGAGAAAGCGAAGAGTAAATATGAAGATTTACGTATAGAAGCGATTGAACGTTTGGAGGCTTCCTGGTTGAAAGATGTGAAGTCAGAAGCAAGGGATCAAATTTCGAGCTTCCTTTCCAAGGAACATGATATTAATATAGTCTATAAGAATTGATTTGATAGAGTAGGGGAGCAAGGTATACAGATGAGATATATTTGTCGCTACACAGATGAAGTTAGTCGTATGAAATGGGAAGATGTACAAGTTGGTTACTTGCGTGACGTGGTGTCGGCGGATGCACCGAGACTGGAAACTCGCTTTCGCGCATGCTGGACTGCGGATAGTCTGCACATTCGATACGAATGTGAGGATGATCATGTGGTGTCGACGATGACACGGCGTGACGAGCATCTCTATGAGGAAGACGTCGTAGAGGTGTTCCTAGATCCATTCGGCGGCGGCACGACCTACTACGAGTTTGAAGTAAGCCCGGGTGGCGTCTTGTTTGATGCATTGATACATAATAGGCTGGATGGTAACAAGGATGTCGATACTTCGTGGATAGCGGAGGGATTTCAAGCAAACGTCATGAAAGGTACTGATGACGGTTGGCTTGTCTATGATGTGCGGATTCCATTCGCGGATTTAGATGAGGCAGGTGTGCCACATGCGGGAGCGGTCTGGCATTGGAATGTTTTCCGTATCGATGATGACCGCGATGGCGTTCGGCATTACTCAGCCTGGTCGCCTACAGGGCTCGTCAATTTCCATGTTCCTCAGCAATTTGGGGAGCTCGTGTTTGTGAAGGAATAGACTCCTGCACATTGAAAAGATACCCTTCGGAACGAATGGCTTCCCACTGTATAGCGCATTAGTCCGAAAATGCCGAATTAATCTCACTATTTGCATCCTTTCGATGGTAATAGTCCGAAATAGCCTGACTAAATCGCCCTAACCACCGCTCAGGCGGGGAAAAAGGGGGAATAAGTCGGTGAAATCGGACTATTGGTCTTTTGTAGCAAGGAATTCTCGATTTAGTTCGGAAATATCGGACTAAACAGATTTCTGTGAATACCAAATTCATCACTCACTATCCACCTACTTACCATCCCCCTCCAACAAGCTACTTTCTACCTACTGATCCAATTTCACACTCCAACAAGCTACTCTCTATATAGCAATTCCCTGCCACCTACTCCAACAAACTACTCTCTCCTAGTATTCCCTTGCCACCTACTCAAACAAGCTACTCTCTACCTGCAATTCCCTGCCACCTACTCCAACAAACTACTCCTTCCTAGTATTCCCCTGCCAACCACGCCAACTTGCCACTCTTTTCCTATCAATCCCGCGCAACCCCTCCAACAAGCTATTCTTTACCTATCCTCTAACTACACGTGTAAGTCGAAAAAATCGACTTAGAGGCCTCTCAAAGCCAAGCTGCGCTTGTGTAAGTCGAAAAAATCGACTTAGAGATGTCGCAAAACCAAGCTGCGCCTGTGTAAGTCGAAAAAATCGACTTACACGGCACACCAACGCAACTCACTCCACGCGCAACACTTCGTGTAGTTGCTGCCAAGCCCAATCCAGCTCATCCTTCGTGATGACCAGGGGAGGTGCCAAACGAATGATATGCTCGTGTGTTTCCTTGCACAGCAGGCCTTTATCCTTCAATGCTTCGCAGAATGGGCGGGCTGGGACGGTTAAATCGATCCCGATGAATAAGCCGCGGCCGCGAATCTCCTGAATGAGCGGATTCTTGATTTCCTGAAGCCGCTTCAGGAAATAAGCCCCAAGCGCATCGGAACGCTCCGCGAGCTGTTCCTGCTCCAACACTTCAAGTGCAGCAATCCCGACGGCGCAGCCGAGCGGGTTGCCGCCGAACGTCGAGCCGTGCGAGCCCGGCTCGAACACCTCAAGGACCTCACGATCTCCGGCCACAGCCGAGATCGGAAAAACACCGCCGCCAAGTGCTTTGCCCAGCACATACAGGTTCGGCGTGACGCCTTCCCAGTCGCTGGCAAAGCGGCGGCCCGTGCGGCCGAATCCCGTTTGGATTTCGTCCGCGACGAACAATACCTGATTCGCCTTGCAGAGCTCATAGCTTTCCCGCAGAAACCCTTCCTGCGGGATCACAATGCCAGCTTCGCCCTGAATGGGCTCCACGATAAATCCGGCGGTGTTCGGCCCAATCGCCTCCCGCAGCGCATCGACATCGCCGTATGGGATCATCCGGAAGCCTGGCGTGAAAGGCCCGAAGCCTCGTTTGTATTCCGGAGACGAGGAGAAGGAGGTGATGGTCACGGTACGACCGTGGAAATTACCCTCACAGACAATAATCTCCGCATGATTCTCCGGAATGCCTTTCACATCATAGCCCCACCGTCGGACGGCTTTGACAGCTGTTTCAACCGCTTCTGCGCCTGTATTCATAGGTAATATCAGTGGTTTACCCGTATATAGCGCCAATTTCTCATAGAACCGCCCAAGGATTTCGCTATGAAAAGCTCTAGAAGTCAAAGTAACCTTGCCTGCTTGTTCAATTAATGCGTTTATTATATGTGGATGACGATGTCCCTGATTCAGAGCGGAATACGCACTCAGCATGTCCATGTATCGTTGGCCTTCGGGATTTTCAACCCAAACGCCTTCGGCTTTGGAAATCACCAGCGGCAGCGGATTGTAATTACGTGCACCATATTTCTCTGTTTGTTCAATAATCTTCGAGCTTTGCGTTGGCATATAAGTTTTCCTCCTTATAACATATATCAAGGTTGTACTTCATTGTATTCATTATTAGCGTATGATGACTTCCTGAGTATATAATTGAGAAATAGGCGAGGATTTGCAATCTTAGCTACCCAGTGCATATCCTTCACTTTTAAGCTAAAAATAACCATGTTAGTGGACTTATTGCCTTTCAGGTTTGTTCTGATGTTTGGTTAGTTCTGATCTCTGTGTTGTTCAAATGTTCTATTGTTCTAGCTCGTTCTACGTTCAATCAAAGCTTTGGGAATGAAATATGAAGTGAAAAAGGATGGTAGTCGAATGACTTATCGCATCGAGAAAGACTTTTTAGGAGAAAAGCAGGTCCCCTCTCAAGCCTATTATGGCATTCAAACGATGAGAGCAATTGAAAATTTCCCGATTACAGGTGTTACCATTCATGGTGAGCTTATTACTGCGTTGGCGGAAGTGAAGCGGGCAGCGGCACAAGCGAATATGGATACACATATGCTGCCTAAGAAAATTGGTGAAGCCCTAGTTAAAGCTGCAGAAGAAGTAAGCAACGGACAGCTCTTGGGGGAATTTATCGTCGATTCCATTCAAGGCGGTGCTGGTACCTCCATCAATATGAATATGAACGAAGTGCTGGCCAATCGGTCCCTAGAGCTTTTAGGCGAGGAAAAAGGAAGTTACTTCCATTGTAACCCGAATAATCATGTGAACATGTCACAATCGACGAATGATGTGATTCCAACAGCGATCAAAATAGCAGCCTACCGCTTGTCGGAGCAATTAATAGAAGCATTAACTTCCTTACAAAGCGCTTTCGCACGGAAAGAAATTGAATTTGATGATGTGATCAAAATGGGGAGAACCCATCTCCAAGATGCCGTGCCGATCCGAATGGGTCAGGAGTTTGGGGCCTATGCACGTGTACTGTTGCGTGATATCCAACGAATCAAGCAAGCGATGCGCGGACTTCTGATCGTCAATATGGGAGCTACAGCCGTAGGAACAGGGCTTAATGCCAAGCCGGAGTACGTCGAGCGAGTTATGTTTCATTTGAAATCAGCAGTTGGTATTCCAGTTGAAATTTCGGAGCATTTAGTCGACGGCACACAGAATATGGATGCGTACACTGAGCTTTCTGCATCGCTTAAAGTATGTGCGGTGAACCTCTCGAAAATATGCAATGATATCCGCATGATGGCTTCAGGGCCTCGCGCAGGATTAGGGGAACTAAAGCTGCCACCAAGACAGCCAGGTTCGTCGATCATGCCGGGGAAAGTAAATCCGGTCATGCCGGAGGTCGTGAATCAAGTGGCTTTCCAGGTTATAGGCAACGATCATACGATTTGTTTAGCCTGTGAAGCAGGGCAGTTTGAGCTTAATGTGATGGGGCCAGTTCTTGCTTTTAATCTCTTGCAGTCCCTAAAAATATTACGCAATGCGGCAAGTGTATTCGAACGCTTCGCAATTGAAGGCTTGGAAGCGGATCGTGAACGGTGTAAGAATTATGTGGAGCAAAGCTTCGGTATCGTGACAGCCTTAAATCCTCATCTAGGCTACGAGGTTGCCGCACAGCTTGTGAAAGAGGCGGTACGTACAGGCCTCACATTGAAGGAACTCATCTTAGAACGAGGTCTTCTCACACAAGAGGAGATCGAAGAAATTCTGAATCCGATTCAAATGACTACTCCTGGTATCGCAGGTGACAGATTGCTTCGTCCAGCAGACTAGACGTAAATACCCCCGACTCCAAAAAAAGGAGCGGGGGTTATTTGTGCCTCATTATGCCGTTTTCTCATAAAACATAATCCGGTTTCCGAACGGATCAGTCACAGTCACTTCGCGGGTATGCCATGGTGTTTTTTCAATGCCTGGTCGGGAGAATTTGAATTTTTGTTCGAGTAAGCGAGTATGGAAAGCAGTAAGGTCTTCCATTTCTACACGTATTGCCGCTCCTGGACTGCAGTCACCGTAATGCTCCGTTAAATGAATAACAAGTGATCCTAAGGTAACTTCCATGTAGAGAGGTAAATCGGGCTCGAAACGGTGCTCAAAGCCTAGAGCGAAGCCTAAATAATCGATATAAAATTCCCTGGCTTTCGTTTCATCGAAAATGCGAAATATGGGAGTTACCCCGTTGATCGTTGGTATGAGATTCACCTCCTGCCCAAACTCATAAAATCTGCTCACCGAACAAGGAACTGATAAGGCTTACAGCCAACAGGGAGGTTTTGTTGCTGTCATCGAGCAGCGGATTCACTTCAACAAATTCGGCAGAAGTCACGATGCCAGCTTCATGCAGCATTTCCACAGCGAGATGAGCTTCGCGGAAATGAAGTCCTCCTTTGACTGCAGTCCCCGTTCCTGGTGCCTCGATGGGGTCCACGGAATCAACATCATAACTAAGATGAACGCCATCTGTTTTTATTTTAATATAATCAATGGCTTCTTGCATCACATGAGCCATACCTTTGCGATCAATATCGTACATGGTAAAACATTTGATACCTAGTGATCGAATCAGCTTTTTCTCACCTTCATCCAGAGACCGAGCCCCGATGAGTACGATATTCTCCGGCTTCACCTTGGGGTTAGTCCCATGTATACCTGTTAATAATGGATGCCCGATACCCAAGCTGACGGCAAGGGACATGCCATGGATATTACCAGATGGGCTTGTGTCCGGTGAATTTAGGTCGGAGTGGGCATCAATCCAGATGACCCCTAGATTCGAATAATGAGCGGATAATCCTGCAATTGTGCCAATCGCTATGCTATGATCGCCACCAATAATGAGTGGGAAATGACCTTGGCTGACAACCTGAGATACCTGCTCGGCAAGCTGAGTATTTATCGCTATAACCTCTGCGAAGTAATTAAGATTGGTTGAACCCACTTGCGCATCTAAGTGAGTTGCTGTGTCATTCACAAGACGAAGATCAGCAACATGATCTACTGTATAGGTTAATTGCTGTAGCTCTTGAAGTAGCCCGGCTTCAAAAATAGCTTTAGGTCCATGGCTTGCGCCTCGGCGACCTGCTCCAAGATCAAAGTTGACACTGATTGCCGCGATGTTCGGTTTGATACTCATCGGATCAACTCCTTTTGATTGGCTGACTAGACGATAAATTCTCGGGCCCATGCTCCTTTGACTAACATTCCCAATCTACATGTAACCATCCTTCTTTACTATATGAAGCTATATTTTCTTTGTTCGCTCGTGATTTCCTTTTTGTGTGAGGTAATAAAAAACAAAACAAGCCGGGACACATTAAATAGCGCCCAGCTTGTTTTTAATTGTGTAGCCACTTCGTCAATCGAATGGCGTTCGAACGTTAATCACTCGCGGGTCAGACAGATGTTTGCATTCGCGGAAGGCAAAGTGCTTGCACCCCAGACATTGCGCGTGGTTCAGTTTCGTTAAGGCGAAGTTAAGAGCATCCCCTGTCTTATCGTAAAGGTTCTCCTGCCCAATCCAGTCGTCCAATCTTGTTTTTCGCAACATGCGGCGTGGTTGGATTTGAACTTCAGAAATGATTACGGTGCAACCGTGATGGTCAAAGTGTCTGATAATACGTGATAAATGGGCTGTTCCTGTTGTGTCCATATAGGGGACATTCCCCATTTTCAGCAGTAATACTTTGGGGTTGGTATGGATTTCTGCCATAATGGATTGCTCAAACGCGCTGGCAACCCCAAAGAATAAAGCGCCTTCCACGGTGTAGATACTAATTTGAGGACAATTATGCTGCTCAGTAACAATATGTGCGGTTACGTGTTCATGCTTATCAGAAGGGTTAGGCAAAACCTTGGCAGTACGGAGTAAGTCGCTCATATGTTTCACAAAAATGATGCCAGACAGAAGCAATCCAACTTCGACTGCGGTTGTCAGATCGGTAAACACAGTAAGAAGAAAGGTAATAAGTAAAACGACGGACTCCGCAGTTTTAGTTTTTAAGACGTGAGCGAACTCTTTGCGTTCACTCATATTCCAAGCAACGACCATTAAGATCGGCGCCATACTTGCAAGCGGAATGCTTGAAGCATAGGGAGCGAATATGAGCAAAACCAGCAGCACCACAATGCCGTGGAAGATGCCGGAGAAAGGAGATTCCGCACCGCTCTTTATATTGGTTGCTGTTCGGGCAATAGCCCCGGTTGCAGGGATGCCGCCAAACAACGGCGTTATCATATTGGCGATACCTTGACCAATCAATTCCCGGTTGCTGTTATGCCTTGTTCTTGACATCCCGTCAGCAACGACAGCAGAGAGCAAGGATTCGATGCCGCCTAACATCGCGATGACAAGAGCAGGTTTTATTAGAAATTGCATACGTTCCATACTGAGTTCAGGGAAGTGAATACTTGGCAAGCTATTCGGAATTGCGCCGTAAGTTGACCCGATGGTTGCAACCTTGTCAGGATAGAAGAGGGATGCGATAACCGCTGAAATCAACAATCCCACTAAGGAGCCAGGTATTTTAGACGACACACGTGGTGTGAGAAGAATAAGCACCAGACAAATCACAGCAGTTAGGACGCTGTACATATTGATTGTTGAAATGTGAATGATTAATTCCTTCATATTGAAAAGAAATTCTTGGTGTTTTTGCAGATCATGCAAGCCAAGAAAATTGGCGATTTGTCCAGTGAAGATGGTAACGGCAATTCCTGTGGTAAAGCCGATCGTGACAGGACGTGGAATAAATTTGATGACCCCGCCTAATTTGAAAATCCCCATGAATAGCAAAATAACGCCCGCCATAAAACCTGCGATAAGCAAGTTTTCGTACCCATATTGCATGACGATCGCGAAGAGGATGGGGATAAATGCGCCTGTAGGACCGCCAATTTGAAACTTGGAACCACCGAATAATGAAATGAGGATGCCCGCTACAAAAGTCGTGTATAACCCGTATTCAGGCTTTACGCCTGAAGCAATTGCAAACGCCATTCCTAATGGGATGGCGACAATTCCGACAATCAGACCTGAAACCAAGTCTTTTTGAAATTTTTTTCGATTGTAGCCTTGGAATCTGCCTCTAAAAGAAAGTTTCATATCGAATCCCACCAATTTAAATATTTGATTATTTGAATATATATAAAATCATATATCTAAAACAAAGGGGTGTCAATTTGATATTTCTGCTAGGAAATCACCATAAAAAAAAGGATATAAATCGAGAACAATGGACCCGATTCACTCCTTATTGTGAAAATAGAAGTACTTATTGATTCTTTATGTTTTCTAACATGGAAATCGCATTCACAAGGTGGTTATCAAATATTTGCTTGGCAACAATAAGTAGGTCTTTAATTAAAGGATCTGTCAGGGAGTAGATCACAGAGGTTCCGTCTTTGATCCCACGGACAACGTTTTTATTTCTTAATACGGCTAACTGTTGTGATACGGCAGAACCTTCACTGCCCAATATCGTTTGTATCTCATTTACGTTTTTATCGCCATCCACTAAAACTTCAAGGATTCTTATACGCAAAGGGTGTGCTAATGCCTTGAAAAAATCGGCTTTAAAATGCTGTATTTCTTGATACATACCGTTCTCCTCTACTATCAATATTCGAACATTTGAATATATAGAATATCATAACATAAACCGGAATGTATGGAAGCAAGTTTTAAAATCCTTTGCGTTATTGAATACTTTTCAGTTATAGTATAAGTGTAATATTCAAAAAATCAAATATATTGTTATTTGAAAATAAGGAACTGGTATGCGTGTTAATTGGTGATGAATTCTATATTGCTTCAAGAAAGTATCTGATCGACTATGGCATGAGACAGTTGAATGGTTTAGGGGCAGATCATATTTGTAAGGTGTGTATTCAAAATGGTGGTTCTTGTTGCCGCGCTTGTTCTTACTTAGTAGACGGTGTGGGCTGTCTGAATAGAAATACTAGTTGCACATCTTGGTTATGCGGCTACCTTAAATTATTATTTTACAAAGCGGGACTAATAAAAGAGTGGAATACCTTTTGGAAGGAAGTTCCTGGCATCGATTTTCGGAAGGATTATACCCCTCCAATGGTGAAAATGACAAAACATCTTGAAGTGAAACACATGAGAGAGCTTGGCGAAGCACTGGCGAATGACATTAAAATGAAGATAAGTAAAGAGAAGGATAATATTGATTTCATCGTATTGGCGGGTGAATTAGATGAGCTAATTGATGAGATTGGTTTTGCTTGTACTTCGGATATTGCTAATCAATTAATAAAGAGGCTTAATTACTTAATTAAAGACTTTCATGCGTTTAAACAAATTCTCAAAAGCATCGATAATAGGAGGTGATCCTTGTGTCTGTGAAATCGCCATCTGGTGTCATACGTATATCAGACGATGTTATTTCTATCATAGCTGTGTTCGCTGCTCTACATACACCCGGTATTGATTCCATGTCGGGTGGCCTCTCCGAGGAGCTTACGAAGCGCTTGAGTGGTAAAAATGCCAAAAAAGGCGTAGTAGTCGAGGTCATGGAGTCGGATGTCGTCATCCATTTACGTGTCATCGTCAATTACGGCATGATGATTCATAACGTATGTCATGAGCTTCAAGAAAACGTTAGGGCAGATGTGGAGAATTTGACAGGGCTTCGCGTTCTGGAAGTAAACGTAAGGGTAGAGAACCTGGCAGTATAGAAAGTAGAAATGAATAGGCTCGGATCGTAGTTGAATAACTACAATCCGAGCCTTATTACATTTCCATGATTGATGGGGGTTGCTAACATTGATAAGTTTGGTCAAGAGAGATAAACTTATGGATGTAAACTAATATCTGAAAGAAGGTTACCATGCTAATCAATTTGGTTTTAATCTTATTACTGATTGTACTTACTGCTTTTTTTGTTGCGACAGAATTTGCCGTTATTCGGATTCGTCCAAGCCGTGTAGATCAAATGGTATTGGAAGGTAAGAAAAATGCACTAGCTGTTCAAACCGTTACTTCGAATTTGGATGGCTACTTATCCGCATGTCAACTCGGCATCACGATTACCGCGCTAGGCCTCGGTTGGTTAGGTGAGCCAACGGTCGAGAAGATCCTCGGTCCTTTGTTCCATGGGCTTGGTGTAGGGGAAACACTGTCGCACATCCTTTCTTTTGGTATCGCCTTTTTATCCATTACTTATATTCATGTTGTACTTGGTGAACTAGCTCCCAAAACGTTAGCGATTCAAAAAGCTGAAGCAATTTCAATTCTTACAGCTCCGTTTATTATTTTCTTTTATAAAATTATGTACCCATTCATTTGGATTTTAAATGGCTCAGCGACTCAACTCGTCAAGCTATTTGGCGTTAAGCCAGCAAGCGAACACGAAGAAGCTCATTCCGAAGAAGAAATACGCATTATTTTATCAGACAGCCTTGAGAGTGGAAAAATAAATAAGACAGAATACGGATATGTGAATCGCATCTTCTCATTCGATGAATTGTTGGCGCGTGAAATCATGGTCCCACGTACGGATATGATCTGTCTCTATGCGGATAAATCACTTGAAGAGAACATGAATATTATTATCAAAGAACAGTACACACGTTTTCCCGTAGCCAAAGAGAGCAAAGATCATATTATTGGATTCGTCAATACGAAGCAATTTTTCTTAAGTTACATCTCGAATCCCGATTTTAATTTCAAAGGTTTACTTCAACCGATTATGACGATTCCTGAAGGAATGCCTGTGAAGTCTCTGCTCAAAAAGATGCAGCGTGAAAATGTACATATCGCTTTGCTAATGGATGAGTACGGCGGAACGTCCGGATTGATTACGATCGAAGATATTCTGGAGGAAATTGTCGGTGAAATTCGTGATGAATTTGATAAAGATGAACTGAAAGAAATTGACAAGTTAGCCGAAGGACACTATGTCGTCGAAGGTAACGCCTTGATCATCGAGTTAAACGCTAGATTGGGACTTGACATTCAGGACGAGAATGTGGATTCTATCGGTGGCTGGTTATATAGTAAGCAGTCGGAATTGAAAATCGGTGAACTCTGGCAGCATCAGGATTGGACTTTCATTGTGCGTGCTAGAGACACGAATCGAATTCGTCAAATTGAGCTTATTAAAAATCAAATCATACATAAGTAGAAAAAGAGGGATCCCTCGCCACTTACATGGCTTTCAGGGATACCCTCTTTCTATTTAAAACGCCCAATTCCCCTTACGGAAGATCGGTTCTAACGTGCCATCCGCGTGTTCACCGTCAATATCCATCTCGGCAGAGCCGATCATAAAGTCGACGTGAATGAGGCTGTCGTTCAGTCCTGCTTGCAGCTGTTCTTCTTTGCTCATCTTTGTGCCGCCTTCAATACAAGTCGGGAAGGCACGACCGAGGGCCAGATGATTTGAAGCATTTTCATCATAGAGCGTACTGAAGAAGATTAAATTCGTGTTCGAAATGGGAGAGACATGCGGCACGAGTGCGATTTCGCCCAAGTAGTGCGCGCCTTCATCCATCTCAATCATCGCTTGCAATGATTCAAAGCCATGTTCCGCTGTGTAATGTGTGACGCGGCCGTGCTCGAAGGTGATCGAGAAATTGTCGATCAAGCTGCCTTGGTAGCTAAGCGGCTTCGTACTTCGAACCGTTCCATACGTTCCTAGGCGATTCGGGGAAATGAACACTTCCTCTGTCGGGATGTTCGGGTTGAAATCGTAGCCGCCTGTTTCGTTCGTCGCGGAACCGCCTCGCCAAATGTGCTGAGGTGGAAGTCCCACCGTAAGCTCCGTTCCAGGAGCGCGGTAATGGATTTTATGAAATTGTTTCTCATTCAATTGTTCCCGTTTGCTACGAAGAGTCGCGTTGTGATCCTGCCATGTTTGTACAGGATTTTCTTGATCTACGCGGGTAGCTTCGAAGATCGCATCCCATAAAGCAGTGACAGCAGCCTGATCTTCGAGATCAGGGAATACCTTTTGTGCCCAGGCCCGGGAAGGGGCAGCGATGATAGACCAAGTCATTTTGTAAGAGGACATGTATTCGCGCCATTTGACCAGCAGGGGACCTGCCGCCTTCGCATTCGCTGAGATTCGAGCAGGATCCACATCCTTCAGCAGCTCGGGGTTGTCCGCGTCAATCCATAAGTAGGCGCCATTGCTTTCAGCTAACTCGGTTAGTGCTTGCGCACGCCAAGCTGGGTACTCATTGAATGATTCGTCGGGCGCGTGTGTATAGCGAATTTGGGTGCAGATTTCATCCTGCCATTCAATATGTACATGCTTAGCGCCAACTTCGTACGCTTTACGAGTGATGAGTCTTACGAATTCGGGGTGCCCAATTGGCGCATTAATCCAAAGCGATTGACCAGCTTGAATGTTGAGTGCTACTCGAACAGTCAGCTCCGCATATTTCTCAAGATTGTGTTCAAACGTCATTAGAAAAATCCTCCTTTTTCCACATTAGAAAGTTTAAGTTTTCGGCTCCCGAAAACGTCTTTCTAATTGGCGATAATACTTACCTCTAAACGCGGTCGCTCATCTTTGAATGGCCTCGATAGAGGTTTTCTCACTTCGTCTTGTTTGAAGTTTATCGCTCTGCTCGCCGACTGTCAAATAAATTTTACCGTCTGTTGAATTCCATTTTCAAAATGTATCTGAGTTGTCATTGCATGGAATTTTGACATTTGTTTACACTATGGGCAGGAGGTGAATTGCGTTCATGCGCTATGAATGGCTATTGGGCTTGTTGCTGCTTGCCCAGCCCAAAGAATTGCCTTTTCAACTATCGGATAACTCGAATGGTGAAAAGATGGCTCAGATTAGGCGAGAGTCTATTGCGACCGACCTCTTGGATATTCCACTGGTAGATACACAGAAATTAAACCGGCTTGCTGAACAAATTGACAAATCGATTTACCGAAAGCCGATTAACGCTACAATTAGTGACAGTGGGGGCATCGTGAAAGAGAGTGCAGGCGTTCGGTTGAATCGAAGTGCTTTTATCAATCAATTCTATGGGCAATTTTATGCAGAAGGTCCCATGAATGTGGCGTTACCGCTGCAATCCCTGTATCCCAAAGTGGATAGTGAACTGCTTGCCAGCATTCGAGTCCGTCCAATAGGCTATTATGTTACCTATTTTAATTCCCGCAATAATCACCGTGTAACGAATCTCAAACTAGCTACACAGGCGATCAACAATTATGTTGTGCAGCCGAATGAGACGTTTTCTTTCAATCGCGTTGTAGGCGTTCGAACACCGAGCAGGGGGTATATGTCGGCAAAGGTGATTGTAAGGGGTGAATTCTCCGAGGGAATCGGCGGCGGTATTTGTCAAATATCCTCAACGTTATTTAATGCGGTTGACCGTGCAGGACTCACGATTATTGAAAGGTACTCCCACAGTCGTTCGGTGCCTTATGTGCCACATGGCAGAGATGCTACCGTGAATTGGGGCGGGCCTGATTTTAGTTTTAGAAACGACTATAATCAGCCAATCTTAATTCGCGCGCATGTATTGCCTGGTTCTGTCCACATCAGCATTTCTTCTTCGGATGGGATTAATGTGAAATCCCGTCATGTTCCTGGTGCTACAGAAGCGATACCAGAAGAAATTGAAACAAATTCAAATGTAAGAAATACACTCCCTTAGCCGCTATGAACCCTTCTAGAGGTCAAGATATGCATATTTTATGAAATAAAAGCACGAAATCGCAAGATTTCTGAGCTGATCTTTTGCTAATATAGATAGCAGATCATTCAGCTTGAGAAGGGTGGAAATCGCTTTATGAAAACGTTTTTAGACGAAAATTTCTTACTTAACAATGAAACTGCCGTACATCTTTTTCATGAATATGCCAAAGAACTGCCGATTATTGACTATCACTGCCACTTAAGTCCGAAGGAAATTTATGAAAATAAACAATTTAACAACATAACCGAAGCTTGGTTATACGGTGACCACTACAAATGGCGGATGATGCGTGCTAACGGTATCGATGAGTCCAAGATTACTGGTGAAGCTAGTGATTATGATCGCTTTGTAGCATGGGCTTCCACGCTTCCTATGGCGATCGGCAATCCGTTGTACCACTGGTCCCACATGGAGCTTCAAACCTATTTCGGTGTGTACGATATCATTAATGAGCAGAATGCACCAGCAATTTGGGAAAAAGTGAATGCGAAGCTGGCTGAGGGTGGATCCCGCGCTAGAGACCTAATCACAAACTCCAAAGTAACGGTCATTTGTACGACAGACGATCCTGTGGATTCCTTGGAATACCACATCAAAATTAAAGAGATTGAAGGATTCGATACGCAAGTATTGCCTTCCTACCGTCCCGATAAGGCGTTGGAAATCAACCGTGCTACATTCCTTCCATGGATTGCTCAACTTGAAAAAGCGGTAGGAACGCCGATCCGCACGTATGATGATTTATTGGCTGGTTTAGAAAGCCGTGCTGTCTTCTTTGACTCTGTCGGCTGTAAAGTGTCTGACCATGCGTTGGATTATGTGCCTTTTGCAACAGCGACCAAAGAAGAAGTTGACGCGATCTTCGCGGCAGTACTTGCTGGTCAAGCGGTAAGTCTGGAAGACGAGAAGAAGTACAAAGCCTTCACGCTGATCTTCCTTGGCGGCATCTACAAGAAATTGGATTGGGCGATGCAGTATCATATCAACGCTTCCCGTAACAACAATGGACAGGCTTTCGCTAAGCTAGGTCCTGATACAGGATTCGACTCCATTGGTGATAGCCCTGTTGCGGGAGCATTAACGGGACTATTGTCCGCACTAGCTGTAGCGGATTCCTTGCCGCGTACCATTCTCTATTCCTTGAACGCACGGGATAACGAGATTCTTGCTTCCTTGATGGGCAGCTTCCAAGGCGATGGTATCGCTGGCAAAATCCAATTGGGCGCCGCATGGTGGTTCAATGATACGCGCGACGGCATGATCTCCCAAATGAAATCCCTCGGCAACTTCGGTTTACTAGGACGTTTCGTTGGGATGCTAACGGATTCCCGCAGCTTCTTGTCCTACACGCGTCATGACTACTTCCGTCGCATTCTATGCAACATGATCGGTGAGTGGGTTGAAGCGGGCGAGTTCCCGAACGACGAGCAGCTGTTGAAACAGTTGGTTCAAGGTATTTCCTACAATAATGCTAAGCAATATTTCAGTTTCTAAATGACAACCCTTTGTGTGAGCGTGAGCTTGCACGAAGGGTTTTTGTTTTATGGAGGTTTCGCGGCGGGCAGTTGGTGGAGGCAGGCTTAGTTCGGTGAGAGAGTTAGTGGAGTTTAGCGTGAGGATGGGTGGGCTGGAAGCGAGAAATAGGCCAGAGCGAGGCTTCATGCCCGAATCTGCGCTCCACGGTGCGAATAAATGGATTTTCAACAGCTAATTTCACCTCAATTTCGCGAAAACTTCGATTAGATGGATTTCATGTAGTTAATTTAGCGAGTTTAGCCAAAATGACCTAATTTCCTAGAATTTAACTACATGTTTTCCATTTAAATCCTAAAATCGTGATAATTCCTCCGAAATAGATGTACATTTTCCAGCTAATTTCAAATTCCTGGTAACGGATTGAAAAGCGAAACTTCCCCTTCACAACAATGAAGAAGTGAAATGGAAGTCCTCACAGACTCAGATGCATCATCTTCCGGCATTCCAATGGGGTCTGCGACGTAACCTGCTTGAATACACGTCCAAAGTGAGCGACGCTGTCAAAGCCTGCTTGCTCGGCAATGTGGATCACTTTGAGTTTCGTTTCCCTTAATAAGCGTTGCGCCTCACGAATACGCAGGTTGTTCAAATACTCGACGAACGAGAAGCCAATTGTATCCTTGAAGGAGCGGCAAAAGTAACTCGGACTAATATGGAACTTTTCAGAGATGAGTGCCAGTGTCAGTCGTTCATTGAAGTGTTCATTGATATAGGTGACGATTTCGAAAATCTTCGGGTTATAAGCCTGGGGATGCTCAACTAACGTCCCGGGCTGGTCCATGAGTCGCGAGCAGAATATGAGCAACTGTGTAAGTAAGGCTTTGCTATTCAGCTCCCAACCGAGTTGCTCTTGCTGTTTTTCTCGCAATAAACTGAAGAGCAAATTCTCAACGAGTGTGCGATTTGCGCCGGAAAGGGAGACGATATAATGCTTTGGACGAAAAGGAGATAGCGCAATCGCATAAGTTTCATCATCTTTCATAGCGAGCCAGCGTTCTTCGAAATTGATTAAGATGCGCTCGTGCGGACGATCATTGGCATCAAGCGTTTTGTGGAGTGTATGTTTATCTATAAATACTAGATCACCCTCTTGCATGGCATAGACGCGGTCTTGAATGAAATAATTGCGTTTACCGCTGAGTAAATAATAAATTTCGTAATGGTCATGGAAATGATTCACTAGCATTGTGTAGGGCTGCTCTCTGCGAATTCTTTCAATCTCGTAATGAAACAACATAGACACCTCTCTAAGTTAGGTTGTGCCTCTCTATTTTACAGCAATATATGCAAGGAAATAAAGGCATCGGGTAATATTTGAATAGAAACACAACAAATATTGTATTAATCTTGCTATAAGAGATGAAATACTTTGTAATCGAGAGGGGCATTAACTGATGAAAACACGTTATGCGATTGTAGGAACTGGTGGACGAGCTGAATTCTTCTATGGCTCCATGGTGAAGGATTTCCGAGATACATCCGAGCTTGTTGCCATTTGTGATATTAACCAAACGCGCATGAACTTTACGAATGACTTACTTGCTAACAAGTATGAGTATCATGCTGTTCCTACGTATAAAGCCGATCAATTCGAAGAAATGATCCGTAATGAGAAGCCGGATGCGATCATCGTAACAACAGTGGATCGTACCCACCATACGTACATCATTAAAGCGATGGAACTAGGTTGTGATGTCATTTCGGAGAAACCGATGACGGTTGATGAAGAGAAATGCCAAGAAATCTTGGATGCGATTAAACGTACGGGCCGCCAGCTTCGTGTTACGTTTAACTATCGTTATGCACCGCACAATACGAAAATTCGTGAGTTAATTATGGATGGAACGATTGGTGATGTCCACTCCGTTCATTTCGAATGGTTGCTCAATACAGAGCATGGAGCTGACTATTTCCGCAGATGGCACCGCGATAAACGCAATGGCGGCGGGTTGCTTGTGCATAAGTCAACGCATCACTTTGACTTGGTTAACTTCTGGTTAGGGACGCAGCCTGAGACGGTTTTTGCTATGGGGGATCTGATGTTCTATGGTAAGGCCAACGCAGAGAAACGCGGCGAAACGAAGTTCTACCAACGTGCAACTGGAAATGAATACGCGAAAGAAGACCCATTTGGACTTCAATTGGATAAGAATGCACATCTGAAAGGTCTATATTTGGATGCGGAGCATGAGGATGGTTATCAGCGTGATCAGAGCGTGTTTGGTGATGGGATCTCCATTGAAGACACGATGGGTGTGATGGTTCGCTACAAAAATAAAGCGATTCTAACGTACTCCTTGAATGCGTACTTGCCGTGGGAAGGCTTTAATGTGAACATTAACGGCAGCAAAGGCCGTATTGAAATGAAAGTTGTTGAGAAATCATACGTGAATTCCGGTGGCGATAAAGCGGATGAGGGTGCGTTGAAAGCGAAAACGATTACGGTATTCCCGATGTTTGCGGCACCTTATGAAGTTGAAATTGAAGAAGGTGTTGGCGGCCACGGTGGTGGCGATCCAGTTCTGTTGAAAGATATTTTCGACAAGCCATCGGAAGATCGATTCAACCGCGCGGCATCCCATGTTGACGGAGCGATGTCCATTCTTACGGGTATTGCCGGCAATATTTCATTGCGTACGGGGCAACCAGTTGCTGTAGATAAACTTGTGAAATTTTAACCTATGACGGAGGTTGAGCTAGATGTGGAGTCCTGACGCGAGTATGGAACATCTCTATCGCACTTTCGAGTTGAAACGCGAGCAGAGTCGTACGGAATGGGCTGAACATGCGAAAGCTCATATGAAAAAGCGCTTGGCGGACTCCTTAGCGGTGACCATGGAAGAACAGGACGAACTTCGTCCTGTTCTTCTTGATCGTGTCGAGCTAGGGGATCATATCCGAGAACGAATTGAAATCAGTACTTTCTGGGGCTTTCGTGTCCCTGTGTATGTGTTGTTGCCAAAAGGCGATTCTCCTAAACGTGCTGCCGTGCTTGCACTTCATGGTCATGGCTATGGGAGCAGGCAGATCGTAGGCTTGAACGCTGATGGTACTGAGCATACGGGGGAATGGGATCTTCATGGCAACTATGCGCTAGAGTTGGTGAGGCGCGGCTTCGTCGTCGTTGTCCCTGAAATTCTAGGGTTCGGTGATCGGCGATTGGAAGATGACCAGAAGGATGGACAAGTGGGGAACTCTTCCTGTCAGATGCTTGCTTCTCATCTTATGCTATATGGGATCTCTCTAGCTGGTGTTCGTGTGCAAGAAGTGAGACGAGTGTTAGATTACCTCGTGTCACGCGAAGAGGTAGATGCGAGTCGAATCGGTTGTTTTGGGTTCTCGGGTGGCGGTTTACTTGCCGCTTACACGGCAGTAATAGATGAGCGCATCCAGGCCTCGGTCCTGTGCGCGTTCACCAATACATTTAAGCGCAGTATTATGGGCGTGCGGCATTGTATCGATAACTATCTGCCTGGCGCGCTCGACTTCGCGGAACTTCCTGAATTAATCGGTTTGCTTGCACCGCGTCCATTGTTCATTGCATCAGGTAAACAAGATCCGATTTTTCCTATTGATGGTGTGGAAGCAGCCGTTTCCTACTTGGAGCGGGAGTATGCGTTGGCGGGAGCATCTGAGCGATTGGGCGTTCATCTCTATGAAGGTGTTCACGAGGTTAATGGGAGTCAGGCGTACCCATGGCTGGTTAAAAATCTGTAAGTATTAATAGAAAGACTACTGAACAGGGTTCAGTAGTCTTTTTTGTCATTTATTTTACAC
The DNA here is from genome assembly GCF_052115445.1 of Paenibacillus sp. 2RAB27. Lineage (NCBI taxonomy): Bacteria > Bacillati > Bacillota > Bacilli > Caryophanales > Paenibacillaceae > Paenibacillus > Paenibacillus sp. 2RAB27. Next base: position 161,857 of record NZ_JBFRGR010000004.1, read on the forward strand.
TTTGACGGACGATGCTCTCAATTATCAATTTGTGTCCAACTACGACGCCAAGACGAATGACACCTGTTGTTCTTCCAGAAATGATGTGGCGATGTCTGAATTGAACGGGGCTGCCGATCCTTGCTTGATCTTTGCCATATGTCTATCATCCTTTCAAGAGAGATGATAGTAAGATATGCAAATCATAGAGGATTGGCTCGGTCGACAGGCTAGTTTGTTGGAATATTATCTTATTTTGAAAGGTAGATGGCAGTAGATTCTACTATAATTTCATATAATTTCAGGTAGTCTTATTTGTTATCCGTACCATTCAATCGTGGAGAATCATATTTGCGTATTTCTTCGCGCCAAGAGAGGAAGCCGTTTTCCATGGCTCTAATCAGCATTTCTGCTGTTCCAAGATTGGTTGCGAGAGGGATCTGCTGCACATCACAGAGGCGAAGGAGTGCTGTAATATCGGGTTCATGTCCTAATGCAGAGATGGGATCGCGGAAAAAGATAAGTAAATCAATATCATCCATCGCAATCATCGCACCGATTTGCTGATCCCCGCCAAATGGGCCTGAGCGCAAGCGAATGACATCGAGCTTTGCGGCTTCACTAATTCTTCTTCCTGTCGTACCTGTAGCATAGAGTTGGTGCTTTTGGAAAATATGCTTATAAGCTATGACAAAGTCTACGAGCAAGTTTTTGTAAACATCATGCGCAACGAGTGCAATATTCATTTTCTCTCCGCTCCTCTATTTGTGTTAGGTTAGTTAACGTACATTTGTGTGTTGAGAACAGAATAACTTAATTAGTTTGAAATTTCAATCATTATTTTGATATAATCAATCAATAAATTGTCCTATTGTGTGAAAATTAACGAATATGTCATATAATCTAACATATAAATGATTGAAGTCTGCACTTCTTCCTAATTCGATCTAACTATGCTAACCTGTTAGGATGATCAACAAGGAGGTGAGTTCATATGAAACGAGTGCTGATTACTGGGTACAAAGCGAATGAACTCGGTATTTTCTCATTGAAGCATCCAGGCATTCCGATTATCAAAAAAGCAATTCAAAAACGGCTTATCGCCTTGTTAGATGACGGGCTTGAATGGGTTGTCGTCAGTGGTCAATGGGGCGTGGAGCTATGGGCAGCGGAGGCAGTGCTTGAACTGAGAGAGAGCACGCATCCAGAAATTAAGCTTGCAGTGATTACTCCTTTTCTAGAGCAGGAAGAGAAGTGGAGTGATGACAAGAAAAGCTGCTATGCAAGTGTCATGCAGCGTGCGAATTACGTGAACAGTGTAACGAAGACCAAATATGAGGGGCCTTGGCAGTTCAAGGAGAGGGACAAGTTCCTCCTACGAAACTCTGACGGCATTTTGCTTGTTTATGATGAAGAGACAGAAGGCTCGCCGAAGTTTATGAAATTGCAGGCGGCTCAAATCGCCGCGCATCATACCTATCCGATCATAACGATCAACGCTTTCGATTTGCAAAATGTGGCCGAGGACGAGCACGGAGATTACGGCGGTGACATGCAGGATGACATGACTGGAGATTCAGTCAGTGGCGGAGATAAGTGGCAGTTCGATGATGATATATAGAAATAGCTATTCGCCGGGCATCCCCCGACACCATAGCTATTCAAAGAGTAGCAACTTGTCTCTATGCCCAATAGTAGCTACTCTACAATCCATCAAACATGTCCCTTACACCCTAGTTACTCAATAAACCTCAAACTTGCCCCCTTACACCATAGCTACTCAACAAATATCAAACTTTCCCCTTACACATAGCTACTCAACAACCATCAAACTTGCCTCCATACATCTAGCTAGTCAACAAATATCGAACTTTCCCCTCAATTCACCTTTTTGTTACTCAACGGATACCGAAGGGCGCCCCCAGCGGTCCCCTCCCTAATAAATGGAAAACATACAGTTGAATTCAGCATTTTAGTTGAAAAAATTAAATTAAATGGAAAAAATGTAGTTAATAGTTAGCTTTTTACCTGAATCAACGATTTCAGCTGAATATAGCTGTAGGTTATCCAGTTAATGTGAAACAAAAGGTGATTTCCCCGGTATTAGCTGTAGTTTTTCCAGTTATTACTCAGCTGGAGCGTCGTTATCAAATTCAGAAGAAAACCCACACATTCGCAGATTATCACAGGTAATGTTGCCCGTTGCTCTCAGTTTATTCCCGAAACCCTCCTTCTAAACTAGCCAACCTTTCATTTTTATACACAAAAGACGGACGAATCTGTGTTTTCTTCTCCATAAAACAAACATAAAAATAATTATTCAAAAATAAACAAAGATGTGTTAAGATAAAACCATCAAAAACAAACACATACACATGGGATGTAAAACTTAGGAGGGTACTTAAATGGTTGCGAATTTATGGGAAGCTTCAAAAGCGAATGCAGTATCGAAAGGTGTAGAAGAAATTGTATATCGTTCTAATTTATTAGGCACGGATCGCGCTGTATGTAACTGGGGCGGCGGCAATACTTCTTACAAAACGATCGAGAAAGATTTCCGTGGTCGCGATGTTGAAGTGATGTGGGTTAAAGGCAGCGGTTCTGACCTTGGAACGATGAAAGCAAAGAATTTTACAGGTCTTCGTATGGAAGATATCCGTCCTTTGATCGAGCGTGACGAAATGTCTGATGAAGAAATGGTTGCTTATCTTGCGAATTGTATGATCGACAGCAAGCACCCGCGTGCTTCCATCGAGACACTTCTACATGCGTTCTTACCATTCAAAAACGTTGACCACACACATCCAGATGCGATTATCTCACTCTGCTGCGCACATAATGGACGTGAGCTTGCGAAAGAAATTTATGGCGATCGTTTCGTATGGGTACCTTATGTACGTCCTGGCTTTACACTTTCCAAAATGATCGCAGATGGCGTTCGCAACAATCCAAAAGCTGAGCTTGTCCTTATGGAGAAACATGGTCTAGTAACTTGGGGTGAAACGTCTGAAGAGAGCTACTTGAAAACAATCGCTATCATTAATGAAGCAGCAAGCTTCATCGAAGCTCGCGTGAACGAAGCGAACCTATATGGCGGATCCAAATATGAATCTCTTAGCGTAGAAGCTCGCAGCGAACTATTGGCTCAAGTTCTTCCGGTCGTACGCGGTGCTGTAAGCAACGAGAAGAAAATGATCCTCACGATTGACAGTGCAGACGATGTACTTCAATTTGTAAATAGCCGCGATGCTGCTGTTCTTTCCCAAGTTGGTGCAGCTTGCCCGGATCACCTTGTTCATACGAAAATGAAGCCTCTATATATCGACTGGAATCCGACAACAGGTGATGCAGCTTCCTTGACTGAAGCACTTAAAGCCGGAATCGAAGCATACAAAGAAGAGTACAAAGCCTATTTTGACCGTAACAAAAATGAAGGCGACGTTATCAACGAAGCGGCTCCACGTGTTATCCTTATTCCAGGAATCGGGATGATCAACACAGGTAAAAGCTGGGCAATGGCACAAATTAGCGGCGCGCTTTACCACCGTGCAATCTCCGTTATGAGAGGCGCTACAGCGCTTGGAACGTTCGTATCCTTAAGCGAAAACGAATCCTACAATGTTGAGTACTGGCCTCTTGAACTTTATAAATTAACACTTGCTCCTGCAGAAGCTGAGTTCTCTCGTCAAATTGCCTTCATCACTGGCGGCGCGGGCGGAATCGGAAGCGTAACAGCTCGTCAATTCCTCAAAGATGGCGCACACGTTGTGCTTGCTGACTTGAACCTTGAAGGTGCACAGAAACTGGCAGCAGAACTTAACGACCAATATGGCGAAAACAGAGCGATTGCTGTTCGCATGGACGTAACGAAAGAAGAAGAAGTAATTGCAGCGTTCCGCGAGTCCATTCTTAGCTACGGCGGAATCGATATTATCGTGAACAACGCAGGTCTTGCGACTTCCAGTCCTTTTGACGAAACATCGCTTAAAGAGTGGAACCTGAACATGAACGTCCTTAGCACAGGGTATTTCCTTGTTGCTAGAGAAGCATTTAAAATTATGAAAACACAAAAAGTTGGCGGCAGCATGGTATTCGTCGGCTCCAAAAACTCCGTATTTGCTGGGAAAAATGCTTCCGCATACTCGACTGCAAAAGCAGCAGAAATTCACTTGGCACGTTGTATCGCAGCAGAAGGCGGCGAATTCGGTATCCGCGTAAACTCCGTATTGCCAGATGCCATTCTTCAAGGTTCCGCGATTTGGAACTCCGGCTGGCGCAATGAGCGTGCGGCTGCCTACGGAATCGAACCGGATCAGTTGGAAGAGCACTACCGTAAGAGAACGACGTTGCTTGTAAACATTTTCCCGAAAGACGTTGCAGAAGCTATCGTGTACTTCGCATCATCCAAAGCAGCTAAAACAACTGGTTGCATGATCACTGTTGATGGTGGCGTACCTGCTGCCTTCACGCGCTAATTCATCTAATAGGAGGCAATAAACCGATGAGCGACAAAGCCTACGCATTATTCGAAGAACAACAAGCCCTGAGAGGCATTGATATTGCTGCAGTAAAAGCGAAGCTGAAAGCATTGAAAGTTGAGACGCCTTCATGGGGTTACGGAGACTCAGGAACACGTTTCAAAGTCTACAAACAAACAGGCGTACCGCGTAATCCCTTCGAGAAATTCGAAGATGCGGCGCAAGTGCACAAACTGACGGGTGTTTGCCCGTCGGTTGCGATCCACATTCCATGGGATAAAGTAGATGACTACGCAAAGTTGAAGCAGCACGCGTCTGATCTAGGCGTTTCCATCGGTGCGGTGAACCCGAACCTTTTCCAAGAAGATGATTACATCTTCGGAAGTGTAACGAACTCGAACGCTGCGATTCGCCGTAAAGCAACGGACCACCTGTTGGAGTGCGTAGACATCGCCAAAACAGTAGGCTCCGACGTGTTGAGCTTGTGGTTCGCTGACGGCTCCAACTACCCAGGACAAGTGGATATCCGCGCTCGTAAAGCATGGATGTATGAGTCCCTGAAAGAAATGTACAATGCCATGTCCCCTAGCATGCGCATGTTGATCGAATACAAGTTCTATGAGCCTGCGTTCTATCATACAGATCTAGCTGATTGGGGTATGGCGTTCAATTTGGCGAACAAATTGGGTCCGCAAGCAGAAGTTCTTGTCGATACAGGACATCACCCGCAAGGAACGAACATTGAGCACATCGTAACGTACTTGTTGGATGAAAATAAATTAGGTGGATTCCACTTCAACTCCCGTAAATACGGCGATGACGATCTGATCGTAGGTTCAGTGAATCCGTATGAATTGTTCCTGATTTTCTATCAAATCATTGATGCAGCGAACGACAAGAATCCACTAATTCGTAAAGCATCTGACAATATTGCCTACATGATCGACCAAAGTCATAACATTGAGCGTAAAATCCCAGCGATGCTTCGTTCTGTACTTAACGTACAAACGCAATACGCAAAAGCGCTTCTGATTAACCTTGAAGAAGTTCGTGCTGCACAAGACAATCAAGATGTTCTTGGCGCTGAGGATGCGGTTCGTAAAGCATTTGAATTTGATGTAACGCCTCTGCTTCAAGCAGTACGTGAGGAAATCGGTGTGCCTGTTGACCCAATGAAGGCTTACTTGGCAAGCGGTTATGACGAGAAAATTAACGCGCGTGGCAAAGGCGGTGCAAGCTGGTGAGTACTTCTTCGACAGTTCTAGCCTTTGATTTGGGAGCAAGCAGCGGCAGAGCGATCGTCGGACGTCTTGATTCTGAAGCGGGCCGGATCACGATCGAGGAAATTCACCGCTTCTCCAATGATCCAGTGCAGGTGGGTAACCACCTTCACTGGGACATTTTGCGGTTGCTTCATGAGTTGAAGCAAGGCATTTTACAAACCAAGCATCTAGGCTATGCGAATATCGAAAGCTTAGCGATTGATTCTTGGGCAGTAGATTTCGGACTGTTGGCAGCGAATGGCGAGCTGTTGGGGAATCCCTACCATTATCGGGATCACCATACGGACGGCATCATGAGCGAAGTCATGGATATCGTCGGACGCGAAAAGCTGTATACGCTAACAGGGCTGCAGTTTTTGCAATTCAACTCCATTTTCCAGCTCTATACCCTTCAAAAAAACAATCCTGAGCTACTTGACCGCGCGGCGACGTTTCTCATGATTCCAGACCTGCTTCGCTATTTCCTAACAGGTGAAAAACATAGCGAATTCACGAATGCCACGACGACGCAGTTGTTTAATGCAACGAGCTTCACGTGGGACACGGCACTGATCGAGCAATTACGTCTTCCAGGAGACATATTCTTGCCGCCAGTCGCTTCGGGGACTCGAGTTGGATCACTAAGCCCAGCTGTTTGTAAAGAACTGGATGTTCCTTCTATTCCTGTTATCGCCGTTGGCGAGCACGATACCGCATCTGCGGTTGTTGCCGTGCCTGCGCTTGATGATGATTTTGCCTTTCTAAGCTGCGGGACATGGTCGTTGCTGGGAACTGAAACGGAGAAGCCGGTGCTCACGGAACAAGCCTTAGCGTGGAACTTCACGAATGAAGGCGGCGTTTATGGCACGAATCGCTTGTTGAAGAACATCATGGGGCTATGGCTGATTCAGGAATGCAAACGCGCATGGGAAAAAGAAGGCAAAATGGCCAGCTTTGCTGAGCTTGTGAAACAAGCGGAAACCGTGAAGCCATTCCAATTCTTCATCGATCCGGATGATGATATGTTCCTTAACCCTGCTCATATGCCTAAGCAAATTCAGCAATATTGTCGTGACACCCAGCAGACTGTGCCTCAGACCGATGGTGAAATCGTGCGCTGCATCATGGAAAGCTTATCACTGAAATATCGCTTCATTTTGGAGCGTACAGAGCAGCTTTCGGGCAAGACCTACCGCGGACTTCACATCGTTGGCGGCGGCATCCAGAATGAGCTGCTGTGTCAGTTCACAGCGAGCGCTACACAGCGTGAAGTGTGGGCGGGTCCAGTTGAGGGTAGTGCCTTAGGAAACCTTGTAGTACAATGGATAGCACTAGGGTATATCGCGAATTTGCGCGAAGCCAGGAAGCTGATTCGGAATTCGTTCCCAGTCAAGACGTATCATCCTCAGGATGAGGCGGGTTGGCAGGCGGCGTATGCAGTTTTCTGTCAGGTGGCCTCCCGATCGACGGTGAAATGAGGGGTAACGATGCTGGTAGCAGAAAGATGGCAGAGAATCGTTCAATTGGTTAATGAAAGAGGAAGCATCCGTGTGACCGAGTTAAGTGAGTTATGTCAGGTCACGGAAGAAACAATTCGACGTGACTTGGATCGCTTAGAAGCCGAAGGCAAGCTTATGCGCAGCCATGGCGGTGCGGTGAGTGTGAAGGAAGCGCAGACCGAAGTTCCTTTCATGGAGCGGGAGACGGCTCATGCGGATTTTAAGAATAGCATTGCGAAGGAAGCTGTTTCACATATTCAGGAGGGGGACCGCATCATTCTCGATGCGAGTACCACGGCTTGGTATATGGCGAAAATGATTCCCGATATGGCGATTACCATCATCACTAACTCGATGAAAGTTGCCTTGGAGGTAAGCGGCAAAGAGAAAATTCAAGTCATTTCAACCGGCGGCTTGCTTTCTCCGAAGTCTTTATCCTACGTAGGCCCCTTATCGGAGCGATCCTTGGATATGTACCATGCGCACAAGCTGTTCCTTTCATGCAAAGGGGTTCACGTGCAGCGCGGTATCAGCGAATCGAATGAGCTGCAAGCGTTGATTAAGCGCAAAATGATCAGCATTGCAGACGAAACCTATCTGCTCGCTGACCATAGTAAATTCGGCATGCAGGCTTTAACACAAGTTGCGGATTGGTCGGAGATTCAACATGTCATTACGGATCGCATGACAAGCAAGGATGCGCTCGAGCGCATTCGTGATAAAGGCGTGCAAGTACGTCAATTGGATTAGCAGCGCATGCACAAACAGCCGCCCCACGTATCGTGGGGCGGCTGTTTGCTTGCTTGCTTGGTATAAAGGTTAGTTACCCTTCATCTTCAGAAAGCAAGGGCAAGTGGAGACGCACAAGTGTTCCTCTGCCTAGCTGACTGTCGATGTCCCAGGTAAAGCTGTCATTGAAATACAAATGCAATCGCTGGAACACATTGATCAATCCAATGCCGGAATCGTTAGTCTCCCGTTGTTCCTCTTCGATCATTCGTAAATGTTGTAATTGTTCCGCGCTCATCCCCGCGCCATTATCGAGAATTTCGATATGCACATGGCTTCCATCGAGATACCCCTTGATCATCAGCAAACCGTCTGATTCTATCGTATCCAGGCCATGTACAATGGCGTTTTCTACGATTGGCTGCAAAATCAATTTGACCGTTAAGGAAGATTGTAGCGCGTCAGAGACATCCCAAATCACAATGAAACGATTTTTTGCTCTAATTTTTTGAATCCGTAAGTACTGTTCTAGGTGGTCCAGCTCTTCAGACATGCGAACTAAGCCACTTTTTTTGCTAATGCTTCCTCGGAAAAATTGCCCCAGTGCAGTTGTCATTTCAACGATTTCACCTGCACCCTGTCGGAAGGCCATCCATTTAATCGACTCCAGCGTGTTGTATAAGAAGTGCGGATTAATTTGCTGTTGCAAGGCATGGAGCTGGGCTTCTTTCTCCAGGAACAGGAGCTCCTTCTCGCGAATTTTCGATTGATAATTTTCGGTAATTAACTCGTTCAAGCGTTTAATCATATTGTTAAAATGGCGGGCTAGACTGGCAATTTCGTCTCGGCCTTTGTGATTCATCCTTGCTTCAAAGTTGCCCTCATTCACTTCATGCATCAAGTTCTGCAGCTTCCGCAGCGGTTTGCTAATTAGACTAGAGATCAGTGTTGCGATAAGCATAATCAGAATTCCGAATAAAGCGAAGAAAGCTGCGCTGTACCAGACCAGAGTCAACACCTTTTTCTTCAATTCGTCTGAAGGGACAATGCCAACCATCTTTACGCCAAAGTAGGACGCGGTGTCGTAGAAGACCATATACCTTTTATTTCTGTCGTTTTTGAAATAGGAACCACTCATCTGCTGCATCATCTCAGTTACGAGAGGATCTTCCTTCGTAAGCACATGTGAGGTGAGCTCGTCGTTATCATGCGATAGTATGGTGCCGTTCGCATCCATCAGAAAGAAATAACCAGAGTCTCCGATACGGATCGTTCGGAAGATATTGTTCAGCATGTCCTGTTCCACATTGACAATCATATACCCGAGCTTAGATCCGAGATTGGATTCGCTGGAAGAGCTAATTTTTCTGGCAAATGTGAGTACCGGAGTCATATACAAATTGCGATAGGTACCGATGAGCAGCAACTCACCTGAGCTATGATCCAGCTTCTCAAAGATCCGCGGATCGGTCTTCGATATCGGAACGGTGCCTGCATACATGCCTGTATAGATTCGCTCGCGGGTTTGATTGTAAAGTTCCATGGATAGAAACTCCCTTTTCCGCTGTTTGATGTTACCAAATTGAAGCTCTAGCATCATGTTATCAGTTGGTTGTAAAGAAGTCGTTTCTGATTTTCGCATCGTTTGTTGGACTTCAGGATGATAGATTAACTGTTGCGTTAATCTGTCGTAGTTCTTCAGACTGTAATTGATATTCCGTTTAACTTGTTGTATCGTGCTTTCCGTCAGCTGCATCACCTTATTTTGATAGTTGTCATAGTGAACGTAAGTCAGCAACAGGACAAACAGCAAGTTGGGCACAAAGGTTGTTAGGACAAAATAAGCAATTAACTTGGAACGTACACGATAATTAGGAAAAATGATGCGTGGTTCTAGTGGCGCGCGTTCGTTCATTGCAGCAAATCCAGCGGATAATCCTTGTGTTAATTCAAACAACGGTTTAGATAACGTCCCGGCAAACCAGAATGACAAGATCATAACAAATACTAGCGATCCCAGACCGAAAAAGAATAGGTAAGAGTGCGTTCCATCCTTGCTTGTTAAGATCGATGCGATAGGAAATTCACTCATGAGTTCAAACGGATAGGAGGGTAGCTGAAAGTGGGTAACCAGCACGTTACTTCCATTTTTTTTAATGATTTTATAAGAAGTATCATCGGATTGCAGGGAGGAAGAGAAGTCTTCTCTATCTAAGCTGATAGGCTTGTTGCTCCAAATCGGCAAGTGTTGATTGGTCAGCAATTGAAGTGTCTCATCAACATCAGAGCTATAAAATACTTCCTTCGCAAACTCAGGAATATTAAACGTCACTACCATCGTGCCAATCGTTTCATTTTCTAGCCGGATGGGACGGTAATAGGCAATGCGATGATCAAGCATATTAGCTAACGCCCGTTCGTCGAAGCCATTGGTGAGAGATGCACCCAAGGCATTGTAATAAAACGGAACACCTTCTTGCTGTTTATAAAGATAAGCCGCGCTTTCATTCAGCCAATGTGTAAACTTGAAATCGGTTCCCGCGTATTTGCCGCCATTATCATATTCATACAGAAAGACTAGATTGTTTTTACCCAAAATCATGATTTTGTCGATATAATCATGATAAAGTAATGTGTCATTTATTTCGCTCGTCAATCGCTGAACCCGTTGTCCGATTTGGATGAAATCGTTTTGCTGGAACGGCTCATTGACGGCTGTTTGTACCAATGCTGTGTTTACCAACTTGTTCGTATTCGCATCCAGATCTGCAAAGAGGGATTTGAAGTAATTGGCTGTTTGCTTAAATTCATTCACCTGGTATTCCGCTTTTTCTTGCACGATAAGCCGACTCACGAAGGCTTCAGATAACCAATAAAAGGTTGTGGCTAGCGTCAGTGTGAGTAGTACCGAACAGAACAGAAGCTTCTTGCGAATCGAATGATTATAGAGAAAGCTTTTGAGAAACAACTTCAAACTTTCCATGTAGACACCGCTTTCAATATGTGATGAAGGATTGACGGTACTCGAGCGGTGTTAGTTTCGTGTAACTTTTGAACGTTGTAGCGAAATACTTACGGTCTTGATAGCCGACTAATTCACCGATTTCATACACTTTGAGATCGATGCGGCGCAGTAATTCTTTGGCTTTTTCCATTCGGCAATTTTTTAAATAGTCGATAAAGTTAATGCCTGTTTCTTTTTTAAATTGAATGCTGAAATAGCTGGGATTGAGATAAACGAGCTCCGCCATTTGATTTAAGGTGATTTTTTCGCTGCAATGCTCTTCGATATATTTTTTCACTTGCTGGACTGCCGAATGCGAAGTCGTTTGCACGACGTCATTTAATTTTTTGATTTGCAGCGTAATGTCTGAAATTAAGCGATCCAACGCCATTTTCAACTGAGATAAGGTCTGAAATTGTTCAATAAATTCGCTGAAAGGCATATGGAGATTTGCCATCGCTTCAAAGGAAGCACCATGTAGATCCAACCTTCGTTCTAGCATCGTGAAGAGCGGCGTCAAGTATCTGAGGACGAGAGGGAGCTCCGCGCGTTCAGAGTCTAGGCCGCAGGTGTCCCAAAATTGTTGGAAATGCAGAGAGCTATTGTCGCGATTGCCTTCCAGTACCGCATCGAGAAATTTGGTTTCTAAGAGATAGGGGTATGGATATTCTTTGCGTTCCACTTGAAGCTCGTTCGCAGGATCCCAATGAAACAATCCGCTGCGTTCCCAGAAAATGTTTCGTTCCATGACGCTTCTCGCCTGCTTGTAGGAATCCGGGAAAGAGAGCAAACTCGGATAAACTTCACCTAGGCCTATAATGGATCGACAACCAGTCTCCTGTTCAATGGAGGAGATAATTTGCTCAAAAAGCAAGGAAAGGGATCGACGTGGCGGAACGGATGTCGCGTTCAGATTCAGAAAGACGGCTAGTTCACCAGCTTTTTTCTTAAGCGTATAACTATGACATTGACCTGCATCGAGATGGCGTTCAATAATTGTAATAGCCTTCGTAAACTTATTGGCATCAGGTAGACTAGCGTCAGGATGCTCATTGGATTCGAACTTCACAGCTGCGCAACAATAATACGTAGCGTTCATTTCAATTTCCAATAAGCTCATTTTTTCTTTGGCCTCATGATATTCAGGTAAGAGGTCTTGGATGAATGACTGGAAAAAGTGATCTCTGGCAGCAGGCAGGCTGTTCGCCAACTGGTTCTCATAGGATTGCAGCTTTAACGACGATTGCCGTTCGGTATCCAATAGAAGCTTTAACTTCATCATACTTTCACTGAGGTGCTTCAAATCCACGGGTTTCAACAAATATTCGGAGACGCCTGCTTGAAGGGCATCTCGCGCGTATGTAAATTCTTTATATCCAGACAAAATAACAATTTTGACATGCGGATAATGCACGGAAATGGCTCTACTGAGCTCGATGCCATCCATAACGGGCATCTTGATATCCGTAAGAACAATATCCACATCATTTCGCTGCATCAGGTCGAGCGCTTGCTTGCCGTTGGCGGCTAGGCCAATTACCTGGAATTGAAAGCGTTCCCAATAAAAGGAGTTTAGGCCTTCCCGAATCTCGAATTCATCGTCAACAATCATCATTTTATAGGTATCGTTCATCGGACTCACTCCTTTGACTCTATAATAATCACGCATTCTTTTCATGTAAAGGAACTTCGAAGAACTTCCGATCGAAATCGGCAACTGTCAAAAAGATCAAACCTAATCCAAAATCCATCCCCTATTTTTTAATCCGTATTCCCCCTAGAATGAAACTCGTAGCAAGACAAAACATGTGGCATACACAAAAATGGAGGCGCTTTTATGCAGGGGTTCAAGAGAAGTTGGGCATTAATAAGTTTGTCGTCGGTCGTCGGGTTAAGCCTTTTGAGCGGATGTGGTAGCGCTACCACAACGAAGAAAGAAACAGGAGCGGTAGCTTCTGCAAGTACTGCACCGAAGAAGGCTGATCCTGTAACATTGTCCATGTTCATTACTTCAGCGGGTCAGAAGGAGTGGGAAGATGGCACGCCTAACGATAAGTTAAAAAAACAATGGGAAACCAAAACGGGGAACAAGCTGGAACTTAATATATTGCCAGGTACACTAGATGAAGCGATGAAGAAAATCGATATTGCCATGCTCTCTGGTGACAAGACAGATATTATTGGCCTTTCGAATCCAATCGATCAGAATAAGTATGCATCCAGAGATTTCTTGTATCCGATGAAAGATTTAGCGAAACAGGCTAATTACGATATTGATAAAATATATGGGGACTCACTCACGAAATACAAGGATGAAGTGTACTACTTGCCAATGAATTTATCGATGTGGGCTGTCTTTTATAACAAAAAGCTGTTTGATGAAGCAGGTGTTCCGTACCCTACTGGAAACTGGACGTGGAGCCAGTACATTGAGACGGCTAAAAAATTAACGAAACCGGAAAAAGGTGTCTACGGCTCCTACATGCTGACGTTTGATAACTACTTGTACTTGCAGTCCAGACAAAAAAATGTGTCAGGTTATAAAGCGGACGGAACTTCCAACTATGATGATCCTGCATTTAAAGATGCGCTTAAATGGTACAACGATCTGAGTGCTGTTCACAAAATTCAGCCGTCCTGGATTGAGTTTAAGACGAAGAAGCTGTCTAATCTTGGATTCTTAGAAGGCAAGTATGCGATGCATTTCATCGGAACGTGGTACTTGGGTTCATTAAACAATTTCGAGAAATATCCGCGTGACTGGAAATGGGGCGTCGTTCAACCTCCTACACCAGATGATGGCAAAGGCAATAACAATATTGGGGTTACTTCGGCGCTTGCGATTAATAAAAAATCCGCACATCCGAAAGAATCGTTCGATTTCCTATCGTTCTTTGCTGAGAATAGCTATAAAGAAAGAGGCGAATTCCCTGCACAGAAAAATTTGAGCAAGGACGAAATGAATGCGGTACTGAAAAATATCGCTGATAAATCACAAGGCAGTGTGACAGCAGATGACCTTCGCAAAGCATTGCTTGATAATGGACTAGGCTTCACGCAAGAGAAATTGCTAGGTAGTGCGATGAGTGAGTATAGCAATATTATTATGCAGGAATCTGAGTTGTACTTTGCCGGACAGAAATCAGTGGATGATGCCGTTAAATCAATTAAACAAAGAGAAGACCAAGCGATTCAAGCGGCCAGCAAACAATAATTGAGAAGTGACGGAGGAGGACATCATGGTGGTGTCCTCCTTCCTACAAAGAGGAGAATGGAGCATGCTGCGGATTACGAACGAAGAAAAGGTTGCTTTCTGGTTTGTCACGCCTTTTGTGGCAGGATTTGCACTTTTTTATTTACTGCCAACCCTCTACGCATTTGTCATCAGCGTATTAGATTACAACAGCTTTAAAAGCTTATCGGACTTGCACTTTGCCGGACTTTCGAACTACATCGCTGTTTTGAAGGATCCCATTGCATTAAGTTCATTTGGAAGAAGCTTTCTATTCATGATTTGTTATGTGCCAGGCGTAATTATTGCAGCGTTGCTGCTCTCAATGCTATTTAATGCGACTTTTCACTTAAGAACATTAGCACGGACGTTGATTATGCTGCCGTATGTTACGAACATAGTGGCGATCGCGATTGTGTTTTCCATTTTGCTTAATCCGTATGATGGGGTTGTGAACAAACTGCTCGTAGCTGTAGGCGTGGAACATCCCCCGCTTTGGTTGGGAGGCATTCACACCTCGCTGCCAACGATTGCTGGCGTTGAAGTTTGGCATTCACTCGCTTTTCCAACCATTGTGTATTTAGCGGCGTTACAAGGGGTACCGAAAGATTTGTACGAATCTGCGGAACTCGATGGGGCAGGGCGATTTAAGAAGTTTATGAGTGTGACATTGCCTTTGATTTCACCAACGACTTTCTTCCTAGTGATTACGAATATTATTGGATCATTTCAGAACTATGCGATTTTCCGTAACTTGACGAATGGCGGTCCAGGTACTTCGTCGCGTGTTATTTCTTTGAATATTTACGAAGAAGCCTTTGCTTACAACAAATACAGCTTTGCTTCCGCTCAAGCGATTCTGTTGTTTGCCATTATTCTCGTTATTACGATCATCCAATGGAGGGGGCAAAAAAAATGGGTACATTATTAAAACCGAAATTAGTGTTAACCTACGTGATGCTTCTCATCGGCATTGTGATGATCATCCCGTTCCTGTTTATGATTTCCTTTTCACTGAAAACACCGCTTGAGATGACGCAGCATCCGGCCTCTCTTCTGATCAGCGATCCCTTTATGGGCAATTTCGCAACCATCTTCAAGCATAAAACCTATTTCATCTGGTATTTGAACTCCATTAAAGTCGTGCTTGGCGTTCTTCTGTTAAGGGGGCTGCTCGTGACCATGGCGGCTTATGCCTTCGCAAGGCTGGAATTCCGCTTTAAAAATGTTATTTTCATGATCTTGATCGCCAAGATGATGATTCCATCCGATACGACCATTGTAGCGAGGTTCTTGTTATATAAGTATCTTCATTTAAACAATACGCATTGGGCGATTATTTTACCGGCAGCTTTTGATGTCTTCTTCTTGTTCTTGCTTAGACAATTTTTCATCAGTATTCCCAAAGAAATATCGGAAGCGGCCATTGTCGATGGTTGTTCGCATTATAAAGTGTATTATCGGATCATTTTACCACTGGCTAAACCGGCACTTGTCACAATGGTGTTGTTTACCTTTTTATGGACGTGGAACGATTTCGCTTCGCCATTTGTGTTCATAACGGATATGAAGAAGCAGTTGCTAACGGTAGGCTTATCCTACTTCCAGACCGAAGCGGGCGCTGACTATGCGCTGCAAATGGCCGGAGCTGCTGTAGCCGTACTGCCAACGATTGTTCTGTTTATTTTCGCGCAAAAATATTTTGTTCATGGTGTTACGATGTCTGGGGTTAAGGGTTGATCGATATGATGACAACGATGCTATTTCCGCTTAAGGAAGCAAAGGTTGAACTTCACCATGTAACGGAATGGGTGGAAGACGAAATCAAAGGGCTGCGATTATGCCGGATTCCAGAGAAACTGCGGCTAACGTTGAA
Organism: Paenibacillus sp. 2RAB27; assembly: GCF_052115445.1. Lineage (NCBI taxonomy): Bacteria > Bacillati > Bacillota > Bacilli > Caryophanales > Paenibacillaceae > Paenibacillus > Paenibacillus sp. 2RAB27. The sequence continues at coordinate 177,916 of NZ_JBFRGR010000004.1, forward strand.
TGAAATTGCTCAGCGAAACGCCCAGAGTGCTGCGGGCTCCGAAATTCGATTCCGCATGATCGGCGAAAGGGTAGAGGTCGGGCTATGGTGGGAGCCGCATCTTGAAACCCCAATTACAACAATGGCAGCACTTGTCATCGGTAGTTTGCAGGCTGAGATTTTTTATTTGCATACAGGATATAACAAGATTGTCATCAAGAAATATGAACGGCGACCAGAGATCGAGGGGATTCATCCGCAAAACTCCTATGATAGGGAACTGTATCGCCTCGTGCTTCCCTATCAAGGGAAGGTGTATCTCTCTTCTGTCGAAGGTGAAGTAGAGCCGCCCTATAGCTTGTCGGTCCCTGGTAAAGGCTACCTAGCCTACGGCTCTTCGATTACTCACGGAGCTTCAGCATGGTCGCCTACAGGTACGTATGCCTTTCGTCTGGCGCAACTACTTGGTTCAGAGTTGCGTAACTTTGGTCTTGCTGGTGGAGCAAAGCTCGAGCCGCAATTGGCTGATTATTTGATAGAACTGGAAGGCTGGGATATCGCCACCATTGAGCTTGGGATTAATGTGGTCTACGACTGGACGGCTGAAGTGTTTCGTCAAGCTGTTAATATCTTTCTGGAAAGATTAGCTGCTGGGCTTGGCGAGCGTAAACTGTTTGTCACGGATATGTTCTGGTTTGCCATGGATGCTGCAGGGGATCCCAAGTCTGATCTGTTTCGTGACATTGTTCAACAGGCGGTCCTGAAGCGTAATCATCCAGGGATTATTGGTATTCCTGGCAGGGATCTGTTGGATCCCGAGAACCAAACACATGATTTGGTGCATCCCTCTCAGGCTGGAATGGAGCAAATAGCTCAGCGGCTATACTCGGCGATCTCTGTCCATTTGTAAAACGTCTGAATTGAAGGGAGGTGAGGAAGCAGCATTCGTGTAAAAAAGTGAGACTTGCCTGATGATAGACATAGCGTCATTAGGCGAACTGGCTATTGAGAGCGTTATCAAATTTGTGAACTAACACGTAAAGGGGAATGATTCATGTATTCTGCCAAAAAAATATTTACCATCTTCGCTGCCATACTTATGTTGCTTTCCTTCCTAGGAACCTTGCCTAAAGCCGCTATGGCTGCGGGTACAATTTATTATGTAGATTCTTCGAGACCTGATGACAGCGGAGATGGGAAAAGCACGGCAACTGCTTGGAAAAGCTTGACCAAGGTTAATGCGACAACGTTCGTGGCTGGCGATCAGATCTTATTTAAATCCGGAGGTACTTGGACCGGACAGCTTTATCCGAAGGGTTCTGGCGTGTCTGGCAGCCCAATTACCCTCTCAAGCTACGGCAGCGGAAGTAAACCGCTCATTAACGGTAATGGGCTTACGATGAATGCGGATGGCAGCGGTGGATCGGCCGTCTATTTGTACAATCAAGAGTACTGGGAAATTATGAACCTGGAAGTGACGAATAAAGGGACAACTGCTGCCAAACGTTTAGGCGTCAACGTGGTAGCCTCGGATTATGGAACAGCCAACTACATCCATATTTCTAATCTCACCGTTCACGATGTAAACGGAATTAATACCGATAAGAAAAACGGCGGCATCGCTGTACAGGCATTAGGAACTTCTGTATCTACCAAATGGAACGATGTTAAAATCGAAGGAAATACCGTGTACACGGTGGATTCAACGGGTATTCAGACGCATTCCCGCTGGATGAATCGGGGCGGCATGGTCGATTCCGGACCGTGGTCGGGTTTCACCAACGTGCTTATTCAGTATAATACGGTATACGATATCGGGCGTGATGGCATTCTGGTTCGGGGTAAGCTCGGCTCCTGTCATTCAATACAATGTCGTTCATCATGCCAATATGCGTTCCGGCGCTGAGGGAGTTGCCATCTGGCCGTTCAATACGGACGATGCGCTCGTACAATACAACGAAGCGTATAGCACGCATGGAAGCTTGGATGGTCAAGGATTTGACTCGGACTATGTCTCTAATCGAACGATTATTCAGTATAACTATAGCCATGACAATGAAGGCGGCTTCGTGCTGATTTGTAATAACGGTACAAGTAATTTCAATAATGGCACCATTGTCCGTTATAACATCAGTCAGAACGATGGCACACGTATTTTTCAATTGGCTGGTCCAGTTACGAATACGAGCATCTATAACAATACGATCTATGTTGGCGCGGGAGCGGGCACTAATATTTTATTAATCAACGATTGGGGAGGGTACGCGAGTAATACTTCTTTTAAAAATAACATCTTCTATAACCTAGGCAGCGGCGGATATTCTTATGGCAGTGGTACGAATACTGTGTTTGATTATAACGTTTTCTACGGCAATCATCCCGGTTCGGAGCCAAGTGATGCACATAAGCTTACGTCCAACCCATTACTAGTTAGCCCTGGAACAGGCGGGTTTAACAGGAGTGAATGGTTACAAACTGCAGACTGGTTCGCCAGCCATGGGGCGTAATCACAGATGGTAGCAAAGTGTTCAATCAATCTTTGATAACAGGTGAGGCTCTTGCCTTTGCAGGTAGTGCTTGGACGAATTACACGTATTCCACGAAAGTGAAGTTAAATAACGCTTATGCCAACGCAGGACTGCTTTTCCGTGTCACAGATGCAAACAATTACTATATGCTGCGTATCAACAACAGTACGAATTCTCTTGATTTGTATAAAAAGGTAAGCGGGACTATGACCTTGCTAACAAGCACTTCCTTTAGTTCAAGTATCAACACATGGTACGAACTCAAGGTGAAGGTAACGGGCAATACGATTGATGGAACGGTCAATAATACGCAGCTTATTACTTGGACAAATGGAACAACGGAGCTGAGTACAGGCAAAATCGGTTACCGCATGGCTTCCTCGACGGCAAGCTTTGATGATGCTGTGGTTACACAGTAAATTTGCTGGTTAGAGTCTCGCGCTAAAACACGTATTTGCATTCCTACTTTTTCCTGACTAGTATATTCTTAACGACTAGTTGATATTGGAAGGAGTGAAAGGTGATGCGAATAGGTGTGATAGCAGATACGCATTTATCCTACCGTGCCACGAAGTTGCCTGATGCGCTTATAGCAGGCTTACAAGGTGTCGATCTGATTATTCATGCAGGTGATTGGGTGAGTGAGCATGTCATCGAGCTTGTCGAGCAGATTGCACCTTGTGAGTCAGTTGCTGGCAATAACGACGGTGATGACATTGTGGAGAGGTTTGGGAAAAAGAAACTATTAACCTTCGGTAATTTCCGAATAGGTCTTATCCATGGGGATGGTTTCCGGAAAACGACCGAAGAAAGAGCACGTGAAGCGTTCGAGGCTGATCGGCCAGAGATGGTGATTTTTGGACATTCACACATCCCGTTTCTCCAAAATGTTCAAGGGACGATCATGTTCAATCCAGGTTCACCTACGGATAAAAGAAGACAGCCTCGCTACTCGTATGGCATTCTCCAATTAGGGGAGCAATGGAAGGCGGAGCATTTCTTCTACGATTCTAAAGAGTAGTCTACTGTGAAGCGATGCTTATCAAATGTTCGGCACATACTGAGCTTGGGCGTAGTATTGAGGTTGGATTGTGGCTGGGTTGAGGTTGGTTGGAGGCTTGTGAACGCAGTGTGACTGCCAATTCGTGTTTAGATGTATAAACTACAGCTAATTCGATCGAATCTGACGTATTTTGAGCATTAGATGGAAAAAGTACATTTAATTTGTCTGAAATTTGAAGAAACGAGTAAATCGAAGGGATTTAACTACAGGAAATACAGTTAATCTTTCAAATTCGAGAATGCCACTTCAAATAGATGGAGAAAATCCAGTTATATGAGGGAAGCAGGTTTAGTACTCATCGGACATTAACGAAAAAAGAGGCTATTTCAAAAAGTCAAAACTGACTTTTGAGACAGCCTCTTTCGCTGTTTCTACCGCTCATACCACTCGCCGGACACCCAGTCCGTCGATTTCCACTTCAGCACATCCGGATTCGCCAGATGCATAATTTCCTTCAAGAAATCAAGCTGCTCGAGATCGGTCATCGGCTTGAAGTTTTTCGCTATCGCAAGATTCTGCTCTAGCTGCTCCATAGACTCCATGCCAACGATAGCCGTAGAAATCGGCAACGACAATGTGTAGCGCAAAGCTTTCTCATACCACGGCGCCAATTTGCCCAACGCCATGACTTTCATGCCGATCACCGCGATACCCTTTTCATTGGCTTTGGGCAGGAACTCATGGGCGAAGCTATAAACAAGGTGATCCGCTGCGGACAGTGCGACAAGTGCGCTATCGAACGGATAGCGGTCAATCGCTTCGAGCTGCACCTGAGGATTCGTATGACCACTGATCGAGATATGCTTGATCATCCCTTGTTCCTTCGCTTCAATTAAAGCTTCGAGTGCGCCTCCTTTGGCCAAACACTGATCGAGCTCTTCCATTTTCATAATATTATGTAGACGCCACTCTTCGACGTGATCCGTCTGCAGACGCTTCAAGCTGTCTTCGAGAAGTCGCAAGGAACCGTCCCGCGTACGGTCATTGGTCTTGGTTGCAATCCATACCTCGTCCCTGCGATTATGCAGAGCTAGTGCTTTACCTAAACGCTCTTCCGATTGCCCTTTAGAATAGCTAGGCGCTGTGTCGAAGTAAGTAATTCCCTCATCGAGGGCACGATTCACAATCTGAATCGCCTGTTCCTCCGTGCAGTTATGTTCATCTACAATACGTTGGGCGCCAAAACTTAATAGTGGGAAATGTGCCCCTGTCTGTCCAAAAGGTCTTTTCTCCAATCCAATCATTCCTCCTACAATGGCAAGCTGAAGTTATTATGTCCTATCGTTCCCACAATGGATACCAAGACATACCAATTTTACCACAAGGGTTGAATTTTGAAAGAGAGCGAAATAAGGAGGAATCCGATTGAACCTTATATAATTTAAACGGTAGAGGTTTTCGTCAGGATTCGACCCAATTGGTTCGAAATGATGAACAAATGGGTCTTTTGGCCTAATATTTTTACGGAAAAGGATTGTAGTAATTCGAAATTAAACTTATTATGAATATAGGACTCAGTTAATGTCGAAAGCTTGGTCTAACAAGTTGAAATACATAAATCGATTACTTGAAGAGGTGCATGAAGCATGGAGAAATCATCAATTATTGGTATTGTGCTGGCTGCAGTATCCATTGGCTTTGGTATGGTACTAAAGGGAGCAAGTCTAGCGGCCTTATTAAATCCTGCGGCTGCATTAATCATTTTCGGTGGAACAGCTTCAGCGCTGCTCATAGCCTTCTCGCTAGATGAAATCAAGAAAATTCCGGTCTTATTAAAAATTATTTTTACGGAACAGAAACTAATGCCCAAAAAAGAATTGATCGAAACGTTCATTAACTGGGTGAGCATTACGCGTCGTGAGGGGTTGCTTTCTTTGGAAAAGCAAGCTGAGGAACTTTCGGATCCTTTTATGAAAAGCGGTATGCGACTGATTATCGATGGGAATGACCCTGACTTTGTGCGGGATGTTCTACTTGAAGATATTGCTGAGATGGAAACGAGACATAAGAAATTTGCAAGTATTTTTACACAAGCAGGTACGTATGCGCCTACATTAGGTGTACTTGGAGCCGTTGTAGGGCTTATCGCAGCACTGGGTAATTTGAGTGAAGTTGAGAAGTTGGGTCACTTGATTTCAGCAGCTTTCGTTGCTACCATGTTCGGTATTTTCTTGGGCTATGTTATTTTTCACCCTTTTGCAAATAAACTTAAGCAGAAGTCCAAGAAAGAGGTTGAAATCAAGTTGATGGTCGTAGAAGGTTTACTTTCCATCCAATCTGGTGTGTCTGCCAATTCCGTGAAGCAGAAGATGATGATTTTTGTTGCTAACAAGGATCGTGAGTCCTATGAAGAAAGCATGGAGGGAGGGGCATCCGGACAGTGAGTAAAAAAAAGAAGCACGAGGATCATGAAGAACATGTCGATGAAACCTGGTTGATTCCCTATGCGGATTTATTGACTTTACTACTGGCCCTTTTTATTATTCTATTTGCATCAAGTCAACTTGACTCTAAAAAATACGACTCCATTATGCGATCGTTAAATAATGCTTTCACAGGTGGCGAAGCGCCATTCGCCATGTCAAATTTAATTCCAATTGATGATGCTGCGAATTCGACGAAAAATAATTTTAAGAACCAGAATCCTCCTTCCAAAGAAGAGAATAAAATTGAGAGCCAGCTAGCCGCTAAGCTTCAGAAGGAAGAGAAGGATCTGGAAGAACTAAAGAAAAGTATGGATGCGTTTATAAAAGAAAATAACATGAGTGAACAGTTGACAACCAAGTTGGATAATGAAAAGTTGACGATTACCATAAGCGATCGAGCACTGTTCGATTCTGGATCTGCGATAATTAAGCAGGAATCCCAAATCCTAGCCACATCGATGTCGAATTTATTGGGGCAATATCCTGGCTATCAGGTCGAGGTAGCTGGACATACGGATAATATACCGATTCATCGGGCGGATTTTGAGACGAATTGGGATTTAAGTGCCAAGCGCGCGGTGAACTTTATGAAATTACTGCTTGTTAACACCAAGATTCAGCCAGCATCTTATTCCTCCGTTGGCTATGGCGAGTATCGTCCTATTGCTGAGAATACGACAACCGATGGCCGGGCCAAGAATCGCCGAGTCGAAGTGAGCATCCTCCGAAACATCAAGGCAACGGATGAGATTGCGAAATAAAATGTTAAAAATGATTGAAAAGCAAAGGAGCTAAGCGGCTTAAAGGCGCTTAGCTCTTTTGCTTGTGTGCAAGCCCGAGTTAGTCGGAGAAACCGACTAACTCGGGTCAAGAAGAGGGCAGCTGTTCTACCGTTGAAACAGCTTCTTCTTATATAATCCTTACTTGACCCCGACTAATTCTTTCTTTTCTTGTCGTAACTCCTCGTCCTTGTGTGCCTTCTGTTGCTGGATGTCACGACGCTGTTCAAATACGGTCTCTGCATTCAATTCCTGTTCAATCGCTCCGATTTGTTCCACAATTTGTTCCACGATGAGCTCTCCACCCGCACGGATTTCTATTGGCTCGTCCACACTAAGAACCTCTGCAATTTGAAACTTGCTAATTTCTGCAAAAAGTTGCTCAGCCAGCTCAAGAATATCATCTGACTCTTCGGCAATACGGCGGATCGATGCGTCCTGTTGAATACTGGTCGAGTTCACCTCTTCAACACCTGCAGCTGTTTCTTGCGCAATAGCGGCAACGAATTGGACGGAATCGACAAGGTGATCGTTTTTCGATTGGGCTTGTTCGATTTTCTGGTGAATCTGCACAATCTGCTCACGGATGACTAACGTCGATTGCTCAATTCTACTGAAGGAGCCGAAGGTTTCCTCCACATGGTTACTTTGCGTTAGCGCAGATTCACGCGCATCGCCAAGTGAAAGCTGCAGCTCCTGAATCTGTCCCTGCAGCGTCCCGATGATACCGCTGATCGTCCTCGACGATCCGTTCGTTTGCAGGGACAGCTCGCGCACTTCGTCCGCGATCACCGAGAAGCCGCGGCCGTGCGCACCAGCTCTTGCCGCTTCGATCGCGGCATTCAACGCTAGGACATTCGTCTGCGTTGAAATTTCCATGATCGAGCGCACGATGGCGCCGATCTGCTTCGAGCTTGCGCTCAGCGTCTGCATCGCTGCATCAACCTTTTGCAGCAGGAGCTGCGACTGCGCAGTCGATGCTTTGAGCGCTTGCACGTACGCAGTACCTTGCTGCGTATTGGCAGCAGCCTCGTCGCTGCTGCGTTTCATTTCATTGGTATACGCGCTGATACCGCGGATCTCATCCTCTAGCTCAGCAATGAGCAGCGAGCTGCTCTCTGTTTTCATCGCTTGTTCATCTGCACCTGTTGATATCTCGTGGATCGCTTTGAGGATATCTGAGTTAGCCGATGCCGTTAGCTGTGAGAAGCGATGGAATTCATGCGAATGGGCAGATAAGGAAGAAGCGATGCCCTTGGTTGCGCCAAGCATGAGCCTAACCTGTTTAATCATTTGGTCGAAGTTATTACTTAATTGTCCAAGCTCGTCTTTGGCAGAGGAATTAATGGTGTGGGTTAAATCTCCGGAAGCAATGCGAGCGACGGCTTTTTGCAGAACGGAAATCGGACGTGTGAATGATGTAATAATGAGAAAAGCGATGACCAAGGTTAGGAAAAAGACGAAAGCAGAAGCCACAATCATGATCGTACGGCTGTCATTAAGTGCTTTGGAGGAGTCAGCAATTGCAGCTGCGGCGCCGTCCGCGTAGGTTACATAAAACTTATCAACCAATCCAAAGATGTTATCCTTCAACTCTTGTGATTCACTATATAAGTACAAAAGATTAATCTGAAGATCGGATGGCTTGATGCTGGTATCCTGAACCATTTTAGCTGCTGAATCGAAATTGTTTATGTAATCAACCGAGGCTTGGATTAACTGGCTTCGCCATTTTTGCTGATCTGGGGTGCTGGCGGTATCCCCTATCTTCTGAATGAAATCATTGTAAGGCTTTCGTTTACTGTTGTATTTCTCGATAAATTCAGGTTTCTTCGAAATTTCAAGACCGGATGCGATGATGTTCATCTCCTGAACCAAATTTTTCAGCTCAAGCGCCATCACTTTCAGATCTACTTTATCATTCTGATCGGTCATATGATGCTTAATTTGTGTCACCTGATTCAGATTGAACAGGGCCACGGCCAAGAAAATGAGCAATACGCCGCTGAAGCTTGCGATTAATTTTGCACGCATAGAAAAGTTGGACAATGACATAATACGCATATGTATACCTCCTATAAATAGACAAGCTTAGACATTTTTCCGCCTAACTACTTATTAATATAGGGGGTTTCTATTAACTTAAGCGTCGAACTATGTAAATGATTTGTAAATTAAAAGTTTTACATTACGTTTACGTTTCGTGGGTTTGTATTTAACATTCGCTTGTTACCATATGGAAGTAAGGTCGTTCGACACACAAGCAGATGGGGATCGAACAATCGAGAAACATAAAATCAAAGGAGGACATGCTTACTATGTTTAAGTTCATGTCGAAAAAAGGAATTACATTCACACTTTCAGCGGTACTAATGATGGGGTCCTTAGTTGGATGCGGCGCTAAAACAGAAACTAAAGATGCTGCTTCCGCAACACCTGCTGCAACTGCAGCTGCTTCAGTAAAGCCAAGTGAAACGCCAAAAACAGAATTGAGCGGAACGGTTACAGCTTCCGGGTCCAGCGCACTTCTTCCATTAGTTAAGCAAGCAGCAACAGAATTTATGGAAAAGAACCCGAAGGTAACTGTTAACGTTACTGCTGGTGGTTCAGGTACAGGAATTAAAAACGTAGCAGACGGAACTTCAGACATTGGTAACTCCGACGTAGAACCTGCTGCTGAATATAAAGATAAAGGCCTTGTTGATCACCAAGTTGCTATCGCACCTTTTGCTTTGATCGTGAACAAAGATGTAAAAGTGGATAACGTAACGAAACAACAAGCAGCAGACATCTACACAGGTAAAATCACGAACTGGAAAGAAGTAGGCGGCAATGACGCGAAAATCGTTCTTGTTCACCGTCCGGATAGTTCAGGTTCCCGTACACTAGTTAAACAAATTATTTTGGATGGCAAAGAGTTCACGAAAGACGGAATCACACAAGAAAACAGCGGTGCGATGAAAACTGCAGTTGTAGGCCAATCCGGTTCCATCGGTTACGTAGATACACCTTATATTGATGACACTGTAAAAGCTTTGAAAATTGATGGCGTAGCTTTCTCTGAAGAGAATATCAAAAATGGTACGTACAAATTGTTCGGTGTAGAACACATGTATACAAAAGGTGAAGCGACTGGCGCTGCTAAAGCTTTCATCGACTACATCTCCAGTAAGGATTTCCAAGGCAAACAAGTACGTGAGTTGAAATTCTTACCAGCTGATTTGTTGAAAAAATAATAATCAAATAGAACATACTAAGAGCGCTCGCATACTATGGAGCGCTCTTTTGTTTTGTTCAAAAGAGAAAAACTTTTACATTCCCTTAACAATTCATTTACGATCCAATGACATTCATATTCTATGATAATACTAAGTCTTGTGTACTGAATAGAAAGGGGAATCACGCAGTGAATTCCATAGTAGATCAACTAACGAGCGCCAAATCGGACGAGAAGAATCGTCCAATCATCACCAAATGGACCCAAGGACAGCATAGACAAGATAAAATAATGAGATGGATATTTGTTGGCAGTGCTGCATTAGTTTCTGCCATTATTTTCTCTATCATTGTTTTCGTGGGTATGCAAGGCATCAAGACCTTTCAAGGTGTTAGTCCTCTCGAGTTTTTCTTTTCAACAGATTGGACACCTGGTCAAAATAAATTCGGAGCGTTTCCTTTTCTATACAGCACGCTGCTCATGACACTTGTGGCTGTCGTTATCTCGGTTCCGCTAGCCTTATCAGGTGCCTTGTTTATGGCGAAAATTGCACCTAAATGGATGCGTGAGATCATGCGTCCTGCGACAGATTTATTTGTTGGAATTCCATCTGTTGTATATGGATTGATCGGGATGACGGTCATTGTACCTGCGCTTGGTAAATTTACAGGCGGGGTGGGCTACGGAATTTTACCAGCGGCTATCATCTTAGCGATTATGATCCTTCCTACTATTCTGTCTATTTCCGAAGATGCGATTCGTTCACTTCCTGGTCGATTGGAAGAGGCTTCGCTTGCACTGGGAGCAACAAGATGGCAGACCATGTGGCGTGTACTCTTGCCAGCGGCGAGACCTGGTATTCTGACAGCCATTATCCTTGGAATGGGCCGCGCGATTGGCGAAACGATGGCGGTATTCATGGTTATTGGGAACTCGCCTCAAATGCCGAAATCGCTTCTTGACTCCACCACAGTGTTAACAACAGCGATCGTGAAAGATATGGGGAATACGAATTACGGGTCAACTTGGAACAATGCACTCTATTTGATGGCGCTGCTTCTACTTGTTATCTCCTTATCTCTCATTCTCATCATTCGAATTGTAGCTAAGAGGAGTGAACTCAAATGACAAGTAAAACAACGGATCGCATCGCGACCATATACTTCTGGGCATCAGGTATTATTATTATCGGGATTCTCGCATGGTTTCTCGTTCGCATACTAGGGGATGGCATACCTCACCTATCTTGGCATTTCATCTTTGGTAAGCCGGAAGAAATCAAAGCTGGCGGCGGGGTTGGACCACAGCTGTTCAACTCATTCTATGTCCTGTTCTTATCTCTCGTGATTTCGATTCCGATCGGTTTATTTTCAGGCATCTACTTAGCTATTTATGCACAAAAGAACTGGTTCACTGACCTTGTAAGAATATCGGTTGAGGCACTTTCTTCTGTACCATCTATCGTTTTTGGTCTATTCGGATTTTTATTGTTCGCTAATTTGCTAGGGCTTAAATTTTCAATCATTGGTGGCGCGGCCACCGTGGCACTCTTGAATCTACCCGTCATGGTGCGGGTTACGGAGGAAGCTATTCGCACTGTGCCTGACTCCTATTGGGAAGCCAGCTTAGCGCTGGGTTCGACGAAATGGCAAGCGATCCGTAAGGTGCTCATTCCTGCCGCTTTACCTAACTTAATCACAGGAATCACCCTAATTGCTGGCCGTGCACTTGGTGAATCAGCGATTCTTATTTACACAGCCGGGCTATCTGTTTCACGCTTTTTCCCTGATTTCAATCCGCTCAAAATGGGAGAGACGCTCTCCGTTCATCTTTGGTACATTGGTGCAGAATCACTTGTTCCAGATGCGAAAGAAATCGCTAAAGGTAGTGCTGCGCTACTACTCATCGTTGTCTTAATCTTTAATCTGCTAGTTTCGATACCAAGTCGAATCTTACAAAAAAGACTTTCCGGGGGGAAATAACATATGGCTATCGCGACGAAGTATAAAATTAAAGCAGAGAAATTAAATTTATTTTATGGAGATAATCAGGCGCTTCACGACGTAGATTTAAGTATTGAAACAGGAACCATTGCCGCGTTGATCGGACCATCAGGTTGTGGGAAATCCACGTTCCTTCGTACATTGAATCGAATGAATGATCTCATTGACAATGTGCGGATCACAGGAAATGTAGCCGTGGACGGACACAATATTTATGGTTCGGATTCCGATGTCGTTTCGCTGCGCAAACGTGTGGGTATGGTATTTCAACGTCCCAATCCATTCCCAATGAGTATCTATGATAACATCGCTTATGGACCACGAATTCACGGGATCAAGAAGAAATCAGTTTTAGATGAAATAGTAGAACGCAGTCTCAAACAAGCTGCGCTTTGGGACGAAGTCAAGGACCGACTGAATAAGTCTGCAATGGGTTTATCCGGTGGACAACAGCAACGTTTATGTATCGCACGACTACTCGCCGTAGAGCCAGATGTATTGCTAATGGATGAGCCAACATCGGCGTTGGATCCTATTTCAACATTGAAGGTAGAAGAACTAACACAAACGTTAAAAGAGAAATATACGATCATTATCGTGACCCACAACATGCAGCAGGCAGCGAGAATTTCAGATAAAACCTCTTTCTTCCTGAACGGTTATTTAGTTGAAACCGACCAAACCGATAAGATCTTCACGAATCCGAATGATCAACGTACAGAAGATTACATTACCGGACGTTTCGGTTAAAACACATAAAGGGAGAGATACACATGGATGCAAGACCTGGGTTTCATCAGTCGTTGGCACTACTGCAGAAGGAATTACAGCAAATGGGAGAAAGTGTCGAGGATTTAATTTACAAGTCCGTAGAGTCGCTTGCCAAGCTGGATGAGAAAGCCGCACAGCAAGTCATCCAGAAGGACGATATCATTGATGATTATTTAATGACCATTGATGAACTATGTTTACGATTAATTGCTCTTCAACAACCCATGGCTAGTGATCTGCGAATTATTGGAACGGCGTTGAAGATTGCGACAGACTTGGAACGTATTGCCGATCATGCTGTCGATATCGCGAAGATCACGATTCGATTTGCAGGTGAAGAATTGGTGAAGCCGCTAGAAGTCATTCCGCAAATGGCTGAAATCGCTATCGAAATGTTGCACGAGAGCCTTCTATCCTATACGGAACGCGATGTACATAGGGCGGCATCGCTGGCTGAGAAAGATGACCGTGTAGATAAGCTATACAGTACGGTGATGCAGGAACTTATGGGGATGATGGGAACCGATTATCACCGGAACCGTCAATTGACCCATCTGTTGTTTGTTGCTCACTTCTTGGAGCGTGTGGCTGATCATACCACGAATATCGGTGAAGGTGTCATCTACATGGTTACGGGGAAACGGAAAGATCTGAACGTGTAAGCGATATAGAGAAGGGCCATCTCCAAAAGTAGATCAAATCTACTTCTGGAGATGGCCCTTTTCTCATTTAGAATGAAGCGGAAAGCGGATGATGAAGGTTGTCCCATTCGAACTGGTACTCACTTCAATCGTAGCGTGATGCCTGGCAGCAATACTATAGCAAATGGCTAAACCGAGTCCAGTGCCTTCATCCTTCGTTGTGAAGAAGGGTCGGCCTAGCTTCTCGAGATGCTCGGCTTTAATGCCACTGCCCTGGTCAGCAATTAAGAGGACAACGTGTTCAGGCTCCTGGTAGGTTTCGATCGATAGCGTTCCGCCTATGCTCATAGCTTCAAGACCATTCATACACATATTCAGAATAAGCTGTCGCATTTCTTTGTCGTCAAGTTGTATCTCCGGACAATAACCGAATTGACCATTAACATGCTTGCCTGACATGACGGCTTCTGCTTGAATCAGAGGCAGCAAGCTCTCAATGATCCGATTGATACTCTCAGGACGTTGATAGGATTGCTTGTTTTTGGCGAGAGAAAGATACTCCGTAATAATATCGTTGGCCCTATCCAACTCTTCCAACATGATGGGGATATATTCTTTTTGCATATGGCGATCATTTTCTTGAAATAGTTGAAGGAAGCCACGGATCGTCGTCATCGGATTCCGTATCTCATGCGCGATACCTGCGGCCATTTCGCCGACTAGGTTTAATTGAGCAAGACGTGCCATTTCAGTTTCAAATCGAAGACTTTCCGTAATATCAACTGCGACATGCAGCATGCATTTTTCATCCTCGATATCAATGATCTCTGTGGATAAGAGCGCAGTCCGAATGTCCCCAGTTTTGGTCACATAACGAACTTTCTCATTACGGACAATATCGCCATATTTAGCAATATTATTAAGATCATCACGCAATAGATTCAAGGATGTGCCAATAACCTCGTCTCCATAGCCTGTATGCTGCTTCCAACTTTCGTTAACATCCAGATAGGTAAGATCAGGAAGTCGGCGGATGGCCATTAAGGAAGGTGAGAGGATGAACATTTTTTTGAAATGCTCTTGGGAGTTCATTAGCTTCTCATGAGCATCGACCAGCTCAGACGTACGTTCTTCAACCCAATTCTCGAGAAGTAAGTTTTGCTCTATTAATTTCTCCTCAGCCTCTGCAAGCTTGCGATTCGTTTCTTCTAGATCCAATGTGCGTTTATGTAAAAGCTCACTTTGAGCCTTCAGCTTCTGATGGTTCAGATGCATGTTAACGAAGCCATCCACCTTCATGCGCAGCATTTTGGGATGTACCGGTTTAAATAAATAATCAATGGAACCCACATGATAGCCACGTAATACATGCTCAATCGAGGTGCTTAAAGCTGTTAGGAAAATAATCGGGATATCTTGACAGGCTTTCCGTTGCTTTATTAATTCTACGGTTTCAAAACCGCTAAGACCTGGCATCTGCACATCCATCAAAATAACTGCAATATGGTCTGCAGGTTCTTTTAATAAATAGCGAAGTGCTTCTTCCCCAGATTGCAATGAAATCACGTCATAAGAAGAAGAGGCCAGAATGCTATTCAGAGCCAGCAAGTTTTCATAGCGATCATCTACCGCCAAGATTTTTACTTGTTGTTCCATCGGTCGTCCTTTCCGCACAAGATCTGCTATACGCACCTACAATCCATATCACACCTTTTCGCGGAAAAAGTGTAATTCCCTCTTTTTTTCTTAAAGTCTTTACATACATTTTACATATGGTTAATCTTACCTATCATTTGGTTTGATAGACTTGGGATACATGCAGAAATAGATGGGGATGATGCACATGCTTACTCAGTCAGAAGTCGCGATAGAGTTTCATAAATTAATAGAAGAACAGCGTATTTCTTCCGTCTATCAACCCATTGTATCCTTGCAAGATGGGCAAGTGATGGGGTATGAAGCTTTAACTCGCGGTCCGGTGGACGGCCCTTTTCATTCACCACTCGCGATGTTTCAGTATGCGGAGCAGCAAGGCGAGCTATATCGTCTAGAGAGGCTAGCACGTGAGAAGGCGATACAAGGATCCATTTTGGAACATGGCCAGCAATTGTTATTTATTAATATCTCGTCACACGTTTTAGAGGACCCTGGCTTTATTCCAGGTAAGACGCTTGAGATTCTGCAGCAGTATGGACTTCGTCCGAGCAATGTCGTGTTCGAAATTACGGAAAGAAGCTCGATTGAGGACTTTACTTTGGCTAAGAAAATTCTAGCCCATTATCGGACACAGGGGTATCGCATTGCGATTGATGACGCGGGGGCAGGGTATTCTTCACTCCAAGCGATTGCCGAGCTTCAGCCTGATTTTATTAAAATCGATCGTTCACTGATAGAAAATATTCATTTGAATAAAGTGAAAGCCTATATTCTCGAAACCTTCGTTACATTTGCTCAGAAAATGAACATTTCGTTGATCGCTGAGGGCATTGAACAGGTAAAGGAACTAGCCAAATTAACTCAAATGGGTGTGCATTATGCGCAAGGTTTTTTACTCGGGAGACCTTCTACATCCATTGCGACTGTTCAAGACACACATAAAATGACCATCTGGCAGCATCGCAACGTACAAGGAGGCACTATGACTTGGCATATTGGCGAGCTGAAAACACCTGTTGGTGTATTCCAAACGAAAGCGCAAATTTCTGAAATCGCGGAGTTTTTCAAAAAGAATCAAGAGGCTGTCGGGGTTGTTATTGTTCATGATGATGAGCCGCGCGGACTTATGATGCGAGATCGCTTATTCCAACATTTGGCTGGCCAATATGCCTACTCACTGTACTGGAATCGTACGATTGATAGCGTGATGGATGCTTCACCTTTGATCGTAGACGAGTTAACCCCTGTGGAGCAAGTGTCCCAGTTGGCAACTTCACGGGCGATTCATCATTTATACGATCTTGTCATCATTACAAGCCAGGGGAAAATGGCGGGATCAGCGTCGATACGAACAATTTTAGAGAGTATTACGAATGTGAAAATGGAATCAGCACGCGTTGCGAATCCACTAACAGGTCTTCCTGGGAATTTGCAAATTAATCGAGAATTGAACAAACGAATTACGGCGAGAGTGCCTTTTCACGTGATCTATGCTGATTTGGATTATTTTAAATGGTACAATGATCGTTTTGGTTTTCAAAAAGGGGATCAATTAATTCAATATATGGCGGACTTAATGCAGCAAGCTATCGCTTTCTATGGAACACCAAACGATTTTGTCGGTCATGTCGGCGGTGATGATTTTATTGCAATTTCAAGCTCATTATCACCGAAACTCTTGTGTCAGGAAATCATCAATCGGTTCGAAACCGGCGTCCGGATGTTCTACGAAGGTGAAGATTGGGAGTATGTGGTGGATCGGGGGGGCCAACAAGTGAAAAGCGAAGGGGTCACGGTGTCCTTATCCTTAGTCATCTGCAGCTGTGAATCCCCTATTTCACTAGACTATATTTCTCAAACAGCGGCTCAGCTCAAAAAGAAAGCGAAGGCGCATCAAGGCAGTATTTATTGTTTTCAAACGATTGGCTAACGAATGCTGGAAGGTGTTTCAGAACGTATAGATTAATTGTTTAAATGAACGAACGATGATAACTTTCTGCTTCCCAATCCTCCGCTCAGAGATTTTCTTAATATTGGCTGGGTGAATCCAGACTGCATCCATCCCGGTAGAAGCCGCACCTACCACATCGTTACGCCATGAATTTCCCACCATCACACTCTGGCCGGAAGCCGTGTTCATCGATTTCAGGGCTTGCTCAAAAATCGCGGGATGTGGCTTTCGTGGTCCATCATTCTCCGTTGTAAATAAACGTTCTTGGTCGAACCATGAGGTCAGCTTCATTTTCTCCAAATTACGTTGTAGTCGATTTCGATTTCCATTGCTGATAATCGCCAGTTTATACTGACGTGCCAGCACCTCTAGTGTGTCTTCTACCCCTGGGAATAAAGCAACGAAATGGTCTTCTTTCTCTTCGATTTGATTGAAAAAGGATCGCGTAAACGCTGTACTCACTTGCATCGGTAAAGGATGGAGTGCTTTGATCAGACAAATATGTCGCAACTCATCTGGCGAGATAGGGCTTCGGATAGGCGATTTGCGATGGCGGCTCCACTCGGACTTATAGCTAAGCAGTGCCTCTTGCGCGGTCAGTTTCGAATCCTCTGTTTCCCACCGTGCGGTGAAATCCTGCATAACTTCAAGAAAAGCGGAGTCGAAGCATTGCCTGCGATCAAGGATCGTGTTATTCATATCAAAAAATATAACCTTTTTACGTGTGGGTGAGAAAAAAGGACTCATACGGAGAACCTCCTTCTGAAGACCTGACCGTCCTACCTTGTAAAATTTCGGCTCCTTACATGTTTATGTAGGGAACCGTTTTTTTATTTTAATTTCGTATGCTATGATGAAGGAAGTATGTTTAAAATTGGGGTGGAACTTATGGATAAGCTTATAATAATTGATGGGAACTCAATCGCGTTTCGTGCTTTCTATGCGTTACCTTTGCTGAGCAATTCAAGCGGTTTACATACCAATGCGGTTTATGGCTTTACGACCATGCTGCTGAAATTGATTGAAGAAGAAAAGCCAACCCATTTTCTTGTTGCATTTGATGCGGGGAAAATTACGTTCCGACATAAAGAATATACCGAGTATAAAGGTGGTCGTGCGAAAACGCCGACAGAGCTTTCTGAACAATTTCCTTTAATTAAAGAACTGCTGAAGGCTTTCAAAATCCCGCAATTCGAGCTGTCTGGCTATGAAGCAGATGATATTATCGGAACGTTGACGAAAGAAGCGGATGCGAGAGGGGAGAAAGTTCTCCTCGTATCTGGTGATAAAGATATGCTCCAACTTGCCTCGGAGCAAGTGACGGTTGCGATTACCCGCAAGGGTATCAGCGAGATGGATCGCTTCGATCCTGAAGCCATTAAAGAGAAATACGGGCTGACGCCGAATCAAATCATTGATTTGAAAGGTCTTATGGGCGATACGTCCGATAATATTCCGGGTATTCCCGGCGTAGGTGAGAAGACAGCGCTTAAAATGCTGCATGACTTTGGCACGGTCGAAGAAGTGTTGGCGAACACAGCAAGTCTGAAAGGTAAAATGAAAGAGAAAGTGGAAGAGCATGCCAAGAGTGCACTCATGAGCAAAGAGCTGGCCACAATTTTCCGTGAAGTTCCGATGGAAACAGCTTGGGATTCGTTCCGTTATGATGGCTTCGATGGACAAGCGTTGTCGAGTATGTTTCGCAAGCTGGAGTTCAAGTCGCTGCTGGAGAAGATGGATTTCGGTTCTGTCAGTGTAGAAGCTGAAGATCTCGTCGTCGAGAGTCTGGAAGCCGTTGCGGTTACAGAAGCTAATATGGGTGAGCTTGTTGCCAAGTTGGATGACCATGCCGCTATCCATGTGGAAGCAGTTGGTGAGAATCCACATCAGGCTGTGATGGTCGGGGTTGTATGGTTTATCGATGATGGTGCTGACAACACTTCGTATTATGTGCCGTTTGCCCTTCTGCAAAGTGATGCAGGTAAGCCGCTGCGCGATTGGCTCAGCGACGCTTCCAAGAAGAAGCAGCTTTTCGACCTGCACCGCGCACAGCTGGCGCTGGCCTGGCAGGGCATCCACCTGGCAGGGGTGGATTTCGACGTGCTGCTGGCCGCTTACCTCCTCGATCCGACGGAGTCGAATCTCAGCTTGAGCGGCCTGTCGGTGAAGTACGGTCTGCCATCTGTGAAGGCAGACGAGGATGTGTTCGGCAAGGGCGCGAAGTTTCGCCTGCCGGAACTCGCTGCGCTTAGCGACCACGTGGGTCGCAAAGCGATGGCGATGGCGCGCATGGTTCCCGTGCTGCGCGATGAATTAGAGAAGAGTGAGATGCATCAACTCTTCTACGAGCTTGAGCTGCCTCTCTCCGGCGTTCTAGCGGAGATGGAGATGCGCGGCATCGCCGTGGATGCCGAGGGGCTCAAATCGCTCGGTGTGGAGCTTGGCAAGCAGCTGGACACGATCATGTCCAGCATCTACAAGCTCGCCGGCGTCGAGTTCAACATCAACTCACCGAAGCAGCTCGGTGAGATTCTGTTCGAGAAGCTGGGGCTGCCAGCTTCGAAGAAGACCAAGACCGGCTACTCGACGGATGCCGAGGTGCTGGAACGTCTTGCGCCCTACAACGAAGTTGTCGGGCAGATCTTGCACTACCGCTCGCTAGCGAAGCTGCAGTCGACGTACGTCGAAGGGCTGCTCAAAGAGGTGCGGCCAGAGACCGGTAAGGTGCACACCTATTACCGGCAGACGATTGCCGCGACGGGACGTCTCAGCAGCCAGTTCCCGAACCTCCAGAACATTCCGATTCGTCTGGAGGAGGGCCGTAAGATCCGCAAAGTCTTCGTTCCATCCGAGCCTGGATGGTACATTCTCGCTGCGGATTACTCCCAGATCGAGCTGCGCGTGCTAGCGCACATCTCGCAGGATGAGAAGCTGAAGGAAGCGTTCCTTCAGAATATGGACATTCACACGAAGACAGCGATGGACGTCTTCGGCGTGGAAGAAAGCGCCGTCGACAGCAATATGCGCCGTCAAGCGAAAGCCGTTAACTTCGGTATCGTATACGGCATCAGCGACTACGGCCTGTCTCAGAACTTAGATATTACCCGTCGGGAAGCCGCTCAGTTCATTGAACAATATTTCGCGGTGTTCCAAGGGGTTCGCCGATATATGGATGAAATCGTCAAGGATGCTCGTCGTGACGGCTACGTAACTACGTTGCTTCAGCGTCGACGCTTATTGCCTGAAATTACGCATTCGAACTTCAATATACGTTCATTCGCAGAGCGTACTGCCATGAACACGCCGATCCAAGGGACAGCGGCAGACATCATCAAGCTTGCCATGGTTCAAATGGCTGATCGCTTGATGAAAGAAGGGCTGAAGAGCCGCATGCTGCTTCAAGTACACGATGAGCTTGTCTTCGAAGTGCCAGCCGATGAGCTGGAAACGATGAAGGGGCTTGTGCCTGAAGTCATGGCAGCTGCACTGAAGCTGGACGTTCCTTTACGTGCAGATGTTGATTTCGGTTTAACTTGGTATGATGCGAAGTAACAAGGGGGCTAGCGGCATAAACTGCCGCTCCCAACACCTAGAAGGAGGTGAACACCTTGCCTGAGTTGCCTGAGGTCGAAACCGTCAAACGAACACTTAATGAGCTAATTACAGGGAAAACGATCGCCCATGTGGAGGTGAGGCTGCCTCGTATTATCCAGAAGCCGGATGATATTCAGCAGTTTGAAACATTGCTGCAAGGACAAACCGTTGAAACGATTGAACGAAGAGGGAAGTTTCTTCGCTTCGTGCTCACGGATTATGTGATGGTCTCCCATTTGCGTATGGAAGGCCGCTATGGCTTGTACGCAGGCGACGATCCGCTAGAGCCGCATACGCATGTTCTGTTCCGTTTTACAGATGAAAGTGAGCTGCGGTACAAAGATGTGCGGCAATTCGGCACGATGCACCTGTTCCCGAAGGGCGATGAGCTAACGCAGCCGCCTCTCATGAAGCTCGGTATGGAGCCGCTTGACGAGGCGTTCACCTTTGAAGCATTTCGAGGGGTGATAGGCCATCGAGCTACGAAGATCAAGCCGTTGCTGCTCAATCAAGCATATATCGTGGGCATCGGGAATATTTATGTAGACGAGTCCCTCTTCTTAGCGGGAATCCATCCCGAACGGGAAGCTTCCTCACTGAGTAAGAAGGAGTTAGCCTTGCTGCATGAGGCGATTATTCGTACCCTACAAGATTCCGTTGAGGTAGGCGGATCATCCATTAAATCTTATGTGAATGGGCAAGGCGAAATCGGCCTTTTCCAGCACCAATTAAACATTTATGGCAGACAATCACAGCCATGCAAAACGTGCGGCCAGGAGATTGTGAAAACCGTCGTGGGAGGCAGAGGAACACACATATGTCTCACTTGTCAACCATTAAAGCCCAAGCGGTCGCGAAAGAAGTCTGAGAAATAGGCACGAGAAGCGTACCCTCCCCATATGATATGGAGTACTTAACCTAGGTAACAGCCCATGAGGCCTGTTAGTTGGGTAAAACGCTTAGGAGGGTTTGTATGCTTCCTGTCATATCTCTGCTCATTTTGGCATTTGCAGTTTCTTTGGACGGTTTCGGTGTTGGTGTGATGTATGGGTTACGTAAAATACGAATACCCCTTATCTCAATTGGAATTATATCGCTTTGGTCTGGCATCATTATTTTTACTTCGATGCAGATCGGCGTTTTGATGTCTTCCTTCATGTCCCCTGGGTTTGCCAAACGGATTGGGGCGCTCATTTTGATCGGTATTGGCGTTTGGGCTCTTATTCAAATGAGACAAGGGCAGAAAAACCAAACGCAACAAGAGCAAACAGCTGCTGCGACAGATCAAGCGATGGTTAGCAGCATACCCTATGGAGAGATTCGCAACTCGGGTTACGTGGAGCCGGTGACATTCGATACGTTACAGCGGACCAAAGAGATTCTCAGTATTGAGCTGAAACGTTTTGGGCTTGTGATTCAAATTCTACGAACGCCTTCCATAGCGGACGTTGATAAATCAGGCAATATATCAGCCTCTGAGGCTACTTTGCTCGGCTTAGCGCTCTCTTTGGATGCCTTCGGAGCGGGAATCGGCGCTGCGCTTATTGGCTTCGTGCCGTTGTTAACGGCTTCCGTCATTTCGATTTCGAGCGGATCCTTACTTGCCGTCGGCTTGCGGATTGGTTTCCGATATGCAGAAATGAACTGGATGAAGAAGCTGTCTATTCTCCCAGGCTGTGTACTTATTGTCATGGGACTTTTGAAAATGCTATAGTTCACTAACAATGAACCTTTAGGAGAGAATCGCTTATGAATATCGGCTTAACTGGAGGTATTGCTTGTGGAAAAAGTACGGTTAGCCGCATGCTTGTTAGCCGTGGCGCACTTTTAATCGACGCCGATCAGATCGCTCGTGATGTCGTAGAGCCTGGCAGCCCTGTTCTCGAACAGGTTGCTGCGCAATTTGGACAAGCTGTGATCGGACCCGATGGATCTCTGCAACGGAAGAAGCTTGGTGAAATTATCTTTGGATCGCCAGAAGCGCGAAAGCAGCTAGATGGCTTGTTGCATCCCCCTATTCGGGCAAAGATGCGTGAACAAATGACTTTGTATGAACGGGACTACCCCACCAAGCTGGTGGTGGTCGATGTTCCTTTACTTATAGAATCGAATCTGGTCTCGATGTTTGAGGAGATCATGGTCGTTTATATTCCGCGTCACTTGCAATTGGAGCGTCTGATGCAGCGAGATGGCTTGTCAGCCGAGAATGCTCAGCTTCGACTTGATGCACAGATGTCGATTGAGGAGAAACGAAAGCTAGCCGATATCGTGATTGATAATAGCGGAACTTGGGAAGAAACCAACATGAGGGTGGAGCTGTTCTGGGTAGGGAAGGGATTGGCATGACGTTCTTTCGGAAAAAGCGAATGTTTGCTCTTCTGCTTATCATATTTGTCATGGTTCTCTTCATGAATAGCGGAATTATAGGTAGAAAGCTATATCCCATCTACTTTCAGCAGGAGATTAAGCAAAGCGCGGCGAAACACAAGATAGACCCGTTTCTAATTGCAGCCATTATTCGCGTCGAAACGAATTATAAATATCATTTAGAATCAAGCAAAGGGGCATTAGGGCTCATGCAGCTTATGCCTGATACCGCTGATTGGATTGTTGAATCCTCGAATCTAGGGCCTCATACACAAGAAGATTTGCTTCGAGTCGATATTAATATTTATTTAGGGTCATGGTATCTAAATTGGTTAATTAAGCATTATAATGGGAATTTAGTCTATGCCATTGCAGCGTATAATGCAGGTCAAGGTAATGTGAATAAATGGAAAAATGGAAACGTGTGGGACGGTTCTGAAGACAATATTCGGGATATTCCATTTGGTGAAACCCGTCATTATGTGCAGCGCGTTCTTTACTACTATGAGAAGTATACGAAGCTATACACGGACACGGAGCAATGGCAGGGTGCAGATGCTTAAGTTAGCCCCACAAAACAAAGAAGCATTGGACTAGCTCCGAATGGAGCGCAAAGTCCAATACTTCCTGTTTTGCAGAGTCAAAAGCGTGTGTTATTCAAGATTACTTGAATTGACCTGCTAGAGATTGTTCTGCGATTTGTACCAGGCGACGAGTGATGCTACCACCAATAGAGCCAGTGTCACGAGAAGTCATGTTGCCATAGTAGCCATCTTGTGGGATAGCGATACCTAGCTCCTGAGCTACCTCATACTTCAACTGATCCAAGGCTGCATTAGCTTGTGGAACGACTAAAGTATTGCTGCTTCTGTTTGAACTCATGTCTGTTCACCTCCTTGTCGGTTGGTAAATCTATTGTGTGCAGAACTCCAAACTTCAAGACATGTAACATATGGTAATGATATTTCCAAGTGTGAAAGGAGATGAAAGCGAATGAAATGCCCGTTCTGTGACCATTCTGGTACGAAAGTGCTTGATTCCAGGTCTGCCAATGAGAATAAATCCATCCGTCGGCGCCGTGAATGCGAGAAATGCGCGCGAAGATTTACAACTTTCGAAATGGTAGAAGAAACACCTTTAATTGTGATTAAAAAAGATGGAAGTCGGGAAGAATTTAGTAGAGAGAAAATTTTACGGGGCTTAATTCGTGCTTGTGAAAAAAGACCGGTTTCCATGGAGCGGCTGGAGATGCTTGTCTCCGAAGTCGAAATGCAGCTTCGTACGACGGCACATGCTGAAGTCGATAGCCTTGGCATTGGTGAAATTGTGATGGAGCAATTGTACCCCGTCGATGAAGTGGCCTACATTCGCTTCGCCTCTGTATATAGGCAGTTCAAAGACATTAACATGTTTTTGAAGGAGTTAACGCAAATATTGGGAAAGCATGATGTCGGGCTGCTCCGAGACAAATAAGCAGCACATGCAATGCTTCTAAGTAAAAGCCGCATCGCCCTATGAATGATTTCATGAGGTGACGCGGCTTTATGTTTCCTTTTGAGCTAATTCGTATGAATAGTTGTTGTGACAACCAGATTGTTCGTTGTAGTAGTAGAGGAAGAAGAAGCTGTTTGATTGGGAAAATCAGAGGGTGACACGAATTGATTCGTTTTTTTTCGAAATGTGACAAAAAATCAACAAAAGACAGCGCGAGGTGCGCTGTCTTTTGTTGATTCATCAGAGAAAAGTCAATAACGACGCGCCTTCATGAGCTTTTGAAAAAAAATTATTCTAATGACATCAACCGACTGTATTTTTGATAGCGATAAGGCATAATTCGGTTATTGAGTGCGTTTGTCCAATTCACTTCGAAGAAATTGAATAAATCGAATGGCTTCATCAGATGTTAATAGGTTGCCGCTGAATGAAAAGGAGTACATGTCCAAAATATCATCATCGGGGAGATGCAAGTTTTCGATTAAATGCTTTATGTCTATGCTCATGTTGCCGTCAATTACCATTTTATTCATGAAGCTGATTCCTCCTTTGTCGAACTGCCATTATCGGATGGAGGCGGTAGCTGGCTGACATATTGGACACTAACAAGAAGGCCAATTTAGTCCCTTTAGCTTTGCGTCACCACTTTTCAGCGGTTTTGCCCTTATCATACCGATAACGTCTTATATGAAAACTATATCACAGGTTAGGTTTACCATGCTATTAATTACATTAATTCGAAGGATGGTTGAAACATATGTCCGTCAATAGCGCAAAATTAAGTAAAATTATTCACGAATTGGATATTGTTAAGGTAGCGGAGGCGCTTGGTCTTGATCAGGCTCGTTTACTCGCTTATGTCTTTAATCGTCCAGAAGTTATTCATGTCTATGTGCTAGATGAGCCAGCATCTCCTTCGGATCCTTCTTAAATGTAAAAAGCACCGCAACATGGAAGTTGCAGTGCCTAATACATAGCATGGGGTTATACCATTATTTTACAAATATCGTTCGTGAATTCAACTGGATCCTGCAGCGGCAGACCTTCGATAAGAAGAGCTTGATTGTACAAGAGCGCTGTGTACAGGTTCAATTTCTCTTTATCTTTCTCAAAAGCATCCTTCAAGGAAGCGAACACGTCATGATTGACGTTGATTTCTAAAACTTTCTCTGCCTTAACATTCGGGTTGTTCGGCATAGCGTTCAAGATTTTTTCCATTTCGATGGTAACATCACCATCTGTAGACAAGCATACCGGATGCTTTCTCAGGCGCTTGGAAGCTTTAACGCTCGTTACTTTACCAGCCAATAAGCCATTCATGTAGTCGAATAAATCTTGATTTTCTTTTTTATCAGACTCAGAATCGTTGGCGTTATCCTCAACATCAATACCAAGATCCCCGCTTGACACCGATCTGAATTCCTTCTCTTTGTAGGTCATAATCATTTTGATTGCGAACTCATCAATATCATCTGTGAAATATAGAATCTCGTAGCCTTTATCGGTTACAAGCTCCGTTTGTGGAAGCTTATCGATTCTTTCCATCGACTCACCGGAAGCATAGTAAATGTACTTCTGATCTTCTGGCATTCTCGCAACATACTCGTCCAACGTGACAAGCTGTTTCTCCTTGGAGGAGGAGAACATCAAAAGATCCTGCAGAAGCTCTTTATGCGTGCCGTAGTCGCTGTAAACGCCGAATTTAAGCTGTCTGCCGAAGGACTTGTAGAATTGCTCGTATTTCTCTCTCTCGTCCTTCAGGAGGCTTTGAAGTGAGCCTTTGATTTTACTGGAAATATTCTTCGCAATTAATTTAAGCTGACGATCGTGCTGCAGCATCTCACGGGAGATGTTCAGCGACAAACTTTCGGAATCGACCATTCCTTTGACGAAGCTGAAATAGTCAGGAAGCAGGTCTGCACATTTATTCATAATGAGAACGCCGTTTGCGTAAAGCTCAAGGCCTTTCTCGTATTCTTTGGAATAGTAGTCATAAGGCATGTTTTCAGGGATAAATAGGATCGCTTGGTAGACTACCGCCCCATCTGCACTCACATGAATATGCTTAAGCGGCTTGTCGAAGCCGTAGTGTTTCTCGTGGTAGAACTTCTCATAATCCTCAGGAGTAAGCTCGCTTTTGTTTTTGCGCCAGATCGGCACCATACTATTCACGTGCTGCTCTTCTTGATAGTCCTCGAATTCGCTCTCGCTACCTTCTTTGAGACGCTTGCCCGTGATGTCCATTTTAATAGGATAGCGGATGAAATCCGAATATTTCTTGATGATCGCTTTCAGGCGATACTCGTCCAAGTATTCGTCGTAGTTATCATCTTCGGTATTCGCTTTTATGGAAAGAACAATCTCCGTACCAATTGAATCTTTCTCAGCTGGTGCAATCGTGTACCCGTCTGCGCCATCGGATTCCCACTTGTAAGCTGTGTCGCTGCCAAGCGCTTTACTTGTTACGGCAATGTGGTCAGCGACCATGAACGCGGAGTAGAAGCCTACCCCGAACTGTCCGATGATGTTGTGGCCGTCTTTGGCTTCGTTCTCTTTCTTGAAAGCAAGAGAGCCGCTCTTCGCGATAATCCCCAAGTTGTTCTCAAGATCTTCTTTCGTCATCCCGATACCCGTATCGCGAATCGTTAAGATGCGATTGTCTTTATCGGCTGTAATTTTGATGAAGTAGCTATCTTTGTCAAAAACGAGCGAGTCGTCGGTAAGTGCCTTGTAGTAAATTTTGTCAATCGCATCGCTGGAGTTGGAGATAAGCTCTCTTAGAAAGATTTCACGTTGTGTGTAAATCGAATTGATCATCATTTCCAAAAGACGCTTGGATTCGGCTTGAAACTGTTTCTTTTCCACGGATAGATCTCCTTTCGATATGTAGCAGGGTTTATATAATTAGCACTCGCACGCTGTGAGTGCTATACACTAACTTTATAACATCCCTGAAATTTAATGTCAATTGGCTTGGAGAGAAAATATGTGAAGTTGCGGGTAGTTATTCGTTGTGATGGCGAATAAGTGGCGCGATGCATGGAGGGGCTAACTACTTTCACAACTCTAACAACTCTAGCAACTCTAGCAACTCTAGCTACTCTAGCTACTCTAGCTACTCCATGTCCCACTTAACTTATTCTCAGGTTACCCCCGCCATCGTCCAGTATGACTAATTAGGAGTATAGCGAGTAGGGGGGAGCAATTGAGTTAGGATAGTGGTGAGAAGTAGGGAGTGTAATGAGGAGAGGTGTGTGTAATGAGAGTAATGTGAAGTAATGAGTGTAAGAGGAGAGTAGTGAGGATAAGAGAAGAATGTGTGAAAAGTGAAGTGAAATGTAGTGTTGAGAGTGAGTGTAGTGAGTAACAAATGAGAAGTAAGGAGAGAAAAGTGTAGTAAAGTAGAGTAATGTGGAGTATTGAGAGTAGTAAGAGTAATGAGAGTAATGAACAGTAATGAGTAGAAAGGGAATGGAGGCAACAAATGTAGTGCCCGATGGACTAATGTTGTTAATTTTCTGTTGACCCAGAAGTCCTCAAGTCATCTAGCACTGTCAAAAATGCAAAAGAGCACTTTTGGAATAGGTTTCCCATCCGAAATTGGAAATTGATGCAAAAAGGCATCAATTTGGAGCGATTTGAGGAGTTTCTCTTGAAATTCGTTAAAAAGGTTGCCTATTTGCACGCATTTGCCAAATACGACCATAAATTAGTAGAAAAGGTTGTATATTTGCATTTTTGAGAGTAGGGAGGATTTGCTTTAATGATCACCCCCCGCACCGATCCATCCCGCCATCGCATCACATCATTCGTATATGATCCCTTTTTACTAACTCATAACGAAGCACATGTTTGCCTTCAGCTCCGGCGTGCGGGATAAACCAGCCTTTGTCGCAGAGTGATTGGAGCACTCGAACGGTTGAGCGGTAGTTGATGTCCAGATGTGTTCGAACATCAATGGGCCGAATAGGTTGAGCCAGCGTATAAGCTAGCCTAACAATCTCCCGTTCCATCACATTGTCTAGACTGACAGGTGATGTGATAGCCTGAAATCGACTAATCAACATGCGCAGCAGTGTGATACATAGGTCAGGGCGATTCGCGACATCATCGTATGAAAATGAAATGACCTGATACCCCATCGCAGCCAAAAAGGTTTCCCTGTTCAGCTCATTGCAGTACTTCTGCCTGTCCATATCTCGCACGTGCGGGCCGTATCCTTTGATCTCGATGATTAATTTCACAAATTTCGTCAGCCAAGCGAAGTCGCAGAAATACGAACGTCCACGCCAATCTAATACTTCGAATTCTGGGTGCAACTCATCGAAATGTCCTCGGAGCTCCCACCAGACTCCCTGACAAAATAGTTTTTCTGCTTCCCGATGCCCACGCTCCAAGCGGCCTCTGCGTTCTCCGGTTCTGCGGTCCAGATGGTTTTGAATCCATACAGCATGCATGTCCTCGTAATTCATACGTCACTCTCCTCCTTTAAAATGAGAAAAACGCCCCTATCCACTCATGAAAAATGGACAGGGACGTTCTTCGTCTCTTGCAACTAAGTATAAAGGAAATCCCCTGATATCACGAGAGAACATTTTCGACATTTCTCCCCCCACCCAGATGATAACGAAGTTGGGGCAGCTGGAACGTTATTCGAACTTGCACAACGCGGTTGTCAAATCGTTTACATTACTATTTCAGATGGAAGTGGCTCAACTGGAGAGGTAGAACCAGAAGCGATCGCAGCGATTCGCCGCCTGCCGCGGCGATGCTCATGGGCGTCGTCGGGCTGTATCCTCGCTTGGATGCGGAGAAGGTGCATCTGAAATTCCACCACGATGGTGTATGGACGATTGAGTCGGGAGATGGGGCGAGTGAGCATCCATTTGTGGTCGGTAGCGAGGGAAGTAAGTAGCTGCCAAAGCATAGGATTGAGTCATTCACCGCGACAGCAGGTGTGCAAAGATTGGCCAATAGAGAAGTGGCCGAAATGAACAGAACCTCCCGAATGGGGAGGCTCTTTTGCATGCTAGAATCAACTAGGGCCGTCTCCGACTGCTCGCAACAGCGTTCACAACCGAGTAACCGTAAAATCTACAGTTAAATCTGACGATTTTCTGTCTTTTCCCGATTACCTGTAAAAAATGAAGGTAATTCGGCTGCTATGGCACTTTTGGCATAGAATGGTTAAGATTACCTGCAGAAAATACAGCTATTGCTCATGAACAGCTGATTTCGACGAAATTAACGACAGAAAATCCATCTAAATCAAAAGTCAGTCTATCTAGTGGGCGTTTATGCCTCCCCCTATTTCCCCGACGCCTCACGAATATCGCTGCTCTCCAGAATGGCTTTCGGATATCCGTCTCGCGCGACGGCGATCATGGCACGGCCAATTTGCTCGGAGTCAATGACGGCATTCGGGAACCATTTCTGTAGCAGAGGGAAAATGGGACGCAAGATGACAATGAAGGTCTGGTATAGCTTAGTTTTGGATTTGACGCCATTCTTCGGCAGAATTGCGCCAGGACGGAACATGAAGGCTGACTTAAAAGGCAGCTTGAGGAGCGCATTTTCCGTTTTACCTTTGACACGTGCCCACATGCTGCTGCCTTGCTCTGTGCTATCGGTGCTGGCACCAGTCACGTAGACGAAGGTCATGTTAGGTTGGATTTGGACGAGCCCGTTAGCAATACTCATGGTCAGATCGTAGGTGATTGCCTGATACTTTTCCTCGCTCATACCTACAGATGAAACGCCGAGGCAGAAGAAGCAAGCATCAATATTTGAAAGCTCATTCGTTAATGCAGATAGATTAGTAATATCCTTGAGAACATGCTCACGGAATTTCGATTGCTTCTGATGCGTAGAGCTTCGACCGATCGAAACGACGTTGTTAACCTGAGGATCCAGCAAACATTCACGCAATACACTTTGTCCGACCATCCCCGTTGCGCCAAAAATGAGAACGTTCATAAAAAGAGAGCCACCTTTCGCAAATAAATTAAGAGAGAAGAACAGCTAGAGACATAGTATAGCGTTTATCACCATGATGCTGATTTGGATGGGGTGCTTTTTGACAGTGGTAATAAAGTTAAGCAGTGTTGGACTAATAAATAGGACTCGATATAAGCTTTTCCTGATATGTGAAAAATACCCGCAAACGTCAAGGAGGTGGCTCGCATGTTCATAGGCGATGAAGCTTGCGGTAGGAAGATGGTGGTATATGCATGCGTTTTTTGAATACACGGCTCAAATAAAATTCGTTCTCAAAGCCGCATTGCCCAGCGATCTGCCCCAAGGTCATATCACTATCCAGCAAGAGCTGCTGTACCTTCTGCAGACGTAGCGTGGTTAAGTAATCGATCGGCAGCATGCCTGTCGATTTTTTGAATCTGCGGGTAAACTGCACCTGTGTCAATCCAAGTTCCGTGGCGATGTCTTTCATGATGCAGGTGGATGACGCTAGTTCATGCAGACGTTGAGTTGCTCCAGAAATGAGGGCATCCTTATTGTTCGTAATCCCTGCTGTCCAAGGAGATAATGCCTCTGGGCTTGCTGAATAAGCCTCTTCCACAACCAGCATCCATAGGTCTGTGAGCACATGTTGACGCAGGGAGGAGGCAATGTTTCCTTCGTGTTGGAACCATTTTTTCAAGTAGGCATAGTTAGATGACAGTCGATTGAGATCTTGGATGGAAATTTTCCCTGAGGGGATATGCGTTTCCATTGCTAACGAATGACCTAACGGATCGCACCATTGCAGCAGCATGACGTGAAAAGATAAGGGCTGAATGACTTCTCTTCGAAAAATAACCCCCGGTGGACATAGCACCAGATCTCCGAATGCAGCGATCCCTTCGTGCTCTTGAATCTGGTAGGAGAAGCTCCCATTCTCTACAGCAAACAGCACCCAAAATTCATTCAAATCCTCCTGAAGCTGAAAGGCCGATTTTTCCCTCCAATACATATGACTGAGCAACTTTGGCAGTGTCTGAGCGGCATCTTGAAGTTGCATCGCGCTTACCTATCCTCTCTCATTCCGAATCATTATGGGTATGAATTACCCCCTTTCATCTTAGTGGATTAGCTTGGCAGAAGAAAGGCATGTTACTGAAATTTTGTATAAGTTTATGCTAAAAGCGTGCATGGTTTATAGCGCCGATAATCCTATAAAATAAGGGTAATCACAGATTTCATGGAGGTTATCCAATGAGAGAAGAATCGGTAAAAAAAGATATTACGGTCATCGGTGGCGGACTTTCAGGCGTGTGTGCAGCCATAGCTGCTGCAAGATTAGGTCAGACTGTGGCACTGATTCAAAATCGACCCATACTCGGGGGCAATTCGTCAAGTGAAGTCCGTGTGTGGGTTTGCGGAGCAACAGCGCATGGCATTAATCGGTACGCACGTGAAACGGGCATTATGGGCGAGTTGTTTGTAGAGAATCAGTTCCAGAATCCTGACGGGAATCCGTATCTATGGGATCTCATCGTGCTGGAAGCCGTACGCGCTGAAGCGAATATACAGCTTTTCCTTAACACCGATGTACATGAGGTGGAAGCAGATGGGGATGAGAACAATCGAATCATTCACTCTGTTACAGGGTGGATGATGGGTTCGGAGCGGCGCATTCGATTCGAGAGCGACGTGTTTCTAGATTGTACGGGGGATGGCCTAATTGGATTCTTGGCGGGGGCCCAATTTCGTATCGGCCGGGAGGCGCGAGAAGAGTTTCAGGAGGCGTGGGCGCCTGAGATCGCAGATGACATTACACTCGGGAGTACGATTTTATTTTATACCAAAGAAGTGGGGCATCCTGTTAAATACCATCCGCCGAGTTTCGCCAAAGACATCACAACGACCTCGATCCCGATCAAACGTGTCATTCGCAGCGGCGATTCGGGCTGTCATTATTGGTGGATTGAGTGGGGCGGCGAGCTAGATACCGTACATGAGAATGAGCGTATTCGCGATGAATTATGGTCAGTTATTTATGGGATTTGGGATTATATCAAAAATTCAGGTCAATTTGATTCAGCGAATATGACGTTAGAATGGGTAGGGGCTTTACCAGGCAAAAGAGAATATCGTCGTTTCATCGGGGATTACATGCTGAACCAGAATGACATTCTAGCTCAAACGAGGTTTGAGGACACCGTCGCCTTCGGCGGTTGGTCCATTGATCTGCACCCGCCGCAGGGGATGTATGCAACGGAGAGCGGTTCGAAGCATTTGCATGCGGATGGCGTCTACCATATTCCTTTTCGCAGCTTATACTCAGTCAATGTATCCAACATGCTAATGGCTGGGCGTAATATAAGCGCATCCCATGTGGCTTTCGGTACGACACGCGTCATGGCGACTTGCGCTGTGATTGGGGAGGCCGCAGGAACGGGGGCGGCGCTATGCGTTCAGAAACAAGTGACACCGCGTGAACTGTATCAGAAACATCATAAGGAGCTCCAGCAAGTGCTGTTAAAGCAGGATGCCGCGTTGATTGGTATACGCAACGAGGATGAGCAGGATCTTGGGCGGCTGGCCAGGTTGGAGGCGTCCACTACGTTAACACGCTTGAGTGTGTCGCGTGCCGTGGAGCCTAGGCGACTGATCGACGATGTGGCGGTGCTATTCCCTGTTGAACCGCAGCTAAATGGCTTTGAGCTGCTGGTTGATGTAAGCCAAGCAACGACGATTCAAGTAGAGCTGTGGGATACAGGGAGAGCGGAGAACTATGTGCCATCGATGATGATCATGCAGACGGAGACAGCTGCGCAAGCTGGGGAACAGCAGTGGATCAGCTTTCCTCTGGATTGGGAGCCAGACGAGATGCAGAACGCTTTTGTCATTATCAAAGCGAATGAACACGTCGTGGTCTATCATTCCAATCAACAGCACACGGGAGCGATTGCTTTTGTACGAGGAACGAAGCCGATTGTGGATCCGAAGCTAGAGAATCATCAACCGGATCAGCCGGTTGTTCAGTGGAGCATGAAAAATGGCGTGGATCGCAAGCCAATCTGCTTCCGACTCACGTCGGAGACGAATGCATTCTCAGCGAAAAAGGTGACGAATGGCTATCTGCGGCCGTATGGCGCCCCGCATCTATGGATGTCGGAGCCGATGACGGCAGCCAAGGAAGAGTGGCTGGAGTTTCATTGGGACGAAGAACAAATTCTGAGGTATCTACAAGTAACCTTTAATGACAATGTGCACGAGGATTTAATTAATCTTCACGCATTCAGGACGAGTGAGGAAGTTAGACCCGAGTTAGTGAAGGACTACCGTTTAGAAGCATGGGCGGATGGGGAATGGAAAGTCCTGCAACGTGTAACAAACAATCGGAAACGTACAAGAAGGTTACAATTGGAGGCCGCCATTGCCACGGACCGTTTGCGACTTGTCGTGGAAGCGACGAATGGTTGTCCTTGCGCGGAAGTGGTTGAAGTACGGGTGTATGGGTAGGGAATTAGGTCCTCTGGGGAGCGGTATTTCAGCTTATCGTGTCATTATCTTATTCCATTTGGTTCGATAGTAATGAACATTGAGGCAGTCTCATATATCAATTAGGATGAGATACAAGGTATGTTCAGCTTATTGGAAAGGAGACGACCAGATGGATACTCCGAATAGGAATCAGCGTATATATGGCAATGTACCTCAGCCGATCCGACCAGACGGAGCTGGCGGGATCGATAGCGGTCCTCGAGATGTTATGAGGGATATGGAAAACCCCAATATGTTAGTTCCGCCAGTAACAGACTCTGGCTTGCTGCCGAATTTGAAATTTTCATTTTCCGATACGTCGATGAAATTAAATTTTGGAGGCTGGTCACGAGAAGTTACGGTTAGGGAATTACCAATTGCAACCACGATGGCGGGTGTCAACATGAGTTTGACGCCTGGTGGTGTTCGCGAATTGCATTGGCACCAACAAGCAGAATGGTCCTATATGATTTTAGGATCAGCTCGGATCACGTCGATTGACCAAGAGGGGCGGAATTTTATTGCCGATGTGGGTCCAGGGGATCTTTGGTATTTCCCTCCAGGACTCCCTCACTCCATTCAGGGATTAGAGCATTGTGAATTCCTCTTGGTATTTGATGATGGTAATTTCTCGGATCTTAACACAATCTCCATCTCCGATTGGTTTTCACGAACGCCGAAAGATGTGCTTTCCGCCAATTTTGGCGTTCCCATGAGTGCTTTTAACAACATTCCCCAAGAGCAAGTTTATATCTATCAAGACAAGGTTCCTGGTCCAATCGAAAGCCAGAAAGTAGATTCCCCTTATGGGACGATTCCGCTTAGTTTTAAGCATCGACTGCTCGCGCAACCCCCGATCAAAACACCAGGCGGCAGCGTCAGGATCGTAGATTCTACTAATTTTCCGATATCCAAAAATATTGCAGCAGCGCTAGTTGAGATTGAACCTGGCGGAATGAGAGAGTTGCATTGGCATCCGAATAACGATGAATGGCAGTACTATCTGACAGGACAGGGACGCATGACCGTTTTCGCTGGGAATGGCAATGCTCGTACATTCGATTATCGCGCTGGTGATGTTGGTTATGTGCCATTTGCATTGGGACATTATATACAGAACACGGGTACACAATCGTTATGGTTTTTGGAGATGTTCAAGAGTGATCGGTTTGAGGATGTGTCGTTAAATCAATGGATGGCGCTTACGCCACGCGATCTGGTTAGTACGAATTTGAACGTCGGTCCAGAGGTGTTGAATGCGCTGCGCAAAGAAAAGTGGCCTGTCGTCAAATATCCGGGATTCTCATATTACCCGAAATAAAAAATAAGGCTATTTCAAGTAGAATATCTACAAGAGATAGCCTTTTCTCATTTTAACGAATGCTTAATTCATTCCTTTTTTGTGAGGCTAGCCTTTCAATCCCGAGCTTGCAATTCCCTCTACGAACCATTTTTGACAAACAACCACGACGATGAGCAGAGGAACAAGCCCAGAAACGGAAGCTGCCATGGTGAGGACATAATTCGTACCGAACTCTTCAACATAACTCGTTAAGCCTAATGGAATCGTGTACAAGTCTTTCTCTCGAAGCATAATCAGCGGGGTTTCGTATTCGTTCCAATGCCAAGTAAAAGAGAGAATCAAGAGTGTGACTAGCGCAGGCTTGATCAACGGCAAACAAATTTGCCAGAAGGTTCGCCAGTAGCCCGATCCATCAACACGACCTGCTTCCAGCAGTTCGTTCGGAAGGCTGATGAAGAACTGACGCATCAAGAAGGTGCCGAATACGGTAAATAAACCTGGTAAAATAATGGAAGCGTGTGTATTGATCAGCTGCAGCTGATCGAACAAGATGAAGCGAGGGACAAGCAACACCTGGCCCGGAATCATCATCGTTGATAAATAAAGCAGAAACAGAAAGTTACGGCCTTTGAAGCGTATTTTGGCAAAAGCGTAGCCAGCCATGGCACTCGTAAGTAGGTTGCCAGCAACAGTGATTCCCGTAATTTTGATTGAGTTCCAATAGAATAAATAGAATGGATCTGTGCCGGCCCAGACTTTCTTATAATTCTCAAAATGCCATGTATTCGGAATCCAATCGATCGGATATTGGAATACTTCGCCATTAATTTTGAAAGAGGTAGATATCATCCAGAGAAAAGGCAGAATCATAACGATGGAGATCGCTCCCAAGATGATGGTAAGGAGGATCTTCAACCAGAAGCTGCCCTTTCTGATAGTGGCAATAGTTGTTTTTCGTGTAGTTTCAAGAGGTACGATCGTTTCCATAGGGGTTGCTCCTTTACAATTAGAAGTGCTGCTGCCAACGTTTCTGGCTCTGCCATTGAATGATCGTGACGACGAAGATGATGGCGAATAGTACCCAAGACACGGTAGCGGCATAGCCCATTTTGTAGAATCGGAATGCGAGTAAGTAAATGTGATAGGAAAGTACCATTGTCGAATCTATAGGACCACCCTGTGTCATAATGTTGACGGGTCCGAATATCTGGAAGGAGCCGATAATGAGAGTAATGGCAACGAGAAAGGTGGTTGGCGTGAGCATAGGAATAGTAATTTGGAAAAACTGACGAATTTTCGAAGCACCATCAATATCGGATGCCTCGTACAAATCCTTGGAAATCCCTTGCAATCCGGCCAAGTAAATGACCATCGCGTATCCGATCGTTACCCACACCTGCATAATGATTATCGCGAAAAGAGCAGAATTCGGGCTCGACAACCAACCTGGTGGATGATCAATGCCAACGGACTTGAGCAACTGGTTGATCGGACCATCGGACGCACGATACATAATACTCCAAATGACAGATACAGCGACGAGCGAGCTGACATAGGGCAGGAAGATCAGTGTTCGCAGTGTCTGCTTGAAAAACACATACTTGTTCAGTACGACAGCAAACAGGAGTCCTATAATGATAGAGCCTGGAACGCTGACTAATGTAAAGACCATATTATTTTTGAGTGCTTTCACGAATTTCGGATCACTGCCCAGCGCTTTGAAATTATCTAAGCCCACCCATTCGATCCCCGCAAACCCTTTGAGATATTCCCAATCTACGAATACGAGGTACAAACTGAATAGGATCGGCAGCAATATAAAGATAAGGTACCCTGAGAAGTTGGGCAAAATGAACAGGTAGCCTGCAAGGTTTTCCCTGAATTTGGCGTTCTGCCAGAAATGTCGTTTCATTCGTAAGCCACCCTTTCGAATTCATGTGTTAACGTAACTTTACCAAGCGAATGAAAGAATTCCCATAGCGTGAACGTGATCTTTTCTGTAGTTTCATTGAAAAAACCTCCAGCAAGAATCTGCTAGAGGTTTCCAAATGACTGAGAATGAATTTGCCTTATTTTTTAGCGCCTTTGATCGTCGTATCCGCACGCGTTTTCATTGTGTCCAAAGCCTTGTCAAGCGGTTGAGCACCAAGCAGATATTTCTCCATCTCATCTTTAAAGATGGCTCTTAGTTCAGTTGGAACAGGTACGTTGTAGGACGTTGGGAATGTGTAATTGCCAGCTAGCAGTGCTTTCAAGGAGGCTTCGTCTATCAGATCCTTCGCATCACCGATGAGGATAGAAGCGATTTTACCAGCATCTGCTTTTTTATTCGTTGGAATACGGCCGCCTGGCACCATGGCCATGTTGCCTTCTTGTAAGTACCAAGAGATAAATTTAAAGGCAGCTTCTTTGTTTTTACTGTTTTTATTAATGGACATATAATCACCCATACCGCCGCCTGGATTAATGTTGCTGCCTGCTGTGAATTGCGGATAAGGAGCGAATGCGACTTTGAAATCATGCGGGAAGCTCTTAATGTCCTTGATATAGCGGATGATGTAAATAGCGGTAGCAGACATTGCTGTTTTACCTGTCAGAAGCTCATTTTGCACCGTAATCTTACCGGCAACAGCTTCGGAATATTTCATCATAACACCTTTGTCTTCCAAGCTCTTCTGCATTTCCAAGCCTTTCTTCATAGCTGGGCTATTGAAATTGGAAGTGCCATCTGCAGCGATTACCCAGTCTTGCGGTTTGGCTGTTTGTAGAACCGTATCACCAAACCAATTCAAAGCTGGATCTAGCATTGTACCCTTCATAGCACCTTTGTTAAGCTTGGTGGCCATTGCACTGAAATCGTCCCATGTCCATGCCGTAGGCAGTTTCTCGCCTGCTGCATCCAAGGCTTTCATATTGAAAAGGACAGCGCCTACGTTCTTGTTAGCAGGCAGATAATAATATTTGCCGTCTGCGAATTTCTTAATGTTCGCTGCCCCGATAATGCCCTCCACATCGAAGCCTGCTTTGGCAATCAGATCATCCAATGGCTCTGCCATGCCAGCAGCTTGGCGTTTCGTCATATAGGCATCACCGTAGTTCATATAAATATCTGGCGCATCCGTATTGGAGAGCAGGGCTGTTTCGAGCTTCAGGTTGCCCGGGTCGTCATTGACATACCGTGTATATTCTACTTTAATGTTCGGATTCGCTTTATTCCAAGCGTCGACGGCATCTTGTGGTCCGCTTTCTGGCGGAACGCCTCCCCAGAATTTAAGGGTAACTGGTTTCTGTGCTTCAGGTGTAGGAGCAGCTGTGGCAGCCACTGTTGCAGCTGCGGAAGGTGAAGCTTCGGGTGTTTTGGAGCAACCGGTTACGAGAACGCTTACAGCAAGGGCGATTGATGCCCCCATGCCAAATACTTTTTTCATTTGTTCATCCCCTTTTCTTTTGGTAGTTAAATCGTAATGCATATTTTCCCAAAAAGACACGGAGTATTCTTTACGAAGTAAGCATTATTCTATGATGTTCGATGACCGAAGATGAGCTTTCGGAATTCGGTTGGATACATGCCTTCCATTTGCTTGAAGCTGCGGCTGAAATGATTCGGATCGGCATACCCGATGAGCTCAGAAATTTCGAAAATTTTGTAATCCGGATTCTTGAGCAGCTCGCGGGCATTTTTCATCCGAACATTCGTCATATAATCGGTGATCGTTTTGCCGGTTTCTTTTTTGAACAAAATACTCAAATAATTCTCTGTATAACCAACGGTACTGGCTAAATCAGCTACTTTGAGGGGTAAATTGTACTTCTCCATAATTTGACGGATCACCATTTGAATCTCCGGTCGGAGTTTCTCTTTCCCATGCTCACGCTTGTACGCCAGAAAGACGGGCAGCCATCCGATGAACCAGTCGGATATCGCCTGCAAAGTTTCAGCATTGCGAATGACGTGGTACGGATATTGCTGCTCATGAAGGGTAACGGAGTAAATATCGCCGCCTTCGGCCTTCAGGCAGCGTGCGAAAATATGAAGCAGACCAAGCCACTGCTCTCGCAATAGGGCAGGAGGAATATTCTTATTGCGGCAAAGCTCCTCTGTCCAGGCGGTAATCTTCTCACGTAAGCCGATTTCGTCACCTTCTTCGATACGTTTCATCCATTCTTCTTCCTGCCATGGCTCAGATAGCGTGGGAGGTGAACCATGTAAATGATCATAGTAAACGATGCATGAGCCCCCGTAGTAGAACCGGTAGCTTAAGGCATGGTCTGCTTTTTCATAGGCTTGATGCAGAGCAAATGTATCCTCGTTGGAGGGGGACACACCGATGGCTAGCGATATTTTCAAAAAAACTTGTACAGCATTCTGCATTTCGACCAACATGTTCGCGTTGATTTGACCAGTAAGGACGCAGAACTTTCCAACTGCCATCTCAACTAGCTCGCCATTGCCATACTTCTTAAGAATCTCATTGAGGACATTTTTTACCGTGTATGTCAAAAGACGATCGCTTTGGAAACGGTTATTTTGCGTTAATTCATCGTAAGAATCGATCTGGATCACCGCCGCTGATAAGGGGGTATTGAATAGTTCCAGTTGGAATTCTCGCCATACTTGTTCGATTTCCCCGCGGGAAACATGGCCTTGGAGGAGCTCGCGCAACCGTTTTTCTTTGACCTCGTTGCTATATTGATTCACCTTCTGCTCAAGCTGCGTTCTTGCATTCTGGCCTTGTTTCTCCAGTTGTAATTGATCCTGGATTGCGCGGAGCTTCTCCATTAGCTCGGAGGGATTGATTTCTAATTTCGTGACATATTCGATGGCACCTAGGCGTAATGCCTGTTGGACATAGTTGAAGTCGTTATGATTGGATAAAATGAGACATTTGATCGCCGGCCAGCGTTCACGAATCTGTCTCAATAGTTCAAGCCCGTCCATCTCCGGCATCCGAATATCCGTAAGTACGACGTCGCAAGCCTGCGATTCTAATATTTTCAAAGCTTCCAACCCATTAGCAGCTTCTCCTATGACCTGGAACTCTTCGTTATCTCTCGGAATGATCGTTTTTAAGCCAATGCGCACAAGGATCTCATCATCAACGATCAGAATTCTCAGCATCTGTATTCCTCCTTTTCAAAGGCAGTACCAATAATAGTCGGACGCCTTCGCCCTCTACGCTTGAGATGTGCATGCCGTACTGCATGCCAAAGTGGAGCTTAATTCGTTCATTTACATTGCGTATACCGATGCCGCTGAACTTTGCGTGTGGCTGATTCAGAGAAGATTCGACTTGCCCAATCATCTCCATACTCATGCCTACACCGTTATCCTGCATCACAATATGCAGATTCCCATTAACTTCTTCAGCTTGAAGCTCAATAAGAAGCGGGAACCGATTGCCATGAATAATACTGTTCTCTACGGCAGGCTGCAGCGTGAATTTTAGCACTTCGCAGTCAAGCAGCGCTTCCGGAATGTGATAAGTAAATGTGATCTGATCATGATATCGAATTTCCTGGAGAGATAAGTACACTTGTAAATAGTCCAGTTCTTCTTGCAACGTGACGAATTCTTGTTCATTCCGCATGGTGAAATTCAGCAGTTTACCCAGTTTGGTAATCATTTCACTGATATGATCAGCACCAGAAAGCAGTGCCATCCATTTGATTGAATTGAGTGTATTGAGTAGAAAATGCGGATTAATTTGCGCTTGAAGTGCTTGGAACTGTGCTTTCTGCTTGCGCCGCTGCTCATCATATAAGTCGGATATGAGATCTTGCAGATGCAGCACCATGCGATTGAAGTTATTGCCAAGCAGGGCAATCTCGTCTTCCCCTTTTATCGTAACCAGTGTATTAAATTCCCCTTTACCAACCTTGGTCATGGATTTGGCCAATTGTTTGAAAGGACTCGTTACACGAAGCATGAGTATGATGAAGGCGATGGCAAATAGAAGGAACCAGGCGACAACCCAGGTGATGGATTTGTCTTTTTCCCGACTAAGCTGGGTGACGAAATCCTTCTGATTCATGAATTGGACTAGCCGCCAACCTAGCTGTGGTACGAAAGCGTCATTCATAAAATAAATATGGTCATTGATTTTCACTTCTTGAATGCCATTTACATTGGTACGAACGTTCTGAAGGGCATGATTCGCCAACAAATCTGCAGCTGCACGATCACCGATTAAGAGATTCTGGTCTTCATCGACGAGGACAGAGGTTATGCCTGCAGCTTGTTGCTTCTGGATCTCGGCTTTCGGGTAGAAGAAAACTGGGATCGGTACGCTGATAAAAAACACACCATAGTTACTCGTATATTCGCCATTAATTTGTCTCGTCATGACGATCAGATCTTGTTTATTATTGGATGAAGGAAGTGAGTAGGGAACCGTCCAATAAGGAAAACCATTGCGTTTCAGCGTAGGTTCGTACCAGCTTTCCTTATAGAAGGATTGAACATTCGTTGGCGTAACGGCAGACCAGGTCGTATGTGTAAAACCTCTGTTGTCGTATAATCCAAGCTGTGTCGTACTGTCGAGAAGGAGATCTTTGACGTTAGACATTTTTTTTTGCAGGCTTGTGAGCTTAATGAAGGAAAGGTAGTTATTGGACCAATCCGCAGGCTCTTTCAGAAACTTCTCCGTCTCTGGATCATTAATAATCAGACTAGACGCGGTGATCATGCGAACGGCCATCTCATTCATGGCTGTGGCTTTTTGGGATACGGCGGCTTGATTGGATTGGTTGAGCTGAATTTGCACAATATCTTCAGAAGACTTATAGAATCGGTATAGGATGATCACAACTGGAAGTATGATCAGGAAAAATAAGGAGATCAGAATCTTGCCACGCAAAGTCTTGATTGGACTGCGAAGTTTCATCATGGATGTCACCATTAGCCTCATCTTCTAGGATTAGGAATCTCTTCTATCATACAACGACGACCCTTATCCTGCTAGAGAGAGTAGGAAGAAGCGCAGTATTTCAAAGAATATGCCGTATAAAACAAAGAATATGCTTGGTCAATGTTGGGCGATTGAAGGGGCAATAGGCGGATAAGGGAATACGTATAAAAAGAGGCGTGAGATTCTCTCACCACCTCTTGTATGCTAATTGATTCACAGCTTTCGGATCCATCCAGAATAATTCCCATTGATGGCCGTCAAGATCTTGGAAAGTGCGTGTGTACATAAAGCCGTGATCCGATTTGAAGCTCACCGAAAATAGTCCGTGTTATGAGAAAAAGTGGGCCCCCTAGAAGCCATGGTACTGGTGGGGGACCCTCTTTTGGTGACAAGTGCGATAATAAAGGATGACATTTCTCCATTTCACCTTGTGCGTGATGCGACTAAAGTAGCTGTAAATATGCAAAATTGCGAAAGTGCAACCTTTTGTA
Organism: Paenibacillus sp. 2RAB27; assembly: GCF_052115445.1. Classification (NCBI taxonomy): domain Bacteria; kingdom Bacillati; phylum Bacillota; class Bacilli; order Caryophanales; family Paenibacillaceae; genus Paenibacillus; species Paenibacillus sp. 2RAB27. The sequence continues at coordinate 220,573 of NZ_JBFRGR010000004.1, forward strand.
AGGGAAAGAGCCCACGAGCAGAAATGGTTGCAAATGTGCAACTATTTCTGCCCGTGGGCTCATTTATGTGGCGTTTCGGTGCAAAAGGTTGCCTTTTCGCACGCATTTGGCGATGAGTAGTCGTTTTCGCTGAAAATAAGTGTTCTTTCGCATCTTTGGGGCATTCCGACATGCCATGCGCCGCTGTAACGATGTTTTTCATCGTTACAGTGCGGAGAGTGAGCGAAACCGGTCCAATGCGCTGCTGTAACGATGTTTTTCATCGTTACAGTGAGGAGAGCGAGCGAAACTGGTCCAATTCGCTGATGTAATGATGTTTTTCATCGTTACAGCGCAGAGAGCGAGCGAAACTGGTCCAATTCGCTGCTGTAACGATGTTTTTCATCGTTACAGTGAGGAGAGTGAGCGAAACTGGTCCAATTCGCTGATGTAACGATGTTTTTCATCGTTACAGTGAGGAGAGCGAGCGAACTGGGCCGAATTCGCCCCCGTTGCTGCTTCTTTTCGTACTTATCCCTCGTAAGCTTGCTTAAGCGCGGCGATATCAATCTTTTGCATGCCGAGCATCGCGTTCATCACACGAGCCGCTTTCACGCGATCTTCGGCATTGAGTAGTTCCCCTAGGGTGCTCGGGATGATCTGCCAGGACAGGCCGAATTTATCCTGTACCCAACCGCAACGTTGAGGCTGGCCGCCTTCAGACAGTTTCTCCCACAAGGTGTCGATCTCATCCTGTGACTCGCAGTTGACATATAGCGAAAAGGCAGGAGTTAATTTATAATGAGGCCCGCCATTTAACGCCATATACCGCACTCCACCAAGCACAAATGTTCCTGATATAACTCTTCCCTCAGGCCCAGAGCGATTGATACTTTCAATTTGGGAATCGCTGAAAATGGACGTGTAGAAGTTCATTGCCTCTTCGGCATTGCCGTCGAACCATAAGAATGGAGAGATTTTTTGCATGTTAGCAGCTCCTTTTATTAGGTATTGTATCACAAATATTGTTTAATTCATGCGCATCGTAACTGATATCTCATCCCAGCTAATTCCTAAACCAAGGTGATGCCAACACGACAGCCGCGATAAAAACGAGTTGCAGTACGATCCGAACTGTCAATCGAGGCACTGGTTTGCCGCCAATGGTCAACTTCTTGCGAGCAGCAAGTACATTTGCGGGAAACATAGCGAGCAGCAGAAGCAATAGACCAATCGAGGCAGCCAGTGACACAACGGGAATCAGTATCCCGATAGCACCTGCGATTTCTAAGTAGCCCGTAATGGTTACGATCGAGGCGGGTCTTGGGAAAGCAGGAGGGACCATCCGAATCAGATCTAGACGTCTTTTACCCCAATGTGCGGAGGCTGTAAGCAGAAACATGACAGCGACTGCGCCTTGCAGTGCGGTGTGCCAATCATCGAAATAAGACCATCCGAGAGAACCTATTCCGCAAAAAAGTAGAAAAGATGACATCAAGGCAATGAAAGGTGCCATGCGAATACCTCCTAGAGAACTTATTTGGATTGGTTTTTCAAAATGGTGGACATAAATGTAGACACCTCAGTGGAGATCTGAGTGGTTGTCGAGGCAAAAGATGAACGGACACGTAATCCAAGGGAGAGCAGGACGAACATTTCAGCTGTTTGGTCCGGGTTAACGTTATCCATAATGACACCGTGGAGTTGACCAATTGTGATCCAATTTTTAGCAAATGAAACGGATCGCTCATAAAAATGCTGCAACACATCCGCAACGGTAGGATCATCTTCCTTGCCAAGTAAGTATTTGAGTATTTTATTCGTGATATCATGAGAATCTTCTAGCGCGATGAGATTATGAGTGATGCTTTGCATTGGTCCCTCAAAGGATTTGGCAGCGTGTTCCGTCTCCTTCATGAATTTCGTATTCGTTTCTTCAAGTCGCTCGTGCAGCACCATCGCATAAATTTCGTCCTTACTCTTCACATAATGAAAGATTGCTCCTTTGGAAAGCGATGATTGATCCATGATGTCTTTCATCGTGATAGCGTGGCAGCCTTTTTCCTTCAACAGCGCTTTCGTCGCTTCGAGGAGCTTTCGTGTGGTGATTTCTCTACGTTCCTCATTCTTCATAGGCACAATCCTCCGTCTTTTGGAAATAAATCCATAACCTCATTATATAAACAGACCGTCGGTTTGTAAATGGATAAAAAGAAATACGCCACAAGAGTCAAACCCCAGCAGCGTCGTTCCCCATCATTTGATTGAGCAACATCCTCAGCCATTCACGCGCATTTGTCCACTTTGGATCGTAGCTCGATATTGTCCAGGCGTTAAGCCAGTCCATTTTTTAAAAGCATTTTGAAAGGCACTAGGTTCGGAAAAATGGAGCACATAAGCGATGTCCCCAACGGAAAACTCCCATTTGCGAAGGTAGCCCATGGCTAATTCTTTACGTACTTGAATAGAGAGATCGTTATATGTCGTATTCTCTTCTTTCAATTTATGTTGGAGTGTACGTGAGCTCATTTGGAGGAAATCTGCCGTTTGCTGCAAGGATGGGAAATAGGACGGCATACACGTGCGTATCCACTGGATAACTTGCTCAGTGAGTCGACTAGCTTGCGTCAGCTCCTGTCTAGTTTCTTGTGCGATATTCTCAAATATGCTCAGTAACTTAGCATCGGAATAGAGGACAGGGTAATGCAATACATCCTTACTGAAACGCAAGTAATTGCTATTCGCAGCGAAGCGGGGGATTCGTCCAAATACGGGTTGATAAGGAGTTAATTCTACCGTTGCTTCGTGCCGAAATGCGACCTCCAGAAGTGGGATTACACGGTTACTGAGTCTCCCTATCAATCGGAATAAGGAGCTGGCCATATCTTCTATACAATGACGGGACATCTGCCCCTGTCCGGGATGCTGTAGAAACATGGATATCCGTACATCTTCGCCATCCACGTCCCAATCCAAATTGAATCCGCTGCATAGCAGCACATTATATCGTTGGTAAGCTGCTAACGCATCGCCAACGGTTTGGGAATGCATCATGACATAGCCAAGGATGCCCATATCGGCGAATTCCATGATCTGTCCTTGATGTAAGCCGAAATGAGTATCCTGCGTATAATGGGCCGCGGCTATCGTTAATCGCTCCAATTCCTCGCCTGAGATGCGTGCCTCTACATCCTGGAGAAGACTGCCGTCAAAGGAAGCATACTTACAAAATTGCTCCGAATCAAAGCCTTTTTGTACCACTGTTTTCAGAATGGGGTACACCATAGAAATGGCAACACCTTGGCTTTTCAAGTTGAAAATCCCTCCTTTGCGTGAATCAGCAATTGGTTTGCGTGTTTCATCATTCCAATCAAATCGCATTCATTCTATGCTGATTATAGTCGCAAATAAGGAGGAAATCATCTTGAAATCGAATATTCTAGTCATTAATGGACATCCGGACCCGCAAAGCTATTGTGCAGCGCTAACGAATGCGTATATCGAAGGGGTCTCACACAATAAGGTTGACATTCAGAGGATTGATCTTCATTCCTTAACGTTTGATCCGAATCTGCAGTTTGGTTATCGTAAGCGTACAGAGCTCGAAGAGGATTTACTGCAAGCGCAGGATCTCATCCGCTGGGCTGATCATCTAGTCTTCGTTTATCCAACCTGGTGGGGGGCGATGCCAGCGTTGCTGAAAGGATTTGTTGATCGTATTTTCTTATCTGGCTTCGCTTTCAAATATCGGGAGAAGTCTGTACTCTGGGATAAGCTGCTCGTAGGTAAATCAGCGCATCTCATTGTGACAACGGATACCCCAGCTTGGTACAGTCGATGGATCTATAAGCATGCGGGTTATCGAATTATGAAAAATAATATATTACAATTCTGCGGGATTACGCCTGTACGTCTTACCGAGATAGGACCAGTTAAGTCATCTTCGCTAGAGAAACGAGTCCAGTGGTTGGAGAAAGTAAAGCAGCTTGGAACGAAGTTAGCCTAATTAAACGCACGTAAACAATCGAGTTCTAAGCGGAGTAAGCAAAGAGGGAGGTCCCTAAGGACCTCCCTCTTAGTCTTACCAACCTAACGATGTTCCACCAAATCAATTGCTCCAAGAATCACATGAGCAACGCCGAAGCCAAGCACACCAACACCAAGAAGCTTATACTTGCTTTTTAGCATAGTAGCACCAGATGCAGAAACGACAGTTCCAAGAACAGTAGGAATCAATCCCTCGCGCATGAACATCACTCCTCCAAGTTTGTTTGGGTTAGGCAAGACATCTTAGTTTGTATCAAAGTCATTAATATATGCAGGATGGACGAATTAATGGAACATAATCGCATCATAACTGAGTAGAAACAGACATTGGCAGGTTATTCCATAACAGCTACCATGTGAGGAGGAATAAGTGATCACAACCTTCACACAAAAAGGAGATACACATCCATGTCTCATTTTCCAACAAAAGGTTCACAAGGTGTACGGTTCATGTTTACGACGGATAACCAGATAGAAAGTGTTGCGGTTGCAGGGACTTTTAACAATTGGAATGGCGATAGGAACTTTATGTATAAAACGGAGGGGGAGAATGTCTGGGAGCTTGAACTTCCGATTCCGAAGGGGAGGCATCTCTATAAATTCGTTGTGAACGGGGATGATTGGATACTTGATCCCCAGAATCCGAGTGTATCGGAAGATGGGCAAAATAATTCAGCGATCACAGTGACGGAACATGGCGATGTTCTGCTTAGAACAAGTGACATATCAGTGGAACAGCCGGGTTATATGTATGAAAATTATACGGCGCTCCCAAGCCCAGATTGGATTAAGAAAGACGATAGCCTGGTAGATGAGGATGATATCCATGATTGGAAAAATGTGATCTATCAAACAGGGACGGGCAACTACCGGTTAGCGGAGGACTCTTCTGAGCTGTGGCTGGAAGGTTACGAGAGTGTTATTTTTAGAAAATAGCTATTTCGAGGGGTTTTTCTTTATGCTCAGAGGACTACCGAGGCTCCAAGGGCACTGCGGTATTCTAGGAACGCATATGTTCAGCCATCTTGAATCTGAAACACATATCGTTATGAATTTTGGTTCAAGTACGTCAATTGTGCGGAGCTAGAGAGCTTTAATAGAAGTAGTAATGACGTTGAAAAGGATACGAGTATTGGCGTAGACGATATGCGCGAAGAACATGGAATGGCGATGCAGAGAGTAAGGGACCATTCATCGACTAGGTGAATATCATGGATCAACATACGAAAATGGAGGTCCACCAATGATTCCGATCTACCCTTACTACAGCCAAGAAACGAAATGCAAGCAGGTACCCATTACGTTCCCACCCCAGCATCAAGACCAACAGCCTGGGCTGGAATATATAATGAACCCTATTCCCATATCGGATAACCCCGCATACAAGGGGAGTGAGAAATTGTCAGGCAAAGTTGCCATTATTACAGGTGGGGACAGTGGTATTGGACGTGCGGTAGCGATTGGATTTGCCAAAGAGGGTGCAGACGTAGCTATTGTCTATCTGTACGAACGTGAAGACGCAGTCGCGACCAAGCAGATGGTAGAGCAATACGGTGGTCGTTGTTTGTTGATCGAAGGCGATCTTCGCCATCCGGACTTCTCTATGGAAATAGTCCAAAAAACCTTGGAGTGTTATGGGAAAATCAACGTATTAGTATTAAATCAAGGTGTCCAATTCCCTCAGAAAAGCATTATGGACATCACGAACGAACAGTTGGAAGATACGTATCGTACCAATATTTTCCCTCACTTTAATTTGACAAAAGCAGCACTTCCTTACCTGCACCCCGGAAGCGCGATCATTAGTACAGCCTCTGTTACTGCCTATGCTGGAGCACCATTACTGGTTGATTATTCATCAACGAAAGGAGCTGTGGTATCCTTTACGCGCTCTTTGTCCCTTCAACTAGTAGAGCGTGGAATTCGGGTAAACGCAGTGGCACCAGGTCCCATCTGGACACCATTAATCGTATCTAGCTATTCAGCTGAATATGTGAAAACCTTTGGACTAGAAACGCCAATGAAGCGAGCTGGTCAACCGTTCGAATTGGCTCCTACCTACATTTATTTAGCTTCGGATGACTCCTCTTTCGTTACAGGTCAAGTTCTCCATGTAAATGGAGGTATTATGACAGAGACCTAACAACCTAAAATGCACACGAAGGGTTGACTAAAACCCTCATGATCTCATGGGGGTTTCTGAGTTGAGCATTTGGATGGAGGATGGGCATTGTGCCTATCCTTCTTCTCGATAAGCTTTGGGAGACTTCAAGATTTAAATTTTGATCGGCTATAATTAAACGATTTTCATGATCTTTCCATCTTGTGTGGACAGGTAAAGCTCGCCTGCCGCGTCCGTACCGAAGGAAGCAATATTCAAACCGGATGCTAGTAAAATTCGGTTCTTGATTGTTCCGTCACTTTGTTGAGATAATGCCCAAATGTTCCCCGTACCATAATCTGCGTACACGTACCAGCCGATAAGCTCGGGGAGTTTCGTGCCCCTATACACATAACCTCCGGTAATGGATACGCCTTGATCACGACCATAGGTAAACAGCGGTTGCTCTAAGCCAGTCTTATTGCAACCTTCTTTTGGTTCGTAGCATTCAAATCCTTCTTGAATATGCCACCCATAGTTTTTACCTTTTTCAATGAGATTAATTTCTTCGAATCGATTCTGGCCAACATCGGCTGCCCAAAGCTTTCCTGTTACGGTATCGAAACTGAATCGCCATGGATTCCGCAGTCCGTAGGCATAGATTTCCTTTGCCCCTTTGCCAATAAAAGGATTGTCAGCTGGAATTGCATAAAGAAGCCCATTGGCTGGCTTGTCGACGTCGATACGAAGTATTTTGCCTAGCAGGGACTGAAGGTTTTGACTATTATTCTGAGGATCCCCGCTGCTGCCACCGTCTCCCGTCGCTATGTACAAATAACCATCTGGACCGAAAGCAAGTTGCCCGCCATTGTGATTCGGGTAGGGCTGCTTAATGGTAAGGAGCACTTGCTCACTGTTTGGATCCAGTAAAGAGGGATTGTTAGGAAGCGTGTTGTAGCGAGCGATGATTGTATGGGTCTCCGTCGTGTAGTTCATATAGGCCAACGTTGGATCCTTCGGATGGAAGGCTAGTCCTAGCAAGCCTTGTTCGTTTCCACTATCATTGACGCGACCCGTAATATCGAGCATAAGTGCGGGCTTTTCCTTCGGCTTATCCAAGTTCACGCTGAGGATCCTACCAGGCTGCTCTACGATATACAGGAGTTGTGGTGAGTTAACGCGATGCTCAAGTCCAACGGGATGGTCAAAGTTATTTGGCTCGAAAATAGGAGTCAGGGAAATGCTGCTCGATGTCGTGGAGGAAGGTTCGGAATCTGTGGACCAGAAGCATGCAGGTAGTACAAGTAGTAGGATTAAGCTCATACATGCAAGGTTATAACGCTTATTCATAATCGATCTCCTTCATGAAGACGACGTTAATGATCTTCTTCGGCGTGCATTTTCTTCATTTTCTTAAAAAACCATAGGTAATACCAATAGGATAATAATAACGTGATCGTTATCGTGATGAAACTCAGATACCATGTCCAATTTAAGTATTTTATTAAATCGGTGTTCTTTTCTAGTAAAACCTCGACTACTGTCATGATGGATGGGAAACTAAGTGTATACATCGTTTTAATCAGCCATGATTTATTACGAGGGAAGTGAACGTTGAAAATGGCACTTATAGCTGGGAAAACAAAGTATTCAAAGGTAAAACTTGCTTTATAGACAACGCTAAGAAAACCAACAGGGTATTCTATTAATCTTCCCTTAACAACTAATGTACCGAATAACCAAGTTGGGACTTGCATGAACATGAAACTTAATTGCGCTCTTAATAAATTCTTTCTTCTTATGAAAATAACTAAGAAAATTGCTGTCACGATCCACACGGAATAGAGAATAATCGTATCCATAGTTCAATCTCTCCTAATTATATACTAAATTAAATTATAGTCATAACTAGGACTTGTTAATCACGGATGCTCGGAAACCAGTAGCCGATTATGCTCGTGAAATAAAAAAAAGGGATATTCCAGATTACCTTGAATACATATTACTTCATCAAAATGAATCTTGTATGTGAGGAGAATGGTGAAATGATCTTTGTATACATAGTGATTCTAGTCCTATTGGTTTATATTCTTTTCATCTTACCTACACAATGGCTAAAAATTGAACGGATTAGCTATCCGCTGGATTTAAATTTAAAAATCCTACAGATTAGTGACTTGCATGTAGAACGATTAAGAATAAGTCCTACAAAACTAACTACAATTATCAATAATGAAAAACCAAACCTTATTTGTATTACGGGTGATTTTACCAAACAACGTAAAAGTCTCTTCAAATTAGAAAAGTATCTAAGAGCTATGACTATTGGTCAAATACCGATATATTGCGTACTCGGCAATCATGATTATCAGCAAAAAAATGTCATGGATGTAATCAAACTATTAAGGAAGTATGGCTTACATGTATTAAGAAATGAAACGGTGCATCTAGATCAAATCGAACTAATTGGCATTGATGATTTTGATTCAGGCAAGAGCAATATAGAAAAATCCTTTCAAAAAGTTGATCAAACTAAAACAAAAGTCATTATTACGCACGATCCGAATATCGTTCTAGATTTAAATAAGTCATACGACTATTTAATGGCTGGACATCTGCATGGCAAACAATTTAATCTGCCATTTTTATTTAGAATAAAAGACGCGGGTAAATTGCCTCGCATGGGGATATATAAGGGTCTACATAAGAATCAATATGGGGTTTACTACATTTCTAAGGGAATCGGGCAGACGGGTATTAATGCAAGATTTTTAGTTCGAAGTGAGGTAACGATGCATTATTTGTAGGTTGGGAGAATAAAAAGACAAATCAACCAGAGTTATGGCTGATTTGTCTTTTAATTTTTGGAGCCAAGTGCTCGATTGTAAAATTCACCCTTACATAAAGGAAAATCCTATACACCGACAAAGAAGGGAAAAGAGAAATGAGCTTACAAGAAAGTGCCTTATAGGCTTAGTAGACCAACAGTTGGGGGGTTATCTAGCCCTAAGTGAGGTAAAAATTGGATATTAGAGGAGGAAAGCACGACGCTACTCACGAAAGTTGGAAAGGTGTACAAATATTTATCTGATTACGGAAAAGACCCTGACTATATTGAAGATGAATTAGAGGACTGGCAAAACGATTTAGAGAAATATATCGCTTTGAAACTATTGTAGAGGAACTATGAAAGAGACAGTTTAGGACTGAAATAGCACACGTGCAGAACAACACAAATTTCAAGAGGCGCGAACCCCTGACCACATCGCTGCTAGCGATGCATTCTCCCGAGTGAGGAGGTTACATTACCAATAGTTTAGAGCAAGCTGCTCCAGTGCCTTTTCCCGTAAAGAATCCGAATAATTGTAACGGTTTCTTCTTTCTCCGAGATGACATAGAACACGATGTATGAGTCCACAAGTAAATGTCGAATGCCGCTCGCTGCTAATCTCTCATCGTGGACTAATCCGTTTCTGAAAGGCATTTGCTCCAATTGAGAAGCGGCTTCAGCGATTCTGCCAATGATTTTTCTCGCAGTCGTCGGGTCCATTAATTCGTTGGCAATATAGTCAGCGATGTCTCGTAGATCTGCTTCTGCCAGCTCAGTGATTTCTAAACGATATTTTGGAATCACTCCGAAATTCCCTTCTGAATGTCTGCTATTGCCTCATGAAAAGGACGTACTTTCAGCTTTTTCATTGCATCCATACCTTCATCCAGAAGCTGATACAGTTCGAATTTTCCAACCAACTTTTCGTATGTTTCAATACTCATTACAGCAAGATCACCGTGGCCATTCTTCGTAATATAGACAGGTTCATCATATTTATGGCAAATTTCAGATATCTCGTTGTAATGATTTCTTAAGTCCGAGCTCGGTCGAATCGTGGGCATATTCATTCTCCTTCCGTGCATATAGCGTTATTTTATCAAAATAACGATACATACTCAAGGGCAATAAACCAAATGGTATGAACGGGATGTCCGAATCCTGATGAGAAACCACCTACTGAAATCGTACTCATGAATCCATACACAGATAAAGATTCTCCTCAAGATAAGCAATCCATATTTGGACATCCAAGCTAAAACTGTAGAAAGCAAACTTATAAATATTGAAATGCAGCTTTTTAACCGATATGACAATGAGTAGCGTACATTGTATTATTGGAGTAAGCACTATGCGAGCCAGCTTGAAGAGGGACAGTCATAAAAGAAGCTAAAGAAGTGCATCACCATTAATATTCTTAACTTCTCCATCGTACCTAATGAACGTTATCATAATGTTTTTCATTTGCGGGAGGATTATAGTGGCATCCCATTAACGGACGATCTGGAGATTCATTTTCTGGAACTCTCCAAACTGAATCAAATTAGGACAACAACTTCCAGCGGATTATTAAATTGGTTGCTTTTTCATAAAAGTGACAATACAGAAAATTGGGAGGTGCTAAAGATACAGGAACCTGAGCTTGGCAAAGTAATGACTGTGTTGAAATTTCTCAGTCAAGACGCTGAATTTCGGCGACTTTATGAAATGAGACAAAAGGCTTTGCATGACGAAGCTTCGTCTATTGAGGGTGCGAGAGAAGAAGGGGAAAAACAAGGAGAGTTAAAAGGCAAACTTGAAGTAGCTACTAAAATGCTTGAAAAAGGAATAGACATGGTGTCCATTTCGGAATTAACAGGGCATCCAATTGACGAACTAAAGAAAATCAATCAAGCTCATTAACTAATAACGACTGTCAGGGGGAATTTGCCTTGGCAGTCTTTTTCTATGGTATTCTGAATGTTACCGAATTGTCATCTTGGTAATGAAATGAGATATGAAAATGCATTTGATGGAGCCTGATGAGGATGCCTTTGATTTACATCCCAACCAAGGGATGTCCGAATCCTGATTTAAATGGCTGACGAAGCAACTCGAAGAGGACTTTTAGCGGTGGATTCAGACGCAGTGCTTCTAAACTTGAAGTATTCCTTCGAAGTTTATTCATCCGCTCCCTCCGCGCGTGCGAACCTTATAGGGGTTCTCTCCACAATGGCTCCAAGAACGAAAAAAAGAACATGTCCGATGCTCCAAAGGGGTGCTTGTTTATTCCTAGCGTATTTCTGACATTACTATTCTATGGTAAAATATCTTCTAAAACTGGTGAAATAAAAAGCCTGAATCAGGATATTTGCGTCACTTTTCGGATCCAGTAGCATTTGAGTACGTCACAGTTCTAGTATTTGATGCGTTCATTTTCTGAAAACGAAACAAAGCTAGAAACAGCAATAATTTGAGCTTTCTTAGCGAGTGCAACAGAACTACAGTTATGTAGTACTCAATTGGCCTTTTTGGGGTGTCTGAGGGCTCTATTAATTATGCTTTGATTAATAGTGCCCCTAAAAAAATGGTGACCACTCAAATATCAAACTCAATTATCTGAAATGATATGTTTACAATCCTCGTCCTATATATGAAAATGGTAATAAAAAAAGTGGGGGACAACTTTGTATCTTGCACAAATAACAAAATACATGGCAGTTAGTTTGTTGATTTTATCCTTTTTAAATTACTTTGAGCTCCTAGTTTTACCAACAGCTTATTTAATGGGATTTGCACTTTCAGCATTAACATTCACATTTATTGATTTGTTGGACTACAATGTTGCTCAATCGAATGATCCGTTTAAATTTCGTAGGTTGAAAGATTTCTTGTATTTTATAGCAGTTTCTTTTTTTATGGTTATTCCTTTCTTGAATATTAAGTGGGTTCAGTCGGTAATTGAGAATGTTAACGACATGACAGTTCTCTTAAGTGTTAGCATAATATTTTATGTTAACAGCTTGAAACATAAAAAAATGGTTTCTGAACAACTTGAAAGAATAATTAGTACTTATATTCAAGATTTTTTAGGATCGGATGAACATAAAAGAGTAGTTGAAGAGGCAGTTCAAGATAGTATTAAGAAAATGAATATTAAAGAGACTACTCTTGCTGCTATCCAGGAATACAAGAATTCACACGGAGAATGATGGTGGTGGTGGAGTTTAAGTGGCGAAACCTATGGTCACGAGGAAATTCACTCAAATATCAATTTAATTCGACCAAATAATAGTTTACAAACTTCCTCCTGTGATGGAAAATGTAGGATAAAGGGGGTGGAAAATATATGTCAAAAGCATTTTACGAAGTTGCAGCAGAGGTCGTTCAAGAGGTGTTCAGAGCACGGAGTCAAGCGATAGCTGGTGTCGAGCATCTTCCGTCGAAGAAGGAACTAATAGAAAAATATTTAAGTGATGAAGCTGTTGTGGCTACATATGATGTTGTTACTAAAGCAATTAAAGAGAATTATTAGTAGATTGAGTACCTCTAATAGGGGTACCTTTTTATTTGCATAATCAGTGTATATATGGATAAAAATCGTGTTAACAACAGTAAACTTCGCGAATGTTCAAAAATATGAAAACCTAATAATAATGCGGTACCTCAGCGTTTTGCATAAATGATGCATAATTACCTAATTCTTATTAAGGGTATAGTTGAAAAGCGACATAGCTGGAGATTTAGAATCAGTGGGGTAATAACTCGGAAAAATGTTCCAATTTAGGGTGAAAGGTGATAATCTCATTTTATTAATATAAAAAGGGGATTATCACTGAAATGGGAACAATGGATTTTATTAATCAGGGTTGGATTGGATCTTTCATAGGAGCGCTTAGTATCATATTTTCCATAGTATTCTATAAATTTACGCGTGTTAAAAATCAACTCTCTTATAAAACAAGCTTTATTAGACTTATCGGAAAAAGGAAGTCTTTATCTGATGACGTAGATATTTTGTATAAAGGGATTAGCATACCCAGGCTTACAAAAAGCCATTTAGTTTTTTGGAATTCTGGTACTACCACAGTTAATGGCATTGACATTATTAAAGATGATAGGATTAGACTTGAATTCTCTGAAGGCACGCAAATTCTTAGAGCGAATATTATTAAAGAGAATCGCAGAATCAATAAATTATCTGTTCAAATCGATGTAGATTGTTCAAATATAGTTAATCTTAATTTCGATTATTTAGACCCTAATGACGGCGCTGTAATAGAATTACTTCATACGGATCAAAAAAAGTATCCTCTTATTAAAGGAACCATTAAAGGAATTCCAAAAGGTATTATTGATCGTGGGAGAATAAATGATCTTAACGAGAAAACAACATCATTTCGTATTAGTGGATTCAATCTAACATTGAATAACTCTTCTAGGTTAGGAGTGATAATCTTCTTTGGTTCTGTTTCAATTTTAGCCCCAGTTCTTAGCAACGAAATGGCAGCACCATTAAAGTGGTTTTTTATTATTCTTGGATTATTTTATGTTCTTATTATTTGTGCCTATTTATGGATTGATAGAAAGAGTTCTTATCCTAAAACATTGAGGATATATGATTTGGATCTAGAGTAGAAACAAATTAGTTGGTTACAATCTGAAATAATGAAGTAGCACCGGTAACCGGTGCTTTCTTTAATTGTATAAAACAAGTGGAATTACTTCAATCGGAGTGCCTAGCGGTTTTCTGTACTATATGGAGCCTAGGGGGATGCCACCACTTGCACGGCACCCCCTAGAAGGGATGTCCGAATCTTTATTTAAATAGCTGACGAAGCGAACTCGATGAGGACTTTTAGCGGTGGATTCAGACGCCGTGCTCCTCCGCTACGCTTCGTCCGCGCGGGCGAACCCCTCAGGGGTTCTCACCCCCATACGGCTTCAAGAACGAAAAAAAGAACATGTCTGATGACATGTTCTTTTTATTTCGTTCGTATGGAGCCTAGGGGGATCGAACCCCTGACCTCATCGCTGCCAGCGATGCGCTCTCCCAGCTGAGCTAAGGCCCCGTGATGTCGCTTACAAACGTCGACTTTTTGTATTATACATGAATATATCGCGGCAGGCAATACCTGTCATTCAGGATTTTTCTAGCTTATGTGCATCTTAGATGCTGTATGTCGATTCTGTTGCAAACGGGGGTCGAACGTTGTTTTCGTCCGTAATTTCATGCTAACCTAGTAATATAAACTAGTTGAACGTTTGGGAGTGACGTAGAGTGTCAAACGCAGTATTGTATTGGATTTACTTGGGTATCGCTTTCGTAGTGCCGTTTGTGATTGGTGTTCTTTTGATGCGAAAAACGAACCGTTTAGGGTTCTCCTTTTGGATCACGACGGCGTTAAATATTGTGCTGACGGGTCTTGCAGCTTTGTGGTGGAAGTCTGTCACGACAGATCAGTTTCAGATGATGTTTGGGATGGCGTTTTATGGTGTATCCGCAGTGAATTTAATGGTTATTGAATTTTTTGCCCTATTCAGTATTCGCAAAAAAATGAATCCGTGAGAGAGAGAAAGGGGCCGTTATGCCGAAGTTAACACGATCGAAGACGGTATTCTACGTGTTCCTAGTGGCAGCCATTCTATGGATGGCTTTCATCTATATGAAATCTGCCGAGCCATACCAGCAGCAGAGCTTGAAGCCATACTTGGAATCGAAATTTTCCACTGAAAAGTTGAAAGAACATATCCCCAAAGTGAAGTTTACCTATGATCATCAAGTGATTTCATGGCAAGATCCCATTAATTTGATTGAATTCTTCATAAGAAAAGCAGGGCACGTTAGCGAATACGCTGTGCTTGCCCTGCTTTGGTCAATAGCTTTACTTGCAAAACCTGTCAGAATGAACATAGCTTTGATCAGCTCCTTCCTAATCTCATTGCTGTACGCAATGACAGATGAGTGGCATCAATCGTTCGTGAAGGACCGAACGGGGCACGGCATCGATGTAGTCGTCGACGGAGTTGGTATTCTGTGTGCGCTCATTCTGATTGTCGTGGTGGTTTCCATACGTAATCGAATTAATTCCAGAAGAATAAGCTAGTTAGAAGGACGTAGACTTTTCTTTTTTTAACGGATTGCCATTTCCAATGCTCGCGGGACTGGCTTTCCAAATCTTGCTGTTGCCACTCCATTAATTTCTCTGAAACATAGAGGTCTGTTGGTTGCATTTGAGGTTCACTTTCCTTTCTTTTCCTGATACGTTTAGTTTACGCTAGAATAAGGGGAACAAAAAGAGTATAATTCACTTCAATGATTTCCCCTTTTAGAAAGGACGTTGAAGATGCAGCTACTTACTCATTTTCTGGAGCTACGTGCGGGTTTTGAGCATGGTGTTGAGCATAAACCGCAGCCCATTACATTAGAAGAATTAGCGGACAGATTATATTGCTCGACACGGAATGTAAAGATTTTATTGAAAAAGATGAGTGATCAGAATTGGATTTCCTGGAAACCTGGCCGGGGGAGAGGGAACATCTCAGAGCTTACTTTTTTGGTCTCATCGGAAGACATGATCTCGAATCAAGCGATGGCGCTTGCCAATCGAGGCGATTATTTAGGCACGATTGAGCTGATTCATCAACTAGGCAAGGGAGAGGCACTTCAGGACTCCTTTATCGAGTGGTTGTTCAGCTTTTTTGGCTATCGTACGGTTGAGCATGAGGAGCGGTTTAAGGATACATTACGCGTGCCTGTTTACAAATGGTTGGTGACGCTGGATCCTGCTCACACCTTTTTTGCGTTTGATTTTCATCTAGTGAGTCAAATTTTCGATACCCTCATACGTTATAATCCACAGACAAGGGTGATCGAGCCGCACTTGGCTCATTATTGGGAAATTAGTGAGAATGGCTTGTATTATACGTTTTATTTGCGAAAAGGCGTGCTGTTCCATCATGGCAGAGAGATGACAGCGTATGATGTAAGTTACTCTTTGTCGCGATTAAAGAAGCTTGGTCAGGCTGCCACGCAAGGTTGGATGACCGAAAGCATTGAGACGATTACAGTACTGAATCGAAGTTCGATTGCTATTGAATTAAGCCAGCCGAATGTGCTGTTTCTTCAACAGCTGGCTCATACCTCGATGGCGATTGTTCCCGAGGAAATATGCCGGGATAATGAATCAATTTTTGGGCGAATGCCCATTGGGACGGGGCCGTTCAGGCTGGAGAGAAACGATGATTACATTTGCAAGCTGCGAGCGTTTGATAGTTATTTCGGTGTGAGGCCGCATATGGATCTCATCGAATTCTGGCTGCTGCCTTCGGATCTGCAGGAATCAACACCAAGCTATGATAAGATCCAAGTGTATCGTGGCCAATCGAATTCGAGTAAGCCGGTAGGCGCCATTGATAAAGATTCAGAATGGCATCAAATTGAACAAACCATAATGGGGTGCAGTTTACTAACGTTTAATCGCAATAAAAGAGGGCCGCAGTACCATCCTAACTTTCGTAAAGCGGTGGATTTGGTCATAGATCGTGAGCGTATGATTGGTGAGCTGGGTGGTTTTCGAGAAGCGCCCGCAAGCAGTTTTATTCCGACAATGGAGCCGCTAGTGAGGTCTAGGACGGATTTTGAAGAAGCCAAGCGTTTGCTAAATGAAATGGGCTACAACGGCGAGACGTTACATATGTATGTCTATCGGAATAACAATGAGGATGCCATGTGGATTTGCCGGCAGTGTGCGCAGATTGGGATTCCCATCGAGATCACGATTCGGAGTGAGTCCGACATGACAAAGATGGACACCATTGACGAAGCCGATCTTATTTTTTATCACATTTGCATGGAAAGCAATTATGACCTTCATATCATCCAAACATTGAAACAAAGCAATAGCTATGTGCGCGCACATTTGAATGAAGAACGGCTGGCGTGGGTGGATTCGAATATGGAGGGGATTCTGAGTAATCCGAGCCTAGATGAGCGTATTTGTGGCTTACATCAATTGATTGCCGAGCTTCAGGAGGAGAAATCGTTTCTTTTCGTCCTTCATCGCTCCCAACAAACGACGTATCATGACTCGATTAAAGGGGTAACAATCAACGATTTAGGCTGGATTGATTTCCGTGAAATTTGGTTTACACCAAGTGTTTGATAAACAAAAAAACGACCTTACGGTCGTCTAGGAGCAGGTGGCTCAAAGCGGTGTTCCATCGCAACCCAGCGTCCATTTGCAACGAAAAAGCCGATGAATGCGAATACGATTAATCGAATAGGAATCCAAGCGGAATTAATGGATTGAAAGCTAATATATTCAAGTAAGGTCGTGAGGATTGCAGCGCAGATACCCCAAGGTACAATCCCGAACATAATTAAATATCTAGAGCGGCCTAGTTTCTTTCTCTTCAGCCATATAGCCTTATGCGAATCTTTCATGTCAAAGCTCCCTTTTTTCTTTCTAGTATAGCACTGCTGGCGAAAAATCTCGAATGGTAGAAACTCCTTCCCTTTACGCCCTTTTTTTCTTACGGAAGGGGTAAACATAATCAGCATAATATGGTAGTATAAGGAAGTTGAAAAGGGGGAGTACACCATGCTTATCAAAATACTATTATTTGGATTGCTCTGGCGGATCGTTGGTAATCCGTTTCTAGCGTTACTTATTTTACTTGTCATTCTGTATGTGTTGGACAGAAGATACGTTGGCATCCTGCCGAATATTTGGAGACCGTTTCAGTTGAATCGAAGAGCATCACGTCTGCGAATTGATCTTCATGCGAACCCGCACAATACGTCAGCGAAGCTGGACTTGGCGCGCATTCTGATTGAACGCAAAAAATATCAAGAAGCGCTGCCTTATTTGGAACAAACACTACCAATCATGCAGGAATCTGCCGACGTTCATTATGAAATTGGACTATGTCTTCTGAAACTTGGCCGAATAGACGAGGGTGAATCCTTTATGCTGAAAGCGATCGAACTCAATCCTCGTGTAAAATATGGCGAAGCCTATCTGCGCCTCGGCGAGGCTTTGGCTCCCCTTGCGCCGAAGCGTGCGGCGCAGTTTATTGAACAATTCCGCGACCTGCACTCTTCCTCGGTCGAGGCTTACTACCGACTCGGCCAGCTGTACCAGCAGCTCGGCCGCCAGGAAGACGCCAAGCGCGCGTATCGCGAGGCGCTGGACATTTACCGCGGCTTGCCTCGCTACAGCCGCAGACAGCAGCGGCGCTGGGCCTGGCTAGCGCGCATGAAATAGAAAGGTTCCGCTCATCTGCGAGCGGAACCTTTTTGTACTGCGCGAGCGTAGCCGCGCGTGAGCAGTAAAGCACCCAGCAGCCCGATAAGTACGGCTGCTGCGGTGTGCACATCATAGAGCCAAAGGCGCCCAGGCGCTGGCTCTGGCTCTGGCGTAACGCGATCCCACAGGGTGAGAATCGCGGGATGCACGAGATAGATGCCGAAGGAGGCTGCGCCTAAGGCAGATAAGAAGGCGCTGAAGCGTGAGCCGCGCCCTATCTGGTTGCGCGCCCACGGCACACAGACGAGTGGGATGGTCAGGCAATAAGCGAGCAGAGCTAGCTCGAACCACGTATTTTCGATCATAGCGAGACCATATTGCTGAAGCAGGAGCATGCCGACATAAGCGCCACCAGCTACATAGACGGCGATCCCTATCCACCTTTTGTAACGAATCGCCCAAGTCACTAACGTTGGATAATAGATGCCCATGAAGGCACCGAAACAGAAAGTAGCCGTATAGCTTAAGCATAACGTCGCATACTCAGGCAGCGGGATTACCCAATGATGAAAGGTATAGGATGCCGCTTGAATGCCGATACCTAGAGGAATCAGGCCGCGACGCAGCCACGCGTAACGTTTGATCGCAGCAATCATCAAGGGGAACAGCGCATAGAACTGAACGATAATGACGATGTAATAGAGATGATAGCTCGCATTGCCCGAGAGGAGCAATTTAAATAGATGAAACGCATCAACATCTATCGTGCCATGAAACATGATTTGGTTATACAAATAATAGAATATGGACCAAATGATATAAGGAATTAATATCTTGTGCAGTCTTTTTGTCCAAAAAACACGTGCCATCTTGGGCTCCCAACGGTCATAATACGAATAAAACAAGACGAGACCGCTAATCCAGATAAACAAAGGAACCGTAAACAAACTAGCTTTGTTCAGGATGAAAAAGAAAGCCTGGGAGCCTGTCCCAACAGGAAGTTGAGTGGCGCTAGAGGTACCATGAATAAGTACGACAGCAAAGATGGCAAGCGCGCGTACGATGTCGATTTCTGACAGCTTGGGCTTAGATAACATCATGCAAATTCTCCTTTTTTCTCTCGTTTCACTGTAACATGATCCCCATAGGAGGACAATGGTTATAGGAATGAAAGCCCGATTAGCTTGACGCTCTCACCTACCCGAGATAAACTGTTGATAGCATGTAAAGAGATCAATCAAGAGGGTGAATGAACGTGAGTTATGAATATTTGATGCAGGCGGTTTTGCTCATATTTTTGGTTATTATCACTTTTTTTGCGATGTTGGTATGGACGAAATGGCGAAAAAGAGGACGGAGATAGACCATGTATTTTATTAATCATGAACAAATTGATGGGCGCATTCAGTTTCTGTCGGTACTCGCTGAGGCGAGTCAGCAATTAGAGGCGCAATGGACACAAGGTAAGCAGGATCTGACTTGGCAGCTTTCGCAAGAACGAGTACTTCATTTGGCGATCGAAACCGTGACGGATATTGGGAGCTTGCTCATTGATGCTTTTATATTAAGAGATGCAAGCAGCTATGAAGACATCGTAGAAATCGTACATGGAGAAGGGGCTTATTCAGAGTCTTTGACGGAGACGTTGCTGCAATTAGTGAAGCTGCGCAAGCCGCTAGTACAGGACTTTGTAGAATGGCCTCGCCAAGACTTGCATCCATTAATACCGAAACTCCCAGCGGCTTTTGAGGAATTCGCGGCATCCGTTCGCGCATTTATCAAAAGTGAATTGGCATAACATACATAAGTGTTTCATAATTTACTTATTGCCTGTGATGCTGTAAAATGAGACCTAAACGAGTTCCGAGGGCAGGTGAGAGCGTGAATCAAATACTAGAAACATCGACGCGTAAAGTGATTCTTTCTATGCTCAAAACGCAGGGACCGTTAAGTGTACAAGATATGGCTAAACAACTTGGCATCACAGAGATGGCCGTTAGACGACATATTCATTCGATGGAGAAGGATGATTTGCTCGAGGCTAAGCTCGTAAGGCAAGCTATGGGACGTCCTACAAGTGTGTATACCTTAGCGCCTCAGGCTGACGAATTATTTCCCAAGAAATATTCGCAGTTAACTTTGGATTTATTAGACGAGTTGTTAGAAGACGAAGGTCAAGATAAAATCGAACGGCTCTTTGAAGGTAGACAGGGGAAGCTCGAAGCTCGCTATCAGTCAAGGATGCAAGCCAAGAGCTTAGAAGATCGTGTGGCTGAATTAGCGCACATTCAGAATGAGAATGGCTACATGGTTGACTGGTCCCCGCAAGGTGATGATGCTTATATCTTTAATGAGCATAACTGCCCCATTGCGAAGGTGGCCAACACCTTTCAGCAGGCATGCCAGTGTGAGTTAGCGCTGTTCCGTAATTTGCTCGATGCCCAAGTAGAACGTACAGAGTGTCTCGCCAAAGGTGCTAATAAATGTGTGTATATCATACGTCAAAATAAATAGCTTCGAAAAAGAAGTTAAGCAGACAGTCTGCTTAACTTCTTTTTTTGTGCGCGCTGGGCGCTAGCGCCACCTCTACAGCTCCATTCCATGCTGTAACGTCAGAAATCGACTTGTACGCCTCTCCATAGTCAATTGGAGCACCGTAAGTCGAAAAAATCGACTTACAGTGCTCACCATAGTCACCTGGAGCTGTGCAACACTCTTCAGCATACTTTCAGCTAACATTCATACAGCTATCAGCCCAGTTTAAGTCTCGCTTCAGGTTAGCGTTCTATACTTGATCTATCAGCAAGACAACACAATGATAGCAATCGAGAGGCGGTAATCGTATGAATCAAGATATGAACAATAACGTGAACTTGAATGATATAAAAGTGGAGCGTAAACCAAGCAACTCGAGAGTAAAGCCAATTTTTGCAGCTTTTATGGCGGGTGCGGTTGTCGTTGGTGGATTGATGTTTACTTCGGACAAATTGAACCTCTTTGGCTATGATACGCAAACTGTGCAGTCCAGCGCCACCGCGGCTTCAGCAGCGAACTCAGCTGCAGCTGGTGTTCAAACGGCATCGTTGAACAATTTGGGAACCAATAGTATTTCCCAAATTACGAAAGCGTCGAGTCCAGCCATCGTCAAAATTGAAACGAAAGTCAAGCAAACAAGCACATCAGGCTCGCGAAGAAATTCGCAGCAGCAAGGAACGCAAAGTGGAGATACGATTGAGAATGGGATCGGTTCTGGTTTCATTTTTGAAGATAGCGGCTATATCTTAACGAATGAGCATGTCATTGACGGAGCAGACGAAATCGATGTTTACGTACAAGGTTATGATACCCCATTTAAGGCAACGCTACTTGGCAGCAGCTATGATTTAGATTTGGCTGTACTCAAAATTCAAGGAGACAAAGCTTTTCCAACACTGAAAATCGGGGATTCAAATGCAGCTGAAGTAGGAGAGTGGGTTGTTGCGATTGGGAATCCATATGACTTCGATTATTCCGTTACAACAGGCGTATTAAGCGCTAAAGAACGTGAAATCAGCATTGATGATGAGCAGGGGACACGTAATTACAAGCATTTGTTACAAACGGATACGGCCATTAACCCTGGTAACTCCGGTGGGCCGCTGTTGAATTTGAATGGTGAAGTCATTGGGATTAATACGGCTGTTAATGCCGAAGCACAGGGAATGGGCTTTGCGATCCCGGCAAGCACCATCAGCTCAGTCGTAGATAAATTGAAAAACAATGAAACTATTCCGAAAGATCCAGCACCCTACATTGGCGTAGCGTTGCAAAATATTACGGATGACATGCTGCAGGATTTGCAAATTAATAGCACCAATGGAGTGGTCGTTGCTGAAGTACAGCAAGGTTCGCCAGCGTTCAAAGCAGGAATTCGCCAGTTTGATGTCATTACGGAAGTGAACGGTAAAGGAATTGCGAATACGGAGGAACTAACGAAAGCGGTCCAAGCCGCTGCTGTTGGGGATGCTTTGAAGGTGAAAATTTCGCGCGATGGTCAAACGAAGGACGTATCCGTCGAAGTTGGAGATAAAAATGCAGTTGCCGCCTATCAAAGTTAAACAGCCCACGAAAATGCCTTAATAAAAAAGGAGCCGCGATTACTCGCGAGCTCCGTTTTCTCATACATGGGCGTACGTAAAGATTAATTAATGAAACCAGCTTTACTTAGGAATCGTTTCAGCATAGCAGCGGCCTCTGCGCGAGTCGCTTGGTTGCTAGGGCCGAGTGTTGTCTCCGTCAAGCCATTGATAATCCCAGCGTCGATAGCGGTAGCCATTTCTTTTTGTGCCCAAATGATGTGGTCAGAATCGCTGAATTTGTTTAACAACGCGAGTTGCTGCGAGTCAGAAATCGCTGATTTCAGTCCTGCATAGTTCATAGTGCGTACAATCATAGCGGTAAGCTCTTCACGAGTGATCTGAGCATTTGGCTTAAATGAGCCGTCTTCATATCCATCAATGATGCCTGCTTTAGCTGCAGTTGCAACGGTCGTAGCGTACCAATCGGAAGCTTGGACATCGCTGAATGATGATGTTGAAGTTTCCAGGTTTAAACCTAAGGAACGAACAGCCAGAGCAGCAAATTCAGCACGTGTAATATTTAGATCAGGAGCAAATGTTGTATCTGTCATCCCATCAATCACGAGTTTATTGGCAAGGAGACTTACATCATCCTTAGACCAGTGGGAGACAGTATCTGTAAAGATTTTGTCCATTTCGACTACTGTGTAGATGCTATTGTCGTTACGCTTCAGTGTGGCAACTGTTTTGCCATCTTTAACATCGAAGATTGCAGGAACAAAGCTTAGCTTCTTCGTTGTCTCGTTGAAGAGAACGCCAGTAACCATCTTGGAATCTACAGCATTTGAAATGTTAAGGGAGCGAGAGACATACGTTTTTCCAAAATCAATAGCCGTTGTTTTGCCATCTGGACCTACAGCAATGACATTAAAATCTACGGCATCTGTGATAGCTTTAGCACCGATTGCAGCGGCAGCAGTAGTTACCGCAGTAGCGGAATCACCGGTAAGCTTTGTAATACCTACTTTGATCTTCAAATCCTTCACGGCAATACCAAGCGATTTGGCCAAAGCATTCAAATCTAGGATAGAAAGAGGAAGCATATAAGTTCCGTTATCTGACATTACAGTAATCATAGAGCCCGATTTGCCAACAGCATCAACTAAAGCAGCTGCTGGAATAAGGGCGATGTCTCCGAATAGTTTGAGTTCAACGTTCGCACTTGAAGCTAGCGCAGTCTTCAGACTATCCTCGTTAACTTCACCGTTACTAGGTACACTAATGCTAGTCCCAGTTACTGGTGGTATCCAACCTCCACCCCCGCCATAACCGCCGCCACAGTTAATCGTGCATCCCGGTACATCAGGATTGGCATCCGTCGCATATACACGGCTAGAAACCGTAGAATTATATTCACCTTCTAAATAAACGGCGTCATATACGTTAGCTGTTATACCTGTATTGAACGTGAAATTGTAGTAAGTAACTCCACCTACGGTCGTTATATTGGTGTAATCAGACATGTAGGTCTTCTTTATCAGACTACTATTAGGAGCATACATATTTAGATAGACAGCTCCAGATACATTGTCATAAACGTCACTATAAACGGTTGCTGTAACATTCCCTGTCGTCTTGTCGTATGTGTACGACTTGATGCCTAGCGTTGCACCATACGCAATCACAGGTACTAGAATAGAAACGAACATGAATAGAGCTAAAACTCGAGAAACTTTTCCAGTTATTGATTTCACACGGAATGCACTCCTTTTTCTCTCTATTTGATTTTCACTGAACTGATCGTCTCTCATAAACGATGGATTCACCTCCTATGTTGATAGACTTCGAGAGTTTAGGTTCTATTTGAGTCCGTCACTTGGAAATTTGTCCCAATAATGTCCCCTATCAGAGCTAATTAGTCCACGCAGCTGCAAAAAAAACGGAGCCGCGATCACTCGCGAACTCCTTTTTCTCCTTCTCATGCACGCGACGCCGCGAGCAATTGAACCGCCTTTTCCGTGATCCAGCCGAAATTGCCGGCTTCGATTTCCTTCAGGTTGATGAGGGAGCCACCAATGCCTAGTCCATAGCAGCCGATGCTCAAAAATTGCTTGATATTGCCTTCGGTTACGCCACCGACAGCCATCATTGGGATGTGATCCAATGGCCCCATCAATTCCTTAATGTAGGGTAAGCCTAAGCTTGCACTTGGAAATATTTTAACGGCGGTCGCACCGGCTTTCCATGCTTTCACAACTTCGGTCGGCGTCATCGCACCAGGGAAGATCGGGATGCCCTCTTGCTTCGACCAGCGGATGACCTCCTCATCCAAATTCGGAGTGACCAGGAAAGCTGCCCCGGCAGCAATAGCTTGTTTGGCGTCCTCCAGATCCAGCACAGTGCCTGCTCCAATGAACATGTGATCTCCCCATTGCTTTTGAAGGTTAGAGATCATAGTGAGCGCATCAGGTGTGTTTAGCGTTACTTCCATAACGGTGATCCCACCTTGATGAAGTGCTTCAGCAACAGATAGTATGTGTGCCTCCTGAACGCCCCGAACGATTGCCACGATGCGTGTGCGTTCAATTTCTTGTAAGCCTTGTTCTCGGTTCATTTGTCGATTCTCCCAACTCAAATACCACGTTTTTGTTATTTATTATGACAGGTTCCTGAAATTTTTCCAATCCGTTTGTGTCAAAACAAGCCCTACCTACCTATACTGTAGTAATTCATAGGCATTCGTCTAGAAGCCTCATCAGCCCTCACAGCTTTCAGCTCATAGGAGGTGACCTACATGACATGGAGTGAGATCAGTATCGTCAGCTTGGCAGTTGCTTGTTTAGTGCTCATTGTCTTTACCGTTCGCATGTTTAATACGGCTACGCGAACGCTTCGCTTGTTAGGGGATACGGTTATTGAAGTTAAGCAGCAAATTGTCCATACGACAGAGCATGCGGAGAATCTAATGACGCAATTAGGGCAGCTTACGGAAGAGGTACATTTGCAAGTCCTTGCTTTAGAGCCAAGTATTCAATCGGTTGAAAAGGCAGGGAAAGCTGTCGGCGAAGTTGCTTCGACGCTGCGCAAAGCCTCACGCATGATGAATGATTCCTTACTAGGTGCGGAAAAGGTCGTACATACGCATCAGAATCGTATTCACGACATCATGGAATGGGCAACGACAGGGTATGAGCTATGGCAGAGATGGCAGGCGCAGCGGAGTGCGAAATCAGATCATTAAGGAGTGGATATCACATGTCCAATGGAAAAAAAGGTAAAGATCTTCTCATCGGTGCAGTCGTAGGCGGTTTAGTTGGGGCTGCAGCAGCGCTGCTGTTCGCACCGAAATCAGGTCGTGAGCTACGAAGTGATATTGCAGAAGGAGCTACTGTGGTTAGCGACAAAACCGTGCAACTGGCCACTACAGTTAGTCAAAAAACGCAAGCAGCTGCAAAAACAGTGAGTACGACAACTGCGGATCTCGTTGGTAAAGCCAAGGACACAGCAGCAAGTGTTGTCGAGACCGTTCGCTCTTGGAAAGATTCGCAATCTGAGGATGATATTCAAGACGAGATCGCAGCATCGGAAGCCGCAGAAGATTTGGTCATCGTAGGCCGATAGAATGATAAACAAAGAAGCAGAGCGCTCCTTCGAGGAGTACTCTGCTTCTTTGTTTACCATTTGGAAGGATCAATTTTACTAATATCGAGTCCTTCCCAAACATTCTTAATATCAGCGGTCTCAGGATGATCGAAAAGCAACCATGCGGTAGGGAGATAGCGTTCACCGTATTCACTTGAAGGTTTATTAATAATAGCATTATTGTGGACCAGCACGGTTGATGCGCCACCATCCAGGTTCGCCGCGGTAATTGCACCATGCGCTAAGAAAATTTCCTGCACATCATAGAGCGTTGCACCAATACTGTGCGTTTGTCTGCCATCAATGATGGCGAATAGAATCGCTCCGTCCTTCGTTTGAGCCATGCACGTTCGCGGTGCGATGCCCCAGCCATCTGCTTGACTTTTGACTTGGCCAACACCGTTCACGATGAAACGAGGACTGAAGGAGACGGCTTCTTGAACACCCATTTCAAGCAGTTCAGATACTTTGTATTTTCCTGAAATCATTCGGCCTTGCTTATCGATCCCTACGATCTGTACGGTACCGTTCATACCTTTGTCATTGTAGAAGATTTTGCCTCCGGAGATGACAACTCCTTCGGGTTGAAAGCCATTGCCTTCCCAGTTCGGGTCAATAAATCCACCGCCATTCACACCGAGGATCGCTCCGGTACGTTTGACCATTGAGGACACTTTTTCCCCTTTACCTGCTTTCTCTGGTACTGCTATGCGAAGCTTGGTAGGGTCTGAAATGGTTACAAGCTTACCTTTGAAATTGGGACCCGAAATATTCTCGATAGTTACTAAATCTTTTTTTACTGGAGCTACGACTTCGGTAGGTGTGTAGGACGGCACAGGTGCGAGTTCGACAAGTCCTAAATCCTTCTCGGTACCCATTTCGTCAAAGCTTTTCGTATACGCGGCTACACGTTTCTGCAACTCGGATGTGCCAATTAAATATTTGGCCCAATCCCGATGCTGAGTGGTGATGATGGTATCCGCCATCATGAAACGCAAGCTCGACCCCGAAGCAGTCAGGAAAAACCAACTTAATCCTAAGATTGCTAGAATGGTGATCGTAAGGACTGTATACGACAAAAAGCGTATTCCTGTAGAACGTTTGCGCTTTGCGCGGGCTTGCAAGGTAGTCTGGGCGGTTGTTTGTTGAACAGCCATGCTTAGGCATCTATCCTCTCTAACGCTAATCAAGTCCACACTGTCAACTAATAAGACGAAAAGAAAGGAGAATAAGTTTCAGATTTCCCTGAAATTTTCTCCTTTTTTGTAAAATGCTTAATTTTGTCGTTGAAGTGAGGCGAGTAGAGAGTCATTTATCGTACTTTTATCAAATTGATATTCCAGATCGTTCCCTGCATGATAGGCGACACTGCGTAGAATAAGATCATGGTATTTCTTCTGGCGCAGGGCAGCAATCGTTACGCTCAGGCTCACACCTAATGGATCGAAATAAAGTTTACCTGCTTGTGCATCATATTTCTTAACGTGAGACAAATTGACGAATAGATCCGTATCCATTTTCTTAAACCCTTGATCTTCTAATTGGTCTAAGAATAGACTGAAATCTAAGAGTGATTGCATGGGTATCGTGCGATTACCGATCCGAGTATGATACGTCATTTCGGTAGATCCAATTTCTATAAAAAGGATGTCTTCTAGGGGCAGAGTTAACGGTGTCGATTGACTATCTTGGTTAACTTTTTCGAGATATCCAGCTTTTTCCATGAGATCTGTATACGAAAACTTATAGGCATCCGACAGTTTTTTTAACGTGACAGGGGATGGTTTAATCTTTTCATTCGTCGAACGGTTACGCTCTAATTCTAAATCTCGAATATAGGCATGGGACAGGCCACTCTTGTTCGCTGCTTCACGTAAGGACATCTTTCCACGTAAGCTCTCCAAAAATTTACCGAATCCTTCAAATTGCTTCATCATAGGAATCCCTCCATATGTTAATTGTAATTGAATTGGCTCAAAATAGAAACGTTTATAGCACTTATTGGTACTAATTACCTGAGTAGAATGTGAACATCTTATATGATTCGTAAGTAAATTGCGAATTTGGTAGGTCGCGAGAATCAATCCCGTGACTTCTTACTTCTATTTTTTTATAATAGGGGAGTAGAAAGGGGACGATTTCATCATGTTAAAAAAATGGCTGAGAGACAACGGCATGCATATCTCATGGCTAGTTGCCTTAATTGCGACGCTAGGAAGCTTATATTTTTCGGAAATTTTGCATTTTGCACCCTGTAAACTTTGCTGGTATCAGCGAATTCTTATGTATCCATTGGTCGTCATTCTAGGCATTGCAGCCGTTCGTAGAGATTACAAAATAACCATCTACGTGTTGCCGTTAACGATTTGGGGAGCTTGCATCTCCATCTATCATGTTTTATTACAAATGGGTGTTTTCAAAGAAACGGGTACAGGTTGCGGTCCCATTGCTTGTGATACCGATTATTTAAACTGGCTTGGATTTATTACAATTCCGATGCTGGCTGGAACAGCGTTTATCCTACTTACTGTTCTACAATACTTGACTTATCGCGCTACAAAATAACTCCCAAAATCAATCGTTAGGCAGGTAAATTGTCATTCACTGTCGAATAAGATGGATGAAGAATCCATTTCTATCTCGAGGTGTATCTCATGATTAAACATACCCATAAAGCTGCACTGCTGATCATATTGAGTGTTTCGTTGGTCGGTTGTGCAGATATAAGCCTAACTGCCCCTGTCGGCACGGAAGCGGCTGCCAAAGCCAGTCCAGTTATTTCCCCTAGATTTTCGCCAACACCATCTCCTACGCAAACGGTTAAACCATCGCCGACAACGGCACCAACACCAATACCTCAGACAACGACAGTACCAAGTGCATCACCAGCTACACCGACGCCTAGTGCGACACCTAAAGCCACACCTGAACCTGCTAAAACGAAACCTTTACCCGCAGATCGGACTCCGTATTCTTGGTACTATATGAAGAAAAAAACAGGGCAAGTTCCTGATTTTCCGCATGAAACCAAATCCTTTACCAGTGACCAGAAAGCAGTCTGGGTTGGGACCGGGAAAAAAGTCTATTTAACGATTGATGCAGGAGGACCGCTCATTGAGGTTGATCTCATGCTGAAATCACTCAAAGAGAACAATGTGAAAGCGAACTTTTTTATCACAGGAAACAACATCAAGAAGAACCCGGATTATTTGAAAAGAATTGTGGCAGACGGTCATTATGTTGCGAACCATACGATGACACATACTGATTTTAATGATTTGACGGATGATCAGATCCGCAAGGAAATTAAGGATTTTGAAGTCGTGTATAAGCAAATCACTGGTAAAGAGGTCGGGAACTATTTCCGTTTCCCTTATGGGCACTATAATGCTCATAATTTAAGTCTTGTTTCTGAAATGGGCTATACGTCTGTGTTCTGGTCTACAGCCATGCGTGATTGGGAGCCTAGAGCGAATGGAGCTGAGGATCCCTACAACGATATTATGAATAATTTGCATGACGGCAATGTGATTCTGATGCATCAAGGGTCGGTTGAGAACATGCAGGCGCTGGATCGTATTTGTAAAGAAATCAAAAAGAGAGGGTATGAATTCGGACTTGTAACCGAGCTTCAGCCGAAAAAGTAAAGAAGATTAGGTCTAAATCTGTGTAGTACTCTTGGTACCTTTAAGCTTGGCCGCACATATCCTAACCATGTGGTTTATATCAATTCATCAACCGGCAAAGGAAGCGGATATGTGTGCAGCAAGCGATAGCCGTACTGGACTCCGGAGTCGGAGGGTTAACTGTTGTAAAAGAAGTTATGAAACAGCTGCCGCATGAAAAGGTCATTTATTTTGGAGATACAGCCAGGAGCCCCTACGGCCCCCGACCTGCTAGTGAAGTTCGTCACTTTACTCGTCAAATTGTAGACTACTTACTTCAGTTTAATCCCAAAATGATTGTGATTGCCTGTAATACGGCGACTGCTGTCGCGATTGAAGACATACGCGCGCGCGTCTCGATTCCTGTCGTAGGCGTGATTTCACCAGGAGCTAGAGCAGCAATCAAAATGACTCGAAGCGGTAGGATCGGTGTCATTGGCACGGATGGAACGATTCGCAGCCAAGCGTATGAAACCGCGCTGAGGCAGATTTCGCCAGATATTCATGTATATAGTGAGGCATGTCCGTTACTAGCTCCATTTGTTGAGAGAGGACTTTTTAGTAGTGATCGTACGCATTCCATCGTGGAGCAATCCCTGAGTCCCTTGAAAGATAAGCCGATTGATTGCTTAATTCTGGGATGTACCCATTACCCGTTTCTGATGGAATCCATTTCACAAGTTATGGGGCCTGAAGTGACATTAATTTCTTCGGCCGAAGAGACAGCCAGAGACATAAGTACAATCCTTTCTCAGAGAGGCATGCAAACGAAATCCAATGAAATACCGATTCATCAGTTTTTCTGCAGTGGTACGCCAACTGTGTTTCGGCAGATTGCGGAGAATTGGCTCAAGGATTATATTGCCTTCATGCCTGTCGTGTGGCAAGTGCCGAGTATTATTTAAGTGATGCAAATAGACCCTTTCGGGTCTATTTTTATTTCATCTCGTGGAACTGAGATACCGCATGGGTCAAGCAATCTAATCATAAGATTAGCCATACGAAAGAAGTAAAAGGCAGGTGGTTGTGTGTTAGGATATGGCTATCAGACATTGGTACAGGAGCTGAATCGTTTAGGCAAAATATATCCATTTTTGCAAATGGCGTGTATTGGCCAAAGTGCGATGGGGAGGGACATTCATACGCTGCGTATCGGGCACGGTACGAAGGAAATCCATTTCAATGCAGCTATGCATGCGAATGAATGGATAACAGCCCCCTTGCTGATGCAATTTGTTGAAGATCTGGCATGTGCTTATGCAAGAGGGACGGCATGGCAGGGGCGTAATGTTAGACGTATTTTGTCAGAGTATGCCTTATGGGTCGTGCCTATGGTCAATCCTGACGGGGTTGAGCTGGTATTGCATGGACTGCCCGAAGAACATCCACATCGTGAAGCATTGTTGGCATGGAATAAAGGCTCCTTATCGTTTATAAATTGGAAGGCGAATATCCGCGGCGTAGACCTCAATGACCAATTCCCTGCCCATTGGGAAGAAGAGAAGCTGCGAAGAGAACAGGAAGGACCAGGCGAGCGTGATTATGGCGGCGAAGCTCCGCTATCTGAACCGGAAGCCGCGGCATTAGCGGGGTTCACCGAGTGTCATGACTTCGAGCTTGTCGTTTCCTTACATACACAGGGGAGAGAAATTTATTGGAATTACCGTGATTATGAACCAGCTGAAGCTGAAGCACTTGCAGAGAGGTTGGCCTTAGCCAGTAATTACGAGGCTGTGAAGCTTACAGGCAGTGATGCAGGGTATAAAGATTGGTTCATTCAACAGTTTCGGCGACCAGGCTTTACAGTTGAGGTGGGGTTCGGCGTCAATCCTCTGCCAGTTGAAACGTTTGCGTTACTTTATGAGGAAGTCGTTCCTATCTTATTGACGGCCTTGGAATTATAATCTCAAGACAAGTTTCTTCAACTTGCTTGCCTTCGCCACGAACCGACTTTGCCCAGACTTCATATACTGAGGAAAGGAAGCTGTTGGGGAGGCGTGAACATGGCACCACCTAAAGGTAAAGGCAAAGTTGTTAAGAAGAAAAAGGAACTTTCATCTCGTGCTCAATACACGATGAGGATGGTTGAGTCTGCCACTTGTTCGGTGTGCAAAACACCTTGCGCAAGGGGCATGCGCTATCTGGATATGATGTCACAGCCTGGGGCTGTCGGCAGAGGTGTACCGTGCATTTTGACACGTAGAAAAATCAACTAACCAAGATCCGCCCCTTGGAGGGGTGGATTTTTTGTCTATTTACAACTCACAACAAGTTGGACCAACTCCCGTCAACTCCCACAACTCCCGCAAACACACGCAACTCCCACAACTCCCACAACTCAGGCAACTCCCGCAACTCCTGAACTCCGACAACTCCCACATCTCCAACAACCCCCACAACCCTCGTCCCCCTAGTATGCCGCCGATTGACACGAATAGATGGATTTTAAGTAGCTAATTCATTCGAATTTCGGCTGAAATCACGTTTAGATGGATAATGTACAGTTAATTACCTGCGTTTTTGCAGATAGGATCGAATGAGGCAAAATTAACTACCTATTTTCCATCTAAATTGAATTTTCGGGCGAATTTCCAAATAATAGCTGTACAATTTCCAGTTAATTCATTTGCGACGACCAGCGCCGACTTAGAAATCGGAAGTTTGCACTGTAGATTCCCATAGATGCCTCCAGAACAAAAATAAAAAGCCCCACGAGATAATCTCGTGGAGCTCCATATGTGTATGAATTAATGGTTTGGTGTGAGTAATTTATCTGCTAAAGATTGTTTGAGCTTCTTCATTGCGTCTGTCTCAAGTTTGTTGCTTTGGGCAAATTTCGTTCCAGTTAGTGCAAGCGCTTCCTTAACTGTCATTTCAACACGAATAATTTCTTCGCCATGCGGAATTTGTAACATTTTCATCACTCCTATGTCAGCTTTTAAAAGCGAAAACCTTGATTCTATGCACTTTTAATATAACACATCATGTAAGGTTAAACAAGGGCAAAGCTGGCCTATTTTTCAAATAATTAAGGGGGCTTGTCCGAGTGTAATTATACCGATATGAGCAATCAAAGTGGGAAGACCATCCATGTTCTTTCTTCAAGTCTGCGTAAAAAAAAGAACCGATCTCAACCATGAAGCACATGGCAATATCGGTTCTTTCCTATTCACTATTTTAACGATAACAACGTAATTCCACGATTTCTGCATGCGCTGATCCATTCGTTGAAGCAACAACAACACGCAGACGGTTCGTTGATACGGCGCTGTCTAACACATGAACATAGTGCCGAGTATGATTGTTGGTCGCCTCAACAACTGTTGTCCACGACTCTCCAACCCATGCTTGCACTTGATAATCCTTAACGAGTTCAGGGATGATTTCGAATTCGGTACGATGGTGATGCAAGTTAATAAGATCCTCGTTGACGTCATCATTGAACGTAATGTGCACGTTCCCAATACTTTGAGCCTCGGTCCAGCTCGCCTCAAGCCATTCCTCGTTGCCAGTTCCTCCTGCGGAAGACCATAGATGCGGGCTGCCGTAAGGCCGCTTATATCCATCAGCTGCTTTCTCAGCTGCGAAGGCGGAAGTAGGTGAGAGGAGTCGGAAGCAGAATGGCTTCCGTTTAAAGCTATAGGGACTCCAGTCGATCACAGGTTGATTAGGATGCATTTCCCCGAAGTCAGCGGTACTTGTCGTTACCGTATTGTTTTTAAAGGACAGTACGCCAGATTGCGGGCGATCGGATAGATGTACAGCTAGAGCAGGGTTGCTTTTGAGCACGATGAATGCGTTCTGAGCATGTGCAGGCTCCCAGTTCAGCGCAGCTGTAACCCACTGCTTCATTCCCTCAGCTACAGGCACGACAACCGACGCTATGAGCGTATGAGGGACGTAATTCTGCGGCTTGCCTGTGTCCCACAGTTCGACAGTAAACTCTGTATCAGCAGTCGCATCGACTAATAGCTCTATGCCATTAAGAAAAGGATCTACAGGCACTAGAAGCGCTGCAGGCGTCTCCAAAGGATAAACACCAGCCGACTGCTCCAAAGCCAGCTCTGTCAGCGCGCTGGAGGCCTTCAGCGTCGCGCTGCGAACAAGATCTCCCTCGTCGTTATTCACCACGCCGAGAATCGACGCATCCTGCCGCAGCAGCGTCTGCTGCAGCTCATTCAAGTGCTCGCTGTGCAGCTCGCGCGGCGAGATCCCTTTGGCTGCGCACAGGGCGGCGCCTGTACCCGCAGCTTCGCCAATAACCGCACATGTCGCCATAACACGTGTTGTGCCGAAAGCAACGTGGGACGCGCTGATATTGCGTCCAGCCATGAGCATATTCGACACATTGGTCGAATAGAGGGAACGGAACGGGATATGATAGGAACCATCCATATGCATATGCTTAGAGCCGCTTTCCGTCGAATACATGCCTTGCGGTGGATGCAAATCAATCGACCAGCCGCCGAAGGCAACACGGTCCTCGAAGAACTCTTGGGCAATCACGTCATTTTGATTCAGGACGTAGTCCCCTACGAAGCGACGATATTCCCGTTTCCCTGGAATTGACCCGATCCATTCCAAAGTTAGATTGTCGCTGTCAAATTTCCCGGAGTTTTTGATATAATCCCAAATCCCATAGATAACGGAGGAGAGTTCATCTCGAATTCGCTCATTATCATGGACGGTGTCATGCTCGCCGCCCCATTCAATCCACCAGTAAGCGCATCCATTATCACCACTGCGAATGACACGTTTCATAGGAATTGAAGTTTGTGTGATATCTTTGGCAAAACTCGGAGCGATATATTTCACTGGGCGACCAGCATCCTTAGTGTAAAAGAGCAGCGTGCTTCCTAGTGTGATATCATCCGGCACGAGTGGCGCCCATTCCTCGTTTAATTCATGTTGAGCTTCACGGCCAATACGGAATTTAGCACCAGCAAGGAAGCCAACTAGACCATCCCCCGTACAATCGAGGAAAACACGACTTATGAATCGGATTCTTCGCTCCGAGCCCATCATCCAACCTGTGACGGCTTGAATGGTGCGATGATCTTCATCACCTGAAGCATCAACCTCGTGGACATCTGTGTTGAGGAACAACGTAATATTGGGCTCAGCTTTCACTTTCTCAAGCACAATCAAATCCCAGATATAAGGGTTACCATCGATATTTCGATATTGATTCTCTACGAAAAGTTCGCCCATAATGCCGGTTTCCCGGGCGTTGCGATGGACACCATGAGAGGTGGCCCCACATACCCACACACGTATTTCACTGCTTGCATTTCCGCCAAGAACAGGCCGATTTTGAACTAAAGAAACAGTTTGACCTAATCGAGCTGCCGCAACTGCGGCGCAAACACCAGCCAATCCTCCGCCAACGACGGTAATATCAGATGTAACGATTTCATGTTTCATATAGGAGCACCTCACTATGATTAACTAGCTATACCTTGCATTTTAGAATAGATAATACCCTTTTAACATACAGTGAGTTACAATAAGCATACACTTTATTTCATTCAACGGAGCGTGTGACATGACAAATCGGGATCTTGCCTTGAAGCTTCTATCACATGTGTTTTGGCATCAGAAAAACGAATTCATGTTCGAGCGTGATACCTATCCATGTTGGACGATATTTGCCGTGGAGGAGGGGAGCTTTTTCTATGAAATTGGCGAGGAGCAAGGCGAGGCTAGATTTGGAGATTTTGTTCTTTGCCCCCCTCGTGCGGTGTTCCGTAGAAAAACGTTAGAGCCGCTGAGCTTTCACTTTATACAGTTTATAGGGGAAGCCCAAATAGAACATGATCCGAAGTGGCAAGGAAAACTGTCGTTACTAGACCTGCCACGTTTAACATCCAGTTTTCGCTATTTGCGAACTTTGCAAGGGTGGGATGAAGAGAGCACACAGCATAAGCTGCACCTTGTGAATGATCTCTTGCGAATGGTACAAATGGAGAGGATGATCCAGGAGAGTCCCGCTGAGACCATCATGGATGAACAAATGGACCAAGCACGGAGTTTTCTTGCCGAACATGCTTACGGCAATCTTTCGATGTTGAATTTGGCTCAAAAACTGGCGCTGACGCCTGTTCAGTTTACCCGAAGGTTTCGGAAAGCCTTTGCCCAAACACCAACGGAATTTATTAATGATTTACGGTTGACAAGAGCGAGGCATCTATTAGAAAGTACGTCATTCACGTTGGACGTGATCGCGTCCCAATGCGGGTATGAGAATGGCTTTTATTTGAGCCGCGTGTTTACGAGTAAAATCGGCATGGCCCCCTCTATTTATCGGAGCATGCATCGCGTATAGCGGGTGTCAGCCAAAAGCAAAAGAGCTAAGCGATTTAACCCGCTTAGCTCTTTTTTCAATTGCCCGTATACGGCAGTTTTCCTTCGGTATATTCGTTCTCCGGCTTGCGGATCCAACGCTGCAAATATCCTTGCGTATGTAAGGCTTTGATCAGAATGATCAGCACTGGCGAGAGAATCACCCCGGCTACCCCAAAGAGGGATAGGGAGATAATCATAAAAGCAAGAGTTGTAAATGCCGATACCCCTAAGGATTCACCTGTGATTTTGGGTTCCATAATTTGTCTGACGAGAATCACGACGAGGAGTAGTGAACTTAGCCAGATCGCCAGCGTTGTATTACCAACGATGAACAAGTAAATAATCCACGGGATGAATAAAGTGGAAACACCGAGCAATGGAAGGACATCGAAAATCGCTGACAATAGGGCGATAGAGAATGCATTATTCACATTCAGTACGAGCAAGGCGATAAAAACAACGATGAACGTTAATGTGATGAGCTTGGCTTGTGCTTTTACGTAAGATACGATCCCCTTCACAACATTTTCTTTTAGAAAAAAGAAGGCAGATTTGAATGTGTTCGGTGTTTGCTCACTTGCAATACGTTTCCAAGATTCAATTTCGATGCTTAAGAAGTATGCGAGAATGATGCCGACGATGAAATTGAACATGAACGTGGAGAAGGAGGTCAGGGAAGCGACCAATCCTGATAAAAAGGCAACTAGGAACGTAGACGCTTTGCCAGCAAATTGGCCAGCATAATCTTTGGCTTTGCCAGTCACATCGTCGGGCAGGGCTTGGAATCGATCATTTAACTCAGCAATCCGATGAATGATCTGCTCATTGAAAATCGCTGCGTAGTCATCGATTTTATCCGCAAGGCTCATAATCTGACTGGTGAAGATGACGACTGCCCCAGCCAACGCACCTAGGATAATCAGGACGAAAACCAAGGTAGAGATGGCGGAGGCAAGCGATTTACGCATGCCTTTGCGATTTAAGAACCGAGCCAGGGGCTCGATCATCATGAAAATAATCAAGGCCAAGAAGATTGGCGTGGCGATGGCGTACAAATAACTGAATAACAGCATGAATAAGTAGACGGTTAGTACGATGAGCCCTATGTCAAATACCGTTCGCCAATATTTCTTGTAAAAAGAAAGCATCCCTTTTCCTCCAGATCGTTATTGTTCAGTTAAAATAATCGGTCCGTTACTTGTGATAGCAATCGTATGCTCGTATTGTGCAGAGAGACTGCCATCGTAGGTTCTAGCTGTCCATCCATCTTGATCAACTTTGGAGTGATATTTACCGACATTCAGCATCGGTTCAATGGTGAAAACCATGCCTTCCTTGATGCGCGGCCCTTTGCCGGCCGGCCCATAATGTGGCACTTGAGGCTCTTCATGCATCTCGGAGCCGATTCCGTGACCGATGAAGTCTCTAACAACAGAGAAGCCTTGCGATTCCGCGTAGACTTGAATAGCGTTGGCGACATCGCCGATCCGATTGCCGACGACAGCTTTTTCAATGCCTTTATATAAGGACTCTTTGGTAACTTTCAGAAGCTTCTCAGCAACAGGCGAGATGTTGCCAACCGCGTATGACCACGCGGAGTCTGCTAACCACCCATCGACCCGAACGACCATGTCAATCGTAACAATGTCACCATCATTGAGCGGCTCTTTCTTTGGGAAGCCATGACAGATGACGTCATTTACTGAAGCACAGGTTGCGTAAGGATAGCCGTGATACCCTTTTTGCTCAGGCGTAGCGCCATTTTTGGCCAGAAAGCCTTCGACAAATTGATCGATTTCCCACGATGTAATGCCCGGGCGAATCATTTTCGCGATTTCCTTATGGCAATCGGCAAGGATTCGGCCTGCTTTCCCCATGGCTTCAATCTGTTCTTTTGTTTTAATAGTAATCATCAAGTTTCTCTCCTTCTCAGCTAGCTTCCCTAATTGTTCATTATGTCCATTTTGCTGACCAAAGCTTCATCTCTCTAATAATTTGATGCAGATCCTGCCCTTTTGGTGTCAAGGTATACTCAACGGTAACAGGAACTGTAGGGAACGCCATGCGTTCGAGAACCCCATGTTCTTCAAGATGGCGCAAAATATCCGTAAGGGATTTGGGACTGATGCCCGTAATTTGGCGCTGCAGCTCTCCGAAACGTTTCGTTCCACAGAATAATTCACGAAGTACAAGAAATGCCCATTTCCCGCCAATAACCTCCAAGGTTCGCTCGACGGAACACTCGATTTCTTTAGGGATTTTGGGAACATAGTTGCTAAGTGGAGCGACTTTTTCATTTTCAAGAGTGGACATGAGATCGCTTCCTTTCATCAAAATTGTGTAGGGTACTTACTTTTAGGTTAGTAAGTTAACATTTTGTAATAAGGGATTAATACTCATACTACTATGTATTTTAAAGTTCCTTATGGAATTTGGCAATAGAAGGGCAGAATAGGACAAGGTTGATTTCATGCTCTAGATTCTTTACAATAGAGTTAAAATTAAAATTTATTGTTTCAGGAGATGTGTACATATGAAGGTCAAAATTTCTCGTAACGCAGCAAAAGTACTTCAATTGGAGCTTAATAAAGAAGAAAACCAAGGTTTGTTGGTTCGCGTACAAGTGACGCATAAGCATGGTGATCATGCTCACTATGGTTTGGGTCTTGATGATAAAACAGAAAATGATGTTGTAGTAAACACGGACAAAGGAATTGATGTTTTGTTAGATCAATCCGAGCCACTTCTAGATGGTATCCGTATCGACTACTTCTACACACCAGAGGAAGGCTTCATGATTACTAACCCAAGCAAGGGGAACCACGGAGACCACTAATGCGGAATGATATTCGCATTTGTGATAAATGCAAACACATGAAGGTGAAATCGGCACTTGCCAAAATAAGTGCCATTGCACCGGACACAGAAGTCAAAGTTGCGTGCAAATCGTATTGCGGTCCATGTTCGAGATTCGCATTCATCTTTATTAATGGCCGCTATATTACGGGCGCAACGGAAGACGAAGCCATCGACAAAGCAAAAAAATACGTGAAATGAGTAAAAAGCATCCGTCCAATAGGACAGGATGCTTTTTTGCTTATATAAGCTGGAATTAGGCGTAAACGGCTGATTTTTCTAACAACTTACGAATTTCACGATCGATCTTGTGCGGTTTCGTAGTAGGAGAGAAGCGCTTGATTACATTGCCGTTTCCATCGACTAGGAATTTGGTGAAATTCCACTTGATACCGGACCCGAATAGGCCAGATGCCTTGCTCTTCAAATAACGATACAATGGATGGGCATCGGAGCCATTCACATCGATCTTGGCGAATAGCGGAAAATTAACACCGAAATTAAGTTGGCACGCCTGTTCAACTTGCTTGTTATCGCCAGGCTCCTGATCTCTGAATTGATTGCAGGGAAAACCTAGGACACTAAAGCCTTGATCTTTATAGGTGTCGTGTAACTTTTGAAGTCCTTCGAATTGAGGAGCTAACCCGCATTTGGTTGCTGTATTTACAATGAGTAGGACCTGATTCTTGTAATCGCTAAGCGATTTGTCTTCACCGCGAATCGTTTTCATTTTAAATTGATGTACACTCATAGTGACACAACCTTCCGAAACTAATATTTCTCACAATTTAATTGTACACAATTTTAATTCAGAAGGAAAGTTATTTTTTCGCCAAATCTTCTAATGCACCTGCGATCGAAGGAAAGCGCCACTCAAAACCATGCTCTTGAAGTACACGAGGAATGACCTTCTGACCTTCCAGAAGCAGAACAGAAAGTTCGCCAAAAATTAATTTCATCATAAATGCCGGAACAGGAAAGAGATTGGGTCTTCGCATGGCAGTCGCAATCGCGCGTCCCAATTGCTTATTCGTTACTGGATTTGGGGCCGTTGCGTTAACGGGACCAGCAATCGATTCATTTTGAACGCAAAAATCAATAAGTCTCACCATATCATCGATATGAATCCACGAATGCCACTGCCTGCCGCTGCCAACTGTGCCGCCTACTCCAAGCTTATAAGGAAGTGCCATCTTGGGGAACGCACCTTCTTTATTATCCAACACCAGTCCAACCCGCACCTTCACGATACGTGTTCCTTGGATTAAATCAGCCGCAGCTTCCCATTGCTTGACTACGCTGGCTAGGAAGTCCGTCTCTCGATAAGGACTCGTCTCATCAAAGGTA
Organism: Paenibacillus sp. 2RAB27; assembly: GCF_052115445.1. Classification (NCBI taxonomy): domain Bacteria; kingdom Bacillati; phylum Bacillota; class Bacilli; order Caryophanales; family Paenibacillaceae; genus Paenibacillus; species Paenibacillus sp. 2RAB27. Next base: position 260,673 of record NZ_JBFRGR010000004.1, read on the forward strand.
TCTGAATCCGAAATACCGTAATACGACATGCCGGAAGCATTCACAACGACCTTTGGCTTTGGATCCATTTTCGCGACAAGCTTGGCTACATGCTCAGCCGCCTGCAATCGGGATTGTAAAATTCGCGTCTTAGCCGCTTTCGTCCACCGTTGACTGATGGATTCACCAGCCAAATTTACGATTGCATCAAGACCTGCAAGAGATTCCGTATTTTGCTCTAACTGATCCCATGTTATCGTTCTGACACTTGGTATCTGCTTGGAAGATGAGCGTGATATATTAATAAGTTCGTGACCTTGTCCCAACCAGTAAGTGATTAAACGTTTTCCAATAAACCCACTGCCGCCTGTGATCGCTATTTTCATATGCAAGCACCTCCATATCATTATTATAGATACTCCATCCAATAAATACCATCAAGGAGAAAGCGATCGAGAAAGGTAAACATTCCAGTCTAAAATGACGACACAATTCGCTATTTTCGTGTATAATTGGATTTTGGTTATTAATTAACCATAGGGTAATTCGTGTGTCAGCGAGAGGAGTCATCGTCTATGAATCGAATGCGTCAATTTCTTCAAGCCTATCATCCTATCGTACATACGCTTATCTTAGGTACGGTCATGGCTCGGGCTGCTTCTTCCATGAGTTTACCGTTCCTAGCAATCTATTTGGCGAAGCACTCCGATATGAGCCCTGGGCTCATTGGTATTGTAATTGGAATGGGGGCATTAGCTGGAACGTTTGGCGGTTTTATCGGTGGTACGTTGTCAGACCGATTCGGACGTCGAGTCATTATGCTCGCGGCACTCTTTGGCTGGGGAGTCGTATTCCTCGGATTCAGTGTTGTAAAATTACCGGTCTTATTTATGCTGCTCAATATGCTCAATGGACTGTGCCGCTCATTCTATGAGCCTGTGTCACAAGCGCTAATGGCAGATTTAACGGAGCCGTCCAAAAGGATGCAAGTATTTTCACTCCGCTATATGGCGATTAACGTTGGTGTAGCTGTTGGACCTTTGCTGGGAGCTTTCTTTGCAACTATGAACGGAGCCTTGCCATTCCTGCTGACCGGGATTATTTATGTAATCTATGGTGTGACACTTTACGCCCTTCTAATTAAATTCGGGATTAAGAAAATCGAAGGTGAGAAGAAAGCCATCGTTACTTTCCGTTCTGCGATAGGTGTTATTCGTAAGGATATGACCTTCCGTTTGTATATAATCGGGGGGATTATCGGAGCCATTGGTTATTCACAGGTGATGGTGACGTTGTCGCAGTACTTACAAAGGGATTTTGCTAATGGGGTCAAAATGTTCGCCATTCTCATGAGCGCCAATGCCATTGTTGTTATTGCGATGCAGATTCCGCTGGGGAAATGGGCAGAAAAGTATTCACCTCTAACGGCTATTGTTGTTGGCAACTTGATGTTCGCATTAGGTGATATCGGATTTGCGTTTTCACACTCTTTGACATGGCTGATTATTTCAATGGGAATTTTCACGTTTGGTGAAATTTTGAACTATCCTGCCGCGAACATGTTGATAGATAAGCTAGCTCCTGAACATATGCGAGGAACGTACTACGGTGCTCAAACATTAACGAACATAGGTCACTTTATGGGGCCATGGATTGGCGGCTTTCTATTGGTTTCCTTTGGCGGCAGCACGCTCTTTCTTGTGATCGCTATTTTGTCGATGATTGGCTCGATTTTCTATTGGAGAGGCACGAAACGTCAAAAAACAGTGAAAATAACGTCGAAAATGCAAATATTATGATGAATTTCGTAAAAATAGTTCCTTTGAACTATTCGATTTCAAATCGTCATCCCTTATCCTTGAGAGTATAGCAAGTATTATTTTGAAATCTACATCTAAAATGATTGTGCATGTCATCTCGACAAAGGCAAAGCTGGCGAAAGCCAGTGACGCAAAGCTACAGGGGCCTTACTTCTCCTGCAAAGGACAAGCAGCCAGCCAGCCACCGAACGATTGGGAATTCACTTCAGAACCCCTCTAGTCGGTTCACTACGGTGGGTTTTTTTCTCTGTCATAGCGAAGCAAATGAATCAAATGGAATGACACGTACAAAGGAGGCCCTAGCGGCATGAAATCGGAAGTTAAATTCCAGGATGAACAGAAAGCAACATCGTTATGCGGTAACCATGTTGCACGTTTGGTGCCATCCACGGATGGACCAAAGCTTATGATTAACCGAGAAGAGTATGCATTAAACGAAGCGTGTTGGGATGTTGAGATGTTTCACGGGAGAAACAATAGCATTCTGATTTTTTACTGGAAAGGCGAAGTAAAGCTGTCTGTGAAAATGCCTCCGATGGCTCAAATCGAAGGGTTTGTCACAAGACTTTTGCAATGTCTATCATCCAAATTGAGAGTGGTTCAGCCTATCTAGGTGAATCGCTCTTTTTTTTTGAAATCGCTCATTGTCACCAAACGACACTAGCTGATATAATATGACCATCACATTTCATAGTTCTTAAGAACTACATTAAAGGAGATGCATGGCATGAGATTGATCACACGTTCCGATTTCGATGGTTTAGTATGCGCGATGCTCTTCAAACAATTAAATATGGTGGATGAAATGAAGTTTGTCCATCCCAAAGATATGCAGGACGGCTTAATTGAGGTTACGGAGAATGATATTTTGGCAAATGTACCCTACGTTCCAGGATGTGGTTTATGGTTCGATCATCATTCCAGTGAACTCACACGGATGGGGGAATCCGTAACGTACAAAGGTGAAACGCGACTTGCTCCAAGTGCTGCACGAGTTGTCTATGATTACTATGGTGGGAAAGAAACCTTCGGCGATATCGACGATATTATGCAAGGTGTAGATAAAGCGGACTCCGCGCAGTTTAGCAAAGAAGATATTTTGAATCCGAGCGGTTGGGATTTGCTTTCGTTTATCATGGATGCTCGAACGGGATTAGGTCGTTATCGGGATTATCGCATCAGTAATTATCAGTTGATGGAGGATCTAGTGGAGCATTGTGCAACGAAATCCGTTGGTGAGATCATGGAGTTACCCGATGTGAAAGAGCGTGTAGCTCGTTATTTTGAACTAGATGCGCTATACCGGGACATGCTGCAAACCTATACACGGGTTGAGGGAAATGTCGTCATTACGGATCTTCGCGATGTGGAGACGATTTATCCGGGGAATCGTTTCATGGTCTATGCCCTATATCCGGAGCAAAACACCTCGATTTGGATTGTTGATGGTCGAAACAAACAAAACTGCGTATTCGCTTGCGGGCACAGCATTGTCAATCGCACCGCACAAACAAACATTGGGGATTTGATGCTTCAACATGGCGGCGGTGGGCATCATGCTGCAGGGACTTGCCAAGTGGATTATGGGCAAGCTGACGAGGTTCTGAACAAAATCGTTGAAACGATGCAAGCAGCAGGTTAAAATAAGTGGACAAGCCGCAGCGGGGGAGCAGCCCAGCGTGCGGTTTTTCTTTGTAAGGAGGTTGTCATCCATGGACTTAAAACAGATGCACCACGTTGCGATTATTTGTTCGGATTACGAGCAATCGAAGCATTTCTATGTTGATTTACTCGGACTTACCGTCATTCACGAAACATATCGCGCTGAAAGAGACTCGTACAAATTGGATTTGCGCATTGGGGCTACCGCACAGGAAATTGAATTATTTTCTTTCCCGAATCCACCCCTGCGCGTGAATCAACCTGAAGCGAGGGGGCTACGTCATCTGGCCTTCGTTGTAGCTAATATGGAGCAAAGTGTGCAAGAGCTAGAAAGCAAAGGAATTCCGGTTGAGCCAGTGCGGGTTGACCCGATTACTGGGAATCTGTACACGTTTTTCGCGGATCCGGATGGATTGCCGTTGGAATTGGTGGAGATTGTTGGATAGGTGAAATTTTGAGCGGGCCGAAGTAGATCGGACAGCTGACTAAAAAATCGTAGATCGATTAGTCAGATTAATGGTTAACGGCCGCCAGTGTCGTTATTGTCCTATAATTCATTTCTTTTTGCGCGTAACGGACCCTAGAGCTCTTATTGGCCCATTTCGCGTGCATATTTCCTCCAAAAACGGTTAATAGCCGCGATAGTGTCCGTTAGAATTCTGAATCGGCGATGTTTCATCGAATAGGGGCTTCCATGTCCGTTACCTTGGCATGGAGAAACGGGATACCTCCGTAAGTGCAATCCAAAAACAGCGGCAGCCAAGACGTAAAGTCTCGCTGCCGCTGTTTCATTTATTTGAATGCTACGTGTCTTACCTGCGCGGAGGTAACGGTCCTAAATACTGGAACAAATTACATTCGATCCGTCCATTAAAAAGCTTACGCTTCTTATCGGCGCGGCGGTTCATATAATGCTCGAGCTGTGTGCTCGGGCTTAGGATGAACAGGCTCCACGACGGCATCGGCCGCGTTAATGCACCGAGCTCGCGCAGCGCCAGCTCAACATCCGGTGCTTCACCAAGACGCTCGCCGTACGGCGGGTTGGTGATCAGGCAGCCATAGTCGCCGCGCGGGCGCGCTTTGGCGATGGGCTCAACCTTCAGCTGGAACTGCTTCGTCAGTCCAGCTGCCTTGGCGGCCGCCTCTGCCACTTCGATGGCAGCAGGGTCAATGTCGCTGCCGACAATGTGCAGCGGCACGTTGTCTTTCACCGCGTCGAACGCTTCGTCGCGGGCTTTGTCCCACAGCTTGCGGGGAATGTTTCCCCAAGCTTCACTAGGGAAGCTGCGCCGCAGGCCTGGCGCGATGTTCCAGCCGATCATCGCCGCTTCGATCGGGATGGTCCCCGACCCGCAGAACGGGTCGTAGAGCGGCCGGTCGACGTTCCAGCGGCTTAACAGGATCAAAGCGGCCGCCATCGTTTCCTTCAGCGGCGCTTCGGTCACGAGCTTGCGGTAGCCGCGCTTATGAAGACTGGGGCCGGTCGTGTCGATGGTTAGCGTAGCGATATCGTTCAGCAGCGCGACTTCAATCACATAGCGAGCTCCGTTCTCGGGGAACCATTCGGTGCCATAGCGCTGCTTCAGTTTCTCAACGACAGCTTTCTTAGCGATTCCTTGGCAAGCGGGAACGCTGGATAATTGTGACTTATGGGATCGCCCCTCGACAGGGAATTCGGCATCGTTCGGGATCCAGTCTGGCCAAGCGAGAGCTTTGGTGCCTTCGAAAAGCTCATCGAAGGTTGTTGCTTTGAATTGCCCCATTAGTACGAGGACGCGATCGGCTGTTCGCAGCCAAAGGTTCGTCCGACAGATGGCCAATTCGTCACCAAAGAAACGGACGCGTCCATTCTCGACGGTCATTTCCTCATAGCCGAGGTCACGGATTTCGCGGGCAACGATAGCCTCAAGTCCCATCGGACAAGTGGCGATTAGTTCAATTTTTTGTGGCATAGGTATAGTCCTTCCATCCGGGTTGTACAACGCTCATAAAACTCATACAATTAACAAGTATAGGACAAATAGGTTACACTTACAAACGGGTATTGCAAAGTACCTGCATACGATGCGAATTTAGGAGGACAAATACATGGAAACGATCACTGCAGAAAGCTATATGGAAGGTCTATATGAAGAAGATGCCGTACTGACTCGGGTGAAGGAAGTTATTGTAGCTCACAACATGCCTGAGATTTCTATCGCTCCAGGATATGGCAGATTATTAACGATGCTGGTTACGATGATAGGTGCGAAACGAGTGTTGGAAATTGGAGCGTTAGGCGGGTATAGTGGCATTTGCTTAGCGAGAGGGTTAAAAGAGGGCGGAAAACTCATTTCCTTGGAGCTAAAACAAGATTTCGCGGATGTGGCAAAGCGTAACGTGACCGACGCCGGTCTTGGTGATTTCGTTGAGTATCGGATTGGCGAAGCACTAGATCACTTGAACGAGCTCTTGGAGCGGGGCGAGCGCTTCGATTTCTTCTTTATTGATGCGGATAAAGTGAATTATCCGAACTATTTGGAACTCGCGATCAAGCTGGCGAATCCAGGTGCAATCATTGCTGGCGATAATACATTGATGCGTGGCAAAGTTGTGGATGAGAAGCAAACGAAGGCTTCCGTTCAAGCGATGCGAACGTTTAATCAGCGAATTGCGACAGATGAGAGGCTGGAAAGTACGATACTACCGGCGTATGATGGATTAGCTTTAGCCCGTGTGAAATAAATGAATTGAGAAAAAGAGCGATTCGCTGCTAGCAGCTGATCGCTCTTTCGTCTTGTTAGGATGCTTTATCCTTCGTATGTAAATCAAAATCGATCCTTTTCGTATCTTTCATTTGTGGTTGAATTTGTGTTATGGGTACCTGAGGTTGCTTGGCAGGTGCGAGGTGAGTTGTTGTACGTTGCTTCTTGAAGCTCATCGTGCTAAGGCTGTTCCAGTAGATAAACAAACATTCGGCACAAACGATAATCAGTATGATTTTACGCCAATTTAGCTTCATTCAGATAATCCTCACTTTCCATCATGCACTTATATTAGCATATGGTGGAATAAATTTCCAATGATTTTCATCCAAGGGTAAAATCATTCCCTATTCGCAAGGCTTGTCGAATAAATGGAAAACCTCCATCTAATTTTCGGGATATATGATGAAAGTATGAATTAAATGGAAAAAGTACATGTAAATTCTCAATTTTCCGAGGAAATGAAGGAAAGAGTCAAAATTAGTCTCCTAAAATCCAGTTATTTGAGCAAATGGGTGTTTTGAGCTAATAATAACTGGATATTTTCCATTTATCTTGTTGGGCAGCGGGAAGGTGTAGGTGTAGGTATAAGTGGGAGCACCAACTTAATCACTCAAATGCACCAGTCCTGTCGTAATCTCCAACTCGTACCTTCGACTATCAGGCATCTGAACGTCGTACGCCATCTGGACAGCTCGCTTAATGTTATAGGGCACCCGCACGAATTGCAGCGCAACCCCTGCTGGAACCGCAGGATCCGTCTCTCCCTCGATCACGCAGTAGCATGCCTGAGGTATGCCGTCGTAGGGAACGCCCACACTGCCCACATTGAACAGCATCAGCCCGCTGCGCTGCCCAGTTTGTGCACTCTGCTCTGTCAGGCTCTCGCTCAGCGCGCCCCTCTCCGAAGGGTTGCTCAACGTCAACATATAAGGAATATGAATATCCCCGTAACCGGCGATATCCGGCTCAGTCCCATCGACAGGGGTTCCGGTCATTTCCGTATTTTCAAACATCGCTAGTCGCTCATTCTTCGAAGCTTCCCGTTTCAATCGATGAAAGACACTCTGAGCCGACGCATGGAACAAGCGAATATGTTTCCCGCTAAGCATCACATCGATCGAGAAGGGAAGCTGCTTCAAATAGGCTAGACGCTCCTCTCCAAGCGATTGCTGCTGCCACATGCCAGCAGGAAGCTCCTGCGGCATTGTGATGCCGAGATCCCAGTTGCCTTGCACAACGGCTTCACAAGTCAATTTAATGAGGTCGACAACCTCGGCAGAGCTCGGCCCTTTGCCAACAAGATCACCTAGACAGATGATGCGTGTAAGGCCTCTGCACTCAATATCGTGAAGCACGGCTTCCAAAGCAGGTAGGTTTCCATGAATATCGGAAATAATGGCGATTTTCTCCAAGCGACCCTGTCCTTTCTAATCCTATGTAATGCTTCTGTTATACCATAAGCTAGACATTCTGAAAATGAGAGTCTATCCCTATTAGAGGTTGTTCGAGAAGTCCACTTTTGATCACGAAGTGGTTCATGTAGCGTATTCAACATCGAATATTGAATTCAGCCGGAACTTCCGGTGCTCACGTAGCTTTCACTACGCTCCGCTCCTCATTTCCTAGCTTCTTTCAATCTTCTCGGTACTGAAAACTGGACTTTTTGAACACGAACTATTACCCAACGATGTCGACTTCTGTTATAATTTGTAGGGGGAAAGGGGAATGTTTGAATTGGAATCTAGACAAGAACGTCACGGTAAATCGAAAAAAGAATCAAATCCGAGCAAAAAGCCTTCACTTAAAGTTTTAGGTGGCTTCACAGTTGCAGCGATTGCTTGTTTTGCCATTGGAATCGGGGCTTCTTATTTATCCTCCAATAATAATAATGGGGAAGAAGAGGGAGCGGCTTCAACACCAATGGCTGTTATTTCGCCCAAACCGTCAACCTCCACTACGAATGGAAATTCAACAGTGCAGGCAAGTCCCAAAGCTTCTACCGTCGTTACCCCGACACCAACACCATCAGCGAATCCAACAGCGGTAAATCAAGTAGGAACTGGCGCACAAGTGAAGTTAACTTTTGTGGGTGATGTGATTATGGCCTCCAAAGTGGAAGATATCCTTAAGCAAAAAGGCTATGATTACCCGTACACGAATGTCAAAGACTTTTTAACCAAAGCTGATTTTACAATTGCAAATTTGGAATCACCGATAACGACTAGAGGTAGCGTTCAGAGCAAAGAGTACGTGTATCGTTCTGCGCCTGAGGCATTGCCCCCGCTTAAACAAGCAGGTGTTGACATTGTCAACCTAGCCAATAATCACATCATGGATTACGGTTCAGAAGGCTTGTTAGATACAATGAATGCACTGGATCAAGAGGGCATTAAGCGAGTAGGTGCTGGCAAAGATAATTCAGAAGCCTACCAACCAACCATTGTGGAAAAAGATGGCATGAAGATTGCTGTTTTTGGTTTCAGCCGTGTTGTTCCGGAAGCTTCGTGGAAGGCTGCACCTGGTCATCCTGGGGTTGCCGAAACGTATAACTATAAGCCGCCAGTTGAAGCCATTGAGAAAGCCAAAGCAACAGCCGATCTTGTTGTCGTTGTGGCTCATTGGGGTGTAGAACGCGATGACAATCCGGATAAATATCAGAAGGAGCTCGCACATCGTTACATTGATGCAGGGGCAGATCTAGTTATAGGCGGACATCCACATGTCCTGCAAGGCTTTGAACAATACAAAGGCAAATGGATTGCCTATAGTTTAGGCAACTTCATTTTTACGACGAATGACACGCCGAAAACCTGGGAAACCGTTATCTTGGAAGCGGCTTGTACGAAGGACAAGTCCTGCAATATCCATCTAGTGCCGATTATGACGAAATTAGCCTTGCCTACTCCGATGAATGAGGAAGATGGCGCGAAGCTATTTCAACGATTAAACAAAATTTCAATAGGTGCCACGGTTGATGCACAAGGCAATGTGAATAAGAAATAGAAGAGGTGTTCATCTAACATGACAACAACGATCCGAAATATATATTGCGTTGGACGGAACTATCGGGCACATGCTGCAGAACTAGGGAACGATGTCCCTGATCAACCGATGATTTTCACAAAGCCTACACATGCGTTAGTACACATGGATGGAGGCGCACTGTCACTTCCTAGTGATCAAGGTGAAATTCATTATGAAACTGAACTCGTCTTACATATAGCGAAGCCGTACATAGAAGGTAGTAAAGTCGATGAGATTGTAGATCAATATGCACTTGGGATTGATTTCACACTTCGTGATGTGCAGAACGTGATTAAGAAAAAGGGACAACCATGGCTGCCTGCCAAAGGGTTCCTGAAGTCAGCTCCAATCACAACTTTCCGTCCATTTCCTGGCGAGTCCGAATTGACGAAATCGAACTTCCAACTTCGACAGAATGGGCATGTGGTTCAGGACGGGAACATCTCGCATATGATTTTCGATCTTCAAACCATCATCGATTACATTGCGAAGCATTATGGATTAGGTGCTGGCGACATCATTTTCACAGGGACACCGGAAGGTGTAGGCTCTGTCCAAGATGGCGACCGATTAGAGTTGTACTGGGGAGAAGAGCAATTCGGAGCTTTTTCCATCAAATTATAGTAGAAAAGGGCAGTCTCCAAGGTCAATTCGACCTCAGAGAACTGCCCTTTTTCATCGGCATGCTATGTATTCGTTTCAATTGGATTGGCTAACGCTGCATCCGAGTATTGCTCTCTTACTCGAAGAATAGCAGGTAATTGTTTGAAGAAGGCATCCACCACATCAGGGTCAAAATGCTCTCCGCGTTCCTCCTGGAACAATTGGAGAATGCGATCGAGCTCCCACGCCTTTTTGTAGACGCGATCACTGCCAAGGGCATCGAAGACATCAGCTATAGCTGTGATGCGACCGTAAATATGTATCTCTTCACCTTTAATACCGCGCGGGTACCCACGCCCATTCCATTTCTCATGATGCTCATAGGCAACAACCGCGGCGGTTTTGAGAATATGACGGGTCGAATTTCGCAGCAGATTATAGCCGATCAACGTATGATTTTGCATGAGTTTGAACTCATCCTCGGTCAGCTTGCCAGGCTTATTGAGAACCGCATCAGGGATAGCTACCTTGCCGATATCATGCATAGGTGAGGCCATCTTCAACAGTTCAGCCTCATCTTGACTCATTCCCAACTCCAGCGCTAGCAAATAAGAATACTCGGCAACACGCTTCACATGATTGCCAGTTTCCTTAGAACGACTTTCACCAATTTCCCCCATTCGGAAAATGATTTCTTTCTGTGTTTCCTCGATTTCCATCGTTAGGAGAGCAGACTCCAATGATTTTCCAGCATAAGAAGAGGCCAAGGTTAAATATTCCATATCCTTGTCGGAGAATTGCTCGCTCGCCGTAAGCTTATTAATCGCTTGATAAGCCCCCATGATCTCACCTTGGCTATTCCGGAAGGGGATGACCATTAAGGCTTTCGTGCGATAACCCGTTTGTTGGTCTGTACGGATGGCGCCATTTTGCAAATAAGTTTTGTATTCCTCATTAGTATAAGCATCATGAATGAAGACAGCTTGATCATTCGTCACTGCATAGCCTACGAGGCCTGCTGAGCTTGGGATCCGTATTTCATCAAGACCATGAGCCACTTTAGACCACAGCTCACTCTTTTGTGTATCGAGCAGCCAGACGGTACAGCGATCGGAGACAATCATCTCACGACCCATATCCGCCATCAGCATTAGTACGTTATCAAGAAGTCGTTCGTTCGCAATCTTGGAAGCATAGTCGAAAATGACACGCAGCATTTCTTCGGGTTTTAGGTCTCTTTTGAATGTGGAATTGGTAGTGAAGTGATCTTGCTCCATGTCAGCCTCCTATCGCTTATCACTATTATAGTATCATAGAATAGGCTATTTATGGTTAATAATTTGCAGAAATAACCGAAAATTGTCGAATTAATTTTACAAAACGCAACAAAGAAGAGACTTGGTAGAATATGTTACAATAGACATAATAAATGTCGGCTCAGAAATTGAAATGAACGGGGAGAATCGTATTTATGCTGTTTATGCCGGTCGTCTATGGATTCATAGGTAGCGCAATAATTGCAGGAGCTGCCTATTGGAAGAAATCCTTATCATTGTCTGGGCTAGTGGCAGCGGTGCTACTAGGAACGACAATGTATGCATATGGGAGTCTAGCGTGGTTCGGAACACTAATCGCGTTCTTCATCTCTTCTAGCTTGCTATCCAAACTCAAACAACAGCGTAAAGCCGCAGCAGAAAGTGGCTATGCCAAAGGTGGGCGACGAGATGCAGGGCAAGTTGCCGCCAATGGAGGACTTGGTTTGCTGCTTTGTATCGGAAATGCCATCTGGCCAGATCCTGTCTGGTGGCTTATGTATATAGGTGTTATGGCAACGGTGAATGCGGATACTTGGGCAACAGAAATTGGTGGGCTGAGTAAGTCGATCCCTCGGTCTATCGTGAATGGGAAGCGGGTTGCAGCAGGTACTTCAGGAGGAATTACAAGTTTAGGGATCGTTGCTTCCTTGCTTGGCGGGGCGTTTATCGGGCTTGTGGGCGGCATTTTCAACCAACTAGATGAGACACAGGGGAGCAGTACTTCGATCATGTTCTTAGTCGCGGTAGGTGCAATTGCCGGTTTAGGTGGATCTCTCACGGATTCTTGGTTCGGGGCGACGCTGCAGGTGATGTTTCATTGTGAGGTTTGCGGTAAAACAATTGAGAAGCAGGAACATTGTAATCAGAAAGTTAGACAAATTCGAGGTTTGAGATGGATGAGTAATGATGTGGTAAACGCAACTTCCTCTTTAATCGGAGGGGTAATATGCTTCTATCTGAGCACCTTACCTCTCTGATGGTTGTCTTTCAGTAGTGCGGAATAAGTCTATACACTTGGCTCGTCCTGTTCTAGGTTGGAAACCGTGGAGGATATGGGTGTCTGATGTTGCGCTTCATGAAGTTGTTTCTCTAGTTGTTTAACTTTACGCTGCAGCTTATATTGACGTACCATGCCGAAGAGACCAACGATTAGACCACCTAATAAGGTTGAGGTTAAAATGACGAGAATCAAAGGGGTAGACGTCGTGACGAACATGAAGTTTACTTGTACCGGATCTACATTGACGACAGCGAAAACCGCTGTGATTAGAGCAAACACTAAAGCGCTGATTAGTATCCATTGCATCTTCATATAGCCATCATCCTCTCCTATTTAAGAAAAAGGTTGAAAGCCGCTGCTTTCAACCTTTTTCGTTTCTAACCGCCCTCATTAGCAATCAAAGGGTGGAGGTTAATGCGGATTCGTTTACTTCGTTAACTCTTCCATTTGGTCCAGCAACGAGCTGAATACGCTCATCGCTTGCTTAATTGGCTCAGGTGTAGACATGTCCACGCCAGCCTTCTTAAGAATGTTTAGCGAGTAGTCACTGCCGCCGCTTTTGAGGAAGCCGAGGTAGCGGTCAACCGCTGGCTGGCCTTCATCCAAAATCTGCTTCGCAAATGATGTAGCAGCAGAGAAGCCTGTCGCATATTTATAAACATAGAAGCTGTTATAGAAGTGAGGAATACGTGCCCATTCCATCTCGATATCTTGATCTACAACCATGTCATTGCCATGGTACAGCTTATTCAAGCCATAGTAGATTTCGCTGAACTCTTGTGGTGTCAGGGATTCGCCTTCTTCTGCCTTCTCATGCGTGATCATTTCGAACTCAGCAAACATCGTTTGACGGAATACTGTCGTACGGAACTGATCTGCGTAGTAGGTGAGCAAGTACATTTTTTCCTTCGGATCCGTTACTCGTTTCAATAGGTAATCCATGAGAAGGGCTTCATTTAGTGTTGAAGCAACTTCTGCTAAGAAAATAGTGTATTGCGCATAACGATACTCTTGGTTCTCATCCGACAAATAAGAATGAATCGCGTGACCCATCTCATGCGTCAACGTAAACATGCTGTTCAAGTTGTCTTTATGGTTCAACAATACGTACGGATGTGTGCCGTAAGCACCCCAGCTATAAGCACCATTGCGCTTATTTTTGTTCTCGTATACATCGATCCAATGGTTATCGAAGCCGTCTTGAAGAATTTTCAAGTAATTTTCGCCTAGTGGTGCCAAGCTTTTCTTGATTTCTTCTTTGGCTTGCTGATACGTAATATCCATTTTGAATTCTTCAACTAGCGGTGCAAAGAGGTCGTACATATGTAACTCATCAACCTTGAGCAGCTTTTTGCGGAGTTTGAGATACCGTTGTAGCTGCGGCAGGGATTCATGAATAGTGGAAATTAAGTTCGTATACACTTCTTTCTTGATATTGTCACCAAATAGCGTGGATTCAAGAACAGATGGGTAGTGACGCGCTTTGGCGTAGAAAATGTTTTTATTGATATTCGCGCTTAGTGTCGCACCAATCGTATTGCGATTATTGCGGTACGTTTCATAAACCGCTTTGAATGCATGCTTCCGAACCTCAGGGTCACGGCTCTCCAAGAACTGAATGTAGCTGCCGTGGGTAAGCTCAACTTCCTCACCTTTTTCATTCTTTACCTTCGGAAATTTCAGGTCTGCATTGTTCAGCATGCCAAAAATCGTACTCGGCGCCCCCGCCATCGTGCCTGCTTGAGCTAGAAGTGCTTCTTGTTCTTTCGATAACGTATGTGGCTTCTGACGAATCATTTCTTCAAGCGTATCTTTATAAAAAGATAAGGAAGGATCACTCACAAGCTGCTGAAGCTTTTCGTCCGAAAGGCTTAAAATTTCAGGAGAAATGAAGGAAGCTGCTTCCCCGACTTCAACACTGAGTTTTTTTGCTTTTTCGGATAAGGCTTGATATACAGGTTCAGCTGTATCTTCATGATGCTTCATGTTGGCGTAGACATATAATCTTTCCATTTTCACAGAAAGCTCATCTTCCAATTGGAAAATTTGCTTCACGGAAGCCGCATCATTAAGTTTTCCTTGGAAGGCACTGACTTTGCTAAGCGAGCTTTTTACCTCTTGAAATTCTTGATCCCAAGCCTTCTGATTAGCAAATAAATCCTCCAATTGCCAACGGTGCTCGGCCGGTACTTGCTTGCGTTCCAATAATTGAGTCATCGGAGCCCTCCTGTCCTTGTTTTGAGATTGGGGTAAGCTGGTATCCTTTGCGTGTAAATCAGCTATGGGGATGGAGCTTAGCAGAATGCCCATTACAGCTGTTACATAAAGAAGGCGCATCGCGGTCACGCTCCCGGCATATTCCCATGAGGGATGTTCTAACTGATATCCCAATCCATGGTTTTCACCTAGTATGACCGATTGCAAGTTTAATTATCATTATATGAAAAAGCTGGATGGAAGTAAATTCAAGTTCCTGCTCGGAAGAAGCTAAGCAAGATCAGAACGAAGGATATGGAAACCATAACAATCGCCAGCAAGGCCAGATAGCGTTTCATTTGTGCAGGGAGGCTGTCTTTTTTCATAATCAAAATGATTGCCAGGCAAAAGGATACAATTACAAATGTGAGTATAGATCCAGAATCGGTCATCGAAAATCATCCTTTTTCCTATAGAGTATGATACATGTTCCATATCATACTAATTTTCGCTACGCAGGGTCAAACTCCTTTTTCAACCGGCATGCTGCATGGAATCTTGGTTCGAATCCTCATCTTCCTCTTTCACCAGAATGAACTTGCCGCGTGAATCCATTTTGACTGTGAAACGATCCTCAGGAGAAATTTGTGCCTCTTCACTAAGCTCTTTGGGAAGTGTTAATTGACCACTATCCCCGACACTTACCTGATAGCCAATCATTTTCGCCCATTTACCAGCACCAAGCACGAGGACGACGAGTAATCCAATGAATAACCACTTGCCTAACGGATTGGATTCGAAGAAAGGAGCAAGAAAATTTTCTCCAGTAATCATCTTTCCAGCGGTAAGCGCAAGTACGCCTGCACCGATATAAATAATCGAAGGATACTTCTCGATCCATTTAATGAATAATGTGCTTCCCCAGACCACGATAGGAACACTGATCAGTAGACCAATAATCACGAGCAGGAAATTTCCGTGTGCCGCTCCAGCAACTGCGATGACATTATCTAACCCCATGACAGCATCCGCGATGATGATGGTCCGAATGGCTGCCCACATACTGTCTTTCACTTGCATAGTTTCATGATTTTTCTTTTCGCTCAGAAGCTTATACGAAATCCATAACAACAAGATGCCGCCGATAAGCAACAGTCCAGGTATTTTGAGCAGCGTTACAACGACAAGTGTTGCGAATGCACGAATCACAATCGCGCCAACGGTACCCCAGAGAATGACTTTCTTTTGTGTTTCCTTTTTCAAATTACGTGCAGCCATCCCAATTACAATCGCGTTATCACCAGCAAGCACCAGGTCAATCAGAATAATACTCAGCAGAGAGACGAAAAAGCCAGTTGACAACCAATCCATACGCGAACACACTCCTTCAAGGTTTTTTTGATGCAAAAAGAGCCCAGCACCATTAGTACGGTGAAGGCTCTAATTCATCAAAAAAGACCTTCACCAATGAACATGGCAAAGGTCTTGCTAACAACGTTGTCGTTGCCAATAAAGCCGGGATCTGATGAGGATCCGAATTGACGACTTTACTGTCTCAGCTACTCCCCTTTGGAGTGTTACTATGAGATTATACGTTTAATATATGCGGTACGTTTCAAAATAGTCCTCATATTTTTTAAACGTTTTTAAAATTATCCATAATAGCTTGCAATTCTTCCTCTGTACCATCGAAATTTTCTTTGGTAAAGCGCTCGTTAGCCCAGTGAAGCATGGCAGGTCGGCCAATAAAAGTATGGCATTCTTCGCCCCATTGATCAGAGATTTCGGTTAGAACGATTTTGGTACCTTGAACCTCGACATTCAGCATGTTCCATTTATCTTTTTTATAAATCGTATGTCTTTTGAAGGGTTGATGCGACATGGTTTTTTTCCTCGTTTCTGTAATAAGCTTATAGATGTAAACAATCGTATCATAAAATGCCGCCATTTCCAAACAGGGGGATCGATTATTTCGTTATTTTCTTGTTGCACAGGGGAATCTCTCGTGATAGAATTCTCCTAATCCTTTCCAGAGGGAAGGGGTTATGAGCCGAGTCGAGGAGAGATGAACATGGAACAGAAGCGTGTTTATGAGCAAATTGGGGTCGCAATGACCTCGAGATCGTATGTCGAATACGAGAAAATGTTTATGTTACAGAAGGCAGATTTGATTGGAAAACGAGTATTGGATGTCGCAGGTGGCGCATCTTCGTTTACGTCTGAAGCAAGGCAGTTTGGGATTTACGCAGAGGCGGTTGATCCATTATATGCGAAGTCGCCCAGTGCTATTTCAGATCATGGCATGCAAGAGATTGAGCTTGTCGCAACTAAAATGGCAAAACTAACCGATGTGTATGACTGGACGTTCTACGGTAATGTTGAAAACCATAAGGCAGGACGTATTCAAGCGTTACAACGTTTTATAGAGGACTTCTCAAGCGCGGAAGGATCAGCCAGATATCATACAGCTGCGTTACCTTCTTTACCGTTCGAATCGGAGAGCTTTGATCTCGTGATGTGCAGCCATTTTCTTTTTCTGTATGAAGAGCAGTTCGATTATGCGTTTCATGTAGGGGCTGTTCGTGAATTGCTTCGTGTCTGCAAGCCAGGCGGCGAGGTACGAATATATCCGCTAATGAGTTTCCGCACAGAGGAATATTCGCGTCTATCTGATCTAATCAACGAGTTCGCGTTGGCTGGATTTACCGTCAAAAAGCGAGAAGCTAGTCTACCTTTTCTACCGAATTCTCATCAATTTTTAAGCATAAAAAAGTAGCCCTCTGCATAGTGGAAAACCTTGCTACATCAACAAATTTCAGCTTATCCACCTCGGAATTTCCGTTGATTTTTCAACACTCAAATGGTATAATTTCCTTATTCGTCATAGATGGCGATATTTTTAGGAGGTTGTTCATTTGAAGGGTACAGTGAAATGGTTTAACGCAGAAAAAGGGTACGGTTTTATTTCTGTTGATGGAGGCGACGATGTATTCGTTCACTTCTCCGCAATTCAGGGCGAAGGATTCAAAACATTAGAAGAAGGCCAATCCGTTGAGTTTGATATTACTCAAGGTAACCGTGGTCCTCAAGCAGCTAACGTCACCAAATTATAAGACTCTGGGATTCCCTACTTATAAATAGTGTCATAGCACAAGCAATAAAGACAGTTCTCGAGTTCGCTCGGGGCTGTCTTTTTTGTTTGCTCGGAGATGTCATGCAAATGACTAATCCATTAGTCATTTTGGCGGGTATAAGCCATGCCATAGAATGTCGATAATTTGCGTAGCGGCTTCACCTTCATGAGGAAACATTTTATTTCCGTCGCCGTCCGTCGCATGGCCCATCATGAGAAGTGAAGTATAGGCGCGGGCTATTACACGTGGATTGACTGGACCGATTTCTCCGGAGTCAATCGACTTCTGGAATTCGGTTTCGAGCGCATCCAATATACCTTGTTCGGATTTGCGCATGGCTTTCATTTGCTCTTCGGAAAGTGTGGCCTCCATCTTGCGCATGAACGAATGCAGGTCGAAATCGACCGCTTTCAGATGTCCCACTGTAATGCCGAGAAGCCTTTCGCGAAGCGGCGCAGGTTCGCTTAAACGTTGAATGGTTACACGTCTTACATTATCCATCAACTGGATCATGGAGGCTGTAAGCAGGTCGGATTTGGAAGGGAAATAGTAATAAACAGATGCCTTCGTTACCTGGCATTCTTTGGCAATATCGTCCATGGAGACGGATTCGAAGCCCCGGGACAAAAATAAGGGAATAGCCGTCATTAGAATTTTCTGATTAAGAGGCATGTCTCCCTGGGAGACGCGAGGTCTGCCGAGAGCCTTTGATTTTTTTTCCATAAGTGTCACTCCTGAGAGGTTTTTAAATATAACTTGATTAATTAACTATATAGTATATATAATTAATTCTGTTGCAAGTATAATTATAACACTATTTCATTTTAAAGGAGAGAGGCTACATCATGCATGAAAATCCTTTTTTTAGTAAAATAGGCGGTGTTGTCGCGGGTCGCCGCAGTAAATGGGTAACATTGGCCATTTGGATTTTACTTACAGGCATTTTATCTGTCTTTCTACCTAACGTCAATTCACAAGAAAATAATGCTGCTAGGCAACTGCCATCCGATTCTTGGTCGCTAGAAGCAGCAGCGTTGATGAAAGAACAATTCCCAAGTAATGAGGGTGTGCCAGCACTCGTTGTTTGGTATCGTGGATCAGGTCTGACGGATCAAGATTTGGCAGCTGTTCAAAAGGTTACGAAACAGCTCACGGATATACCGTTAGCTGCTCAGAAGGGATTGCCCCCTTTGCATCAGATGCCTGCTCCTGCGTTAAAAAGCATGGTGTCCAAAGATGGCAAGATACTCGTCCTGCCGATTTCGTTTAACGAAGGGACGGAAACGGAAATCCTCCAGGAAGGTATGAAGAAGCTGGAAGAGATAACCGTAAGCCAATTAGGCAGTGACCCTTTTGAAGCTAAAATTGAGGAAGATGGTTTACATGCGCGAATTACAGGGCCAGTGGGCATTCAGACAGATGCAACGGCGCTATTCAAAGGAGCAGATTTTGCCTTACTCATGGCTACCGTGCTGCTTGTTCTCGTTCTTCTAATCCTGTTATATCGCTCACCGATTCTAGCTATTATTCCCTTAGTAGGTGTAGGTTTTGCATATGGCATCATTTCACCTATTCTAGGTTACCTTGCAAAGCAGGGATGGATTACCGTTGACGCGCAGTCAATCTCCATTATGACTGTCCTATTGTTTGGAGCAGGAACGGATTATTGCCTCTTCTTCGTGGCTCGCTACCGACAGGCCTTATTGGTTGAGAAAGACAAATATACCGCACTTCGTGTTTCATTCGGTGGTTCAACAGGTGCAATCGGGATGAGTGGACTCACTGTCATTGTTTCCTTATTGGGCTTGCTATTTGCTCATTATGGCTCCAATCATCGGTTCGCGATTCCGTTTAGCGTAGCGATCTTCATTATGGCCGTTGCGAGTCTAACGCTTGTCCCAGCGCTTCTTGCCATTATTGGACGTGTGTCTTTCTACCCGTTCATTCCGTTGACAGCAGAAATGCGAGCAGAGAAAGAAGCGCGCAAAGGGAAGCGAATTCGCGAGCAAAAGCCTGTTGGTGCCCTGAATACTGCTCTTGGGCGAGTGGTAACGGAAAGACCCAAAAGCGTACTCGCAATTTCATTAATCATTCTTATTGCTTTAGCAGCTTTCGCCCCACAAATTAAGTTTACGTATAATATTTTGGAATCGTTCCCTTCCACAATGCCGTCACGAGAAGGCTTTAGCCTGTTATCAGAGCATGTTTCACCGGGATCACTGGCACCGGTCAAAGTGGTCGTTAACACGGAAGGTAAGACGGCAGATGTCCAAGGAGTCCTGTCAAAGTTACCTTATGTGGAATCAGTTAGTAAACCAGAGGATAGTAAGAAGGACGCCAATTACAAGGCATATGAGTTGATTTTTAAGCAAGATCCATACGACTTGGCTGTTATCAATCGGATTCCAGAGATTCGAAACACCTTGGAACAGAAGCTAATGGAGGCAGGTATAGCGAACCCGCAGGTTTGGGTAGGAGGAGAGACTGCCACCCAATATGACACCAAGACCGTCGTAGAGCGGGATACGAAAATTGTTATCCCTGTTGTTATCACGGTTATCGCGATTCTGCTACTCGTGTATTTACGGTCCATTGTTGCAACCGTCTATCTGATAGCAACGGTACTGCTTTCCTATTACTCGGCGTTAGGTGCTGGGTGGCTTATCCTGCACTATTTCATGGATACAGCCGCGATCCAAGGATTGATTCCGCTGTATGCATTTGTCTTTCTCGTAGCGTTAGGCGAGGATTATAATATTTTCATGATTTCGAGCATTTGGCAGGAAAGGAATCGTTTGAGTTTGAAGGATGCGATACGTTTAGGCGTTAGCTCAACGAGCAGTGTTATCACTTCAGCGGGCTTGATTTTGGCAGGCACCTTTGCGGTTCTAGCATCGCTGCCGATTCAAGTGCTTGTGCAGTTCGGTGTCATTTGTGCCGTCGGTGTTATATTAGATACTTTCATCGTACGGCCGTTCCTTGTCCCTTCCATCACGATGTTGCTTGGTGATGCGGTGTTTTGGCCAAGTAAAGTGAAGCGTGCGCCACTCGCGTCTGGTTCTAAGAATTAAGTATGTAAAAAGGAGCATCCGTTTAAATCGCGGACAGCTCCTTTTTATGTGCGTCTAGTATGGGTGTTTTCTATAAGGTGAAGAGTAATGTGGCCAGTTAAGTAACTGGATTTTCAAATAAATGTAAAAAATACAGTTGATTTTAACGATTTGCATGAGATTAAATGAATAGATGGAAAAAGTACATCTAATATAAGGTAGATTGGCCGTTTAATGTATTGTGGCAGAAATTAACTGTAGGAAATCCATCTATCGCTCCCAAATGAGGAGAATGAGCAAAAATAACAACATAAAATCCATTTAATTTGTTTGTGGCGGTGGAGTAAGGTTTGGCTGGAGAAGTAAATATTGAGGCAGATTGGTGAGTCGGTCGGATGAAAAAAACCAGGTAACATCCCCAAAATCGGATGCTATCTGGTTTAGTTTGGTTTACTACGCTGTCACTCATACTTGAAGGACTTCGATAAACATTTTTCTTATTCTAGTCGATGATTTCAAGAATATCGTCAATTTCTTTACGTGCCATTTTACTAGGCTTATCCTTCGGATAGCCAAGGGAAATGACCATGTTAATTTGATACTCTGCTGGAATCTCCAGGTAAGCCCGGATTTGATCCTGTGCTAACAGCACAGGGCCTGTCATAGGGCATGTAGCGAGTCCTCTAGCGTGCGCAGCAAGCATCAAGTTCTGCGAAGCAAGGCAAGAGCTCTTGATGCCTTCTTCGGCCCAAACATGATCATCGACCAATTGAATGGGGTCGAAGATGCGATCACGGAATTTGGATTCATAAGGTGTCGCCAAGCAAATGATGAGTACAGGCGCGTCCGAGAATGCTGTTGCGTAAGGCCCGAAGGATCTCACTAGCATGCGTGCTTCTCTGGATAGCCCTTTCTCCTCGGCAGCCGCGGCACGTAAATGCAGCTGATCCCAAGTTAATTGCTCGATATGTTTGATTTTCTCTGTATTTCGAATGGCGATAAATTTCCATGTTTGTGAGTTCGTATCGCTGGGAGCATAACGAGCACAGTCGATAATTTCGCGAATATCTTCAACTGCAACGGTTTGCTCGGTAAAGTTGCGAATGCTGCGTCGTTCTAAAACGATGGTTTTGAAATCTTCATACATCATAATAAATGTGTACCTACCTTTGCTGCTCATAATGTTCATCTTGGATTATTACTTGGTACTAAGACTATATCCTTATTATAGGGGAGATCATCAAGGAGTACAACTGCTGTTACTCCCAATATGCTCAAGTACTAAGGAAGTAAGCATTCTTTTATCAACGACTAGGAAGGGCTTCCTCATTCTTTTGAAACAAATACGTGCACAGAAAGCCTATGGCTGACGTTATTGATAAGCACGCTGCAATCATATAAACGGTACTTCCACCAGCTTCGTTATAGATCCAACCACCTGCCGTGCCGCTTATCAAACCAGCTATACTAGACCAGGCGACAGCGAATATGGCTTGACCTGAAGAGCGGTACTCATCAGGAATAATTTGACTCAAATAACGATTCGCTGTGAAGAGGAAAACACCGAAAGTTAAGCTATGTAGAAGCTGAATGCCGATAACCCAAACTGGATCCTGAATGAAACTCATCATGACGAAGCGGAAAGCGTAAATCACACCAGCAAAGGCAAGTAAGGGTAATTCCTTGAAGCGATGCCCGTGTCTGCTGAGATAGAAAAAGACCGGAATTTCACTGAGTGCGGATGTCATCCACGCATATCCGATGAGTGAATCAGAAGCACCGAGCTGACGCATATACAGTGCTAAGAAGCCATCATTGAACCGATGTGATACCGACATGATGATCACAAGCGTAAGGAACCAAATGAATTTTTTGGAACGGATAATGTTCACCATACCGCCAAAGGCCATTTTTTTGCCGCCTTGACGCGTATCTTTCAGCAGAAAAAGAATGATTAATGTACAGCCGATCGTTATAAAAAGCAAGATAGGTGTAAGTCCCGTTCCATAGGCTCGTAGGATTAGACCGAATCCGCCGGCTGAAAGGGCGAAGCCAATGGAGCCATACACGCGGAATGAGGCGTAGCTTTTTCCACTCGATCGGACATGCAGCATAACTTGGCTGTCATTCAAGGAGTTCACGGGCTGTTGGAAGAAGAAAAACGCTGCCAAACAGACGTAGAGCAGGGAAAACCAGCCTGCGGTAGAAACCAAGACGGCAGTGACGAGCTGGCCGAGGATCAGAATAATCATGATTTTCTTGACGGTTTGAAACCGGTCGCTCAGGAACCCCCACAATAGGTTGGTTGCAATGCCGATCAGTGGTCCGATGGCGTAGAGCAAGCCGATTTGGATCTTAGAATATCCTTTATAATCGAAATAAAGCGGGAAAAAAGTCACGACAATCCCCATCGTCATAAAAAATGAAAAAGTAAACATTTTAAGCAATCGATCATTTCTATCAATCTCATTTGAATTTGCCAAGCGTAATCATCACCATTTCGTTACATATTTTCTTGAGGTTGACTAAGTTGTTGCACATCATTTGTTCGTTTGAGCACATAGATGACGACAAGCAGTTCTGCTAACATGCCTACAGATTGGGCTAGCGCGCCGATCATCCCGTTCCAGCTAGGAACCGTTGCAATGGCAACGAATAAAGTGATTACCGTAATAGTAGCATTCGCAGATTGCGAGAAAACCATGATTTTTGTTTGGCCGCGCAGCATAATAATCCCATTCATATAATCAAGCCACGGGAATACAATCGTCATGATCATGAAAATTCGCATGGCACTTAGGCTTGCTTGTTTCAGTTCTGCATTTACACCCATGACGTGAGTCATAAACCAAGGGCCGATCGGCGTATAAGCCAGTATGGCAATTAGTGCTCCTGGAATGAAGCTAAGCAGGAGAATGAATTTTTTGACTCGCACAGCATCTTTACGATAGAAATTTAAGACGATTTGATGTATGTAGGAGAAGAAACTCATAACTAACTGTGTTAAGGATCCAGCGATCGCAAAGGATGAGATAGCTAGATGGATATGTGTTGTTTTACCTAACATTGCATTAATTGATGGTCCAATAATGACTGCGATAACAGATGAATATAAGAGCGGTTTGTAAAAGCTAAAAATTTGCTGCTTCGTCTCAATTGGATGATTGGGTGCTTTCTCCGGAATAACATGCTTGAGTAAGCTTGTCCCCTCCCAAATCGCAACAGCTGCTTCAATGACCATACCGACAAGGAAAATAATGGCACCTACTTTACCACTGGAGACATTATCCGTTGTGATGAAATATAAAGATAAGAAATACATCGCGATAATCCTTACGCCCATGCCGATAGTGAGCCATTTGGTACGCATATTGAAAATGATAATTCCGTGAAATAAACAACGTAAACCAGAGAAGATGCTTACATACATGAGGATGCGATAAACACTTAATGTAGCAGCTAGCATTTCACGTTCTACGCCGAAAAAATAAAGAAACACCCATTCTCCAACCGGTGTGTAACAGAGTATGAGGCCAAGCAGGATGATACAGGCAAAAACGTATGAGCTGACAACGCCCATGGCACGGAACGAAATCCGGTCCCTGACAAGTGCCGAGCAGGCTTGTCGTAGCAATACAACGGGTCTTTCAGTCAGTCCTAGTAGACTTAGGGGAATGGCATAGCTGGCGATGACGACCTCGGGATTATCTGCCCTAGCCAAGGTGCTGTTAATAATAACATGCGAGAGGGTTACAAGCGTTGCAGAAAGTCCGAGGGGGAGGAAAAAGGAGATGAGCTGTTTCCATGTGATGGTTTCCTTTATTGTCTTAGCATTCATCCAAATCGCACTCCTTCGCGTTTTGCAAACATTTCTTAAGTATATCAGAAAATGAAATCGGGATGACATACAATTTTAACTGGAAACCGAAGGTTTGAAGTGATACATTTAAAGGTAGAATGTTTCTTGAATAAGACAGACAGTTTTGCCTGCAAGGAGGTACACAGGAATGAACAGCTATTTTCAGTATGATGAGAGACTCGGCATTGAGATTCCTGTTTTGGAATTGGAGTGGGAAATGTATGATGCTGTTGTTCGCATAAATCTGTTATTACAGTGGGAACAAATACGAGGCGTTATTCCAGATCGTATTATGAAATTGGAAGCACAAATTATTGAAAAGCAAAATAAACTCGATAAGGAAGACGATTTTGTAACCTCCTGCCGTTTGAATTCCGATATTGCTGACTTGGCTTCAATCATAAATGATCTTCATCTCTGGTTTCGGACTAATCAGGATTTGGAATCAAAAACCCACCATTAATGGTTGTCAATGAAGGGAGAATGACTGCATGCATAGCAATAAGGATGGGAATAACTGGTTAGAAACGATAGCGAAACCACTTCTGGAGCATCTCCCTGCGCTTTATCCAATTGAAGAGTGGGACGTCGCGATGGATGCACGGATTGAAGGACTTTCAACATCATTGATTACGGAAGGAAGTCCGGAGCAACTCCCCTATGGATTAGCTATTAAAGCAGGCTTGTTTCTTCTAAATGAAAGTTTAGATAAATCTCACGATATATCGCAGGAAATTACCAATCCAACCGGGAGTTACTGGCATGCGCTAATGCATCGGATGGAAGGCGATTATAGTAATGCGAAATACTGGTTTAACGATGTTGGTCATCATCCTATTTATTCTAATCTAATCCAATTTGTAAGAGATAATCTATCGCTTAAAGACTTCATGGAATTGGACAATGAAGCACTTCGACATAAGCTTGAAGTACTTGTAACATCGCCAGTTTGGAATCCATACGTATTTATTGATGTGATTGAAATTCAGGTATCGCTTGTTCAGAATCCTACAGTTGATAGTTGGTTACGCCAAATACAGCGATCTGAAATGCAATTATTACTTCAATTCTGCTATGAACAAAGTTGTGGAGGAAGTTTACTTGAAGCAATTGGACAAAAGTAGAATAATGAGCCATGCGAAGGTTCCGCAGGGGCCAATTCGATTAATGATTAGTGTGTATCGCTATATTTTACCCGGTGTCAATGAACAATTGAGCTTCTGGAAAAGTAGAGCGGCAAGTATTCCCGATGAAGAGCTTCGTACGCAAGCGCTAGCAAGCATTGCAATGAAGCAATTTCATTGTCAAGGAGGAGCTGTGTATGCAGCTGCTCATTTATCGATGCGCCACGTGCTTATTCCACTCATCGTCGCATTCCAGTCCATCAGTGACTACTTGGATAATTTATGTGATCGAAGCACGTCGCTGGATCCTAAGGATTTTCGACAATTGCATCAATCTATGCTGGATGCAGTTGATCCTGCGAAGCCTTTGCATGATTACTATGCGTTCAGAGATGAGAAAGAAGACGGCGGCTATTTAAAAGACCTTGTTCAGCAATGCCAAACTTCTATTAGCCAGATGCCATCGTATTTGAAAGTAGCTGACCAGGTCAAAGAATTTGTAGGCTTATACTGTGATTTGCAGGTGTACAAGCATATTCGTAAGGATTTACGCGAGCCACAGCTGCATCAATGGTGGGATGATCATCACCATAAATATAGCCAGATTGATTGGAATGAGTTTGCAGCTGCAACGGGTTCAACGTTAGGCATGTTTATGTTATTTTTGGGTGGGTGTGATCCGAATCTGACGGACAAGCAAGTGGATTCCATCCGGGAAGCTTATTTTCCTTATGTGTGCGGACTTCATATTCTGCTTGATTATTTAATTGATCAGGAAGAAGATATTGTAGGTGGAGACTTGAATTTCTGTACCTACTACGATTCGTTAGATACAACCGTAGAGCGAATCGCTTTCATTGTCCAAGAGGCGAGGAGTAAAATTTTGTTCTTGGAACATCCGAGATTTCATCGTATGATTATCGAAGGTTTGCTTGCTCTCTATTTATCTGACCCTAAGGTCAACAGTCAACATCAAGTGAAGAAAATCTCAAAGCGTCTGATGAAAAACAGTCCTTTAACCAGGCTATTTTTCTGGATAAATAGTATGTACATCCGTACGACATCATGAATGTCATTCACAAGAATTATGAAGGAGGAAATTTAATATGTCAGCAGTAAAATCAATTGCCGTTTTAACCAGTGGAGGAGATTCTCAAGGTATGAATGCAGCGGTTCGAGCGGTTGTTCGAAGTGCATTATACCATGGGCTCGAAGTGTATGCCGTTCAACGCGGATATCAAGGTCTTATTAATGATGATATTCGTAAAATGGACTTGCGTAGCGTAGGTGACATTATTCAGCGTGGGGGAACGATTCTCCAAACGGCTCGTTGTAAAGAATTTATGACACCTGAAGGACAGCAAATGGGTGCAGACAACTTGCGTAGACGCGGAATTGACGGCCTAGTTGTTATTGGTGGAGATGGTTCCTATCAAGGTGCGAACAAGCTTAGCAAATTGGGTATCAAAACGATGGGCCTTCCGGGGACAATCGACAACGATATCCCATTCACTGATTTTACAATTGGGTTCGATACAGCTGTAAGTATCGTTGTGGATGCCATTAATAAGCTGCGGGATACGATGACATCTCATGAACGTTCATCGGTTGTCGAAGTTATGGGACGTCATTGTGGTGAAATTGCCCTGTATGCGGGACTTGCCAGCGGTGCTGAAACCATTATTGTGCCAGAGGTGAACGTGGATGTTACCGAGGTTGCTAATCGGATGAAGGATAACTTCAACCATGGCAAACGTCACAGTATTATCCTTGTAGCTGAAGGAGCAGGAACTGGTGAAGGCATTGCGAAACAGATCACGGAAACGAATGGCATTGAGCCTCGTGTAACCGTTCTTGGTCATATTCAACGCGGTGGTGCGCCTACGCATAATGACCGTATCTTGGCAAGCCGTCTAGGTGATTTTGCTGTTCGCAAACTGATGGAGGGTGATTCTTCCAAAGCTTGCGGTATTATCAAAGGTGAGCTTGTGGCAACGGATATCGATCTTGTTGTCAACACGAAACGTAGCTTTAACATGGAACTTTATGAATTGGCTAGCCGTTTGTCTCAATAAGCCTAATTTTGTGAATAGGTGTTGATCTTCATTTGCATTTCGGCTATAATAGCGAACAACATATAAATTGACATCATGTCTATGAAGAGCATCCAACTCGGAGACGTTCATGATCGGAAGGATCGCCCCAAAGCCTTCTCTAAATAAACCGGCACCGCCCGTTATCGCGGAACCAAGCGGATGATGACTATTCATGTCATCATCAAGTTGGGTGGCACCGCGAGCAGAACGCTCCTCGTCCCAATCGGACTGAGGGCGTTTTTTGTCTTTTTCACCAATAAGAAAAGGAAGCGGTGACGGAACATGCTGGATATCAAATGGATTCGAAACAACCAAGATCAAGTGAAAGAAGCAGCGATTCGAAAAGGTGTAGAATGCCACGTTGAGGAACTGCTCGTAGTCGATGAGAAGAAAAGAGAATTGCTGGGCCAAGTTGATCTGCTGCGCGCAGATCGCAATCGTGCTTCGGAGCAAATCGCATCGTTAATGATGCATAGGAAAACCGCCGAGGCAGAAGGCTTGAAGGAGAAAGTCCGTGGCTGGAATCAGGGCTTAACCCTACTTGAAGCGGAATTGAACGAGTATGAACAGAGATTCAAGGAACTCATGCTGAAAATACCGAATCTAGCTTCGCCGGATACACCAATAGGTGAGAGCGATCAAGAGAATGTAGAGCTGAAGGTCATTGGAGATAAGCCAACTTTTAACTTTGAGATGAAAGATCACCTTCAGCTTGGTGAAGCGCTGAACATGATTGATGTTGCTCGGGGTGTGAAGATCGCAGGCAGCCGCAACTATTATCTCAAAGGGATGGGGCTTTATTTGCACAGGGCTGTCCAGCAGCTGGCCATAGACTTGCTAACGGATCGTGGATTCACCGTCATGGATGTACCGCTCATGGTACGGGAGGAAATACTGCTGAATGCGGCTTTCTTTCCAGCAGGCAAAGATCAAACGTATGAGCTTCCTGCGGACAACACATGGTTAGTCGGTACTTCGGAAGGTCCGTTGATTTCGTACTATGGAGGGGAGATCGTCGATCTATCGGAGGGGCCGATTCAGCTAGCTGCCGTATCGAACTGCTTCCGGAAGGAAGCGGGCTCAGCGGGAAGAGATGTACGAGGCTTATATCGAGTTCATCAATTCGCCAAAGTTGAGCAAGTGATTCTCTGCGAAAATAATACGGATGAGGCAGATCGCATGCTGCAGTTGATTACACAAAATGCCGAGGATTTACTTGCTTGTCTAGAACTGCCATACCGCATTGTAGCGGTGTGCTCGGGGGACATGGGGGCCAAAAACTACAAGCAATTCGATATTGAAACATGGATGCCTAGCCGAGGGGCATACGGTGAAACGCATTCATCGTCGAGCCTGCTGGATTTCCAAGCTAGGCGCAGTAATTTACGCTATCGGGATCCAGAAGGTGAGTTGCGTTATTGTTACACGTTGAATAATACCGCCGTTGCATCGCCGCGGATCCTTATTCCATTGCTTGAAAATCACCAACAGGCAGATGGCTCGATTTATATCCCACCTGCGTTGCGACCGTATATGCGAGGGCTGGAAGCCATTAGCGTTTAAAGAGAAAGCCCCTTATCCTAAGTGTTTCAGTAGGATAAGGGGCTTTTTGTTGAGAGCGGCGGATTTACTTTGGCTAGGATTTTCGGTGCTTACTGGCTTCCGAGCTTCTGAGCTCCCGACTACCAGAACCCCAGAACCCCAGAACCCCAGAACCCCAGAACCCCAGAACCCCAGAACCCCAGAACCCCAGAACCCCAGAACCCCAGAACCCCAGAACCCTTGAACACCAGAACACTTGAATACCTGAATACTTGAATACCTGAATACCTGAACTCCGTAAACTCCCAAATTCTTCTGCTCCAGCTCACCAACTTATCCGCTTACGGACATAGAGGACGCTATTTGGCTTAAATATGAACCTTAAAAACTCTAACGGTCACAGTGGATGCTATTCAGCAGAATTAGTTCTTTATTCGAGTTGAAATGGCACAATAACGACAATCATGTCCGTTAGATTAACAAACATCCTTTTTGTGTAGAAATAACGATCATCATGTCCGTTAGAGTTTGCAGGGGGAGCCTGACAACCAAATTAATAACCTTCTGCCAAGTCCACGACATTGATCATCTCTCCGCCATCCAGCATCGCACGTAAATTGTGATAGAAAATGGTGGAAACGCGATCCGTGTAATGCTCAGATGACCCAGCAATATGAGGGGTTAGGATGACATTCTTCATGCCCCACAGGGGGGAAGACGCAGGTAACGGCTCTTGCTCAAAAACATCTAACGCTGCGCCAGCAAGTTTGCCTTCCTGCATGGCTTGAATCAAAGCATGTTCGTCCAGCACATCACCGCGAGCTAAGTTAATGAAAAAGGCGCTCGGCTTCATAAGCGCTAGATGCTCTTTTTGCAAGAAGCCCCGTGTTTTCACTGTGCTTGGAAGCAGAACGACAATGAAATCGCTTTGTGATAGCAGCAGCTGAAGACCCTCTTCACCGTGAACGGTTGTATCGAGGGCAGCTTGTGGTGTCCCCGAACGATTCAGGCCGATGACCGACATATCGAACGCTTTGGCTTTGCGAGCAACAGCCTCACCGATGGCCCCAGCCCCGATTATCCCAATCGTTTTACCGTGCAATTCACCAAAGCGAACTTGATTGTCCCACACGTGCTGCTGCTGATTATCATGAAGTAAATTAGCTTTCCGAACCCATTGCAGCATGAGACTCAGCGCGAATTCACTCATTTGAATGGTGTGGACACCTCTAGCATTCGTGACAATCACTTGACGTTGATCTAGCTCCGCAAGAGGCAGTTTATCAACGCCTGCAGATAAGGTTTGCACCCACTTCAACTTCTGAGCTCGTCTGACGATGTCAGGGTGTAATCGACCTGCTGAGATGATCACATCAGCATCAGGGAGCAGATCGCCAGCATCCTTGGAAGAGGAAAACCAATGAAACTGGATGCGTTCTTTCAAGTCTTGAGGGACTTGCTCTTGCATTGAAGTTAGATTCATACCTGTTACAGCAACTATTTTCAGCATATCATCACATCCTTTTTAATTTTTGAAATGAATACTACCATGATAAATGAAATGGAAACCCAATGTAAACACGGACCGCAAGCAGAAATACCCCGAGAGCCTACATAGCTCTCGAGGTACTAACATAGTTGGCTATTAATAATTTACGTTAGCCGTGTAATTATTGTTGGCATTCCATAGTAAATACTCATTAACACCGTTTTCCTTCAAGGCTCGAATCTGCTCATCTAATTCATGCTTGCCGTATTTAATATAGCCTGGCACCCAAGAAGCAGTGAAGTCTTGTATCCAAGGGCGGATAACAGGTTTCCAGCCTTTCTTATCAATAGCTTCAAGCTTCTTATTGGTATCCTTTGAAGCACCATTAATTGTGGCATATGGTGCAGCATCAGGTACTTTGGAGCCAAACCAACCTGTGCTGTAATGACTTGGATAAATCATTGGAGCAATGACATCGACATTTTGTGAGATTTTCTCGAAATCTTGACCGATGCCTTCTGCTGCCGGAACAGACGCTGCATATCCGAAAATGTCAACAGAGACACGAACACCAAGTGGAGATAATTGCTCCCTCGCATATTTCACGAAGGAAGAGACCGCATCAATTCGTGAACGCTCATCTTTGGTATATTTGAGAATGTCTGCTCGTTTCTCGAAGCCTTCTGGGAAGCGAACGTAATCAAACTGAATTTCTTTGAAGCCTGCTTTGACAGCTTCTTTGGCAACAGCGATATTGTAGTCCCATACCTCTTTGCTGTACGGATTCACGAAGCTATCAGGAGGGTTTTTACCGTTCCCCCACAACGTGCCATCTGGATTAACGAAAGATAATTCAGGTTTCTTTTTAGCAAGAATCGTGTCTTTGAAGACAACAATACGAGCAATTGGATAAATGTTATGTTCTTGGAGTGTTGTCATGAGACCTGGCATATTGCCAATGATTTTCTGCGTGGTTCCCATTGCATCAAGCTCGGCATTCCCAGTCTCCCAAGTGATGTAGCCCCAGTCATCTTTCACATCGATAACCATCGCATTCAAATCGGTATCATCAAGTAATTTTACAAGCGTATTGAGTCGTGAACCGCCAGCACTGTGAGCAGTGGAGTAGATCCCTTTAACGACAGGAGCATCTTTCTGTGGATCTACCTTGTTGACAGGTGCGAGAGGATCCATAGCTTCCGAAGGTGTCGTAGGCGTGATGGGTTGAACGATAGCAACAGCGTTCTTCGCATCAAGCGAAGCTTGCACAAGCTGTTCAAAGCTTGCATCGGGGTTTGCGGCCGTAACATTACCCCAGATAAGGGCAAGTGAGGCGAGTAATATTTCCATGATGTATAAGTCCACTCCAATCCTTGTTTCTAGCTTTCATTATAAGCTAAGCGGGAAACTACGCACAGAGGAAATTTGTAGGCTTTTGTAGAAGCTTGTATGAGTCATTTGGCACATGAGGTACAGTCTTAAGTAGGATGGATTTAAACAAAAACACCTAGAAGCTTGGCCTCCAGGTGCTTGGACTTACTTATTCGATTCACTGTTCGATACTTCAGGGTTAATTTCTTTCCGTGCAATCGTAGGTGGATCATCCGTTGTTGAGTTGCTGCCGTTTCCATTTGTTGCATCTTTGAACTCACGGAACATTTTGCCAAAACCTCGACCAAGCTCAGGCAGTTTATTAGGCCCAAATAAAAGCAGGGCAACAATCGCAATTAGAATGATGTGCCAAGGAGATAAAGCTCCCATTCCAGACACCTCCAGTAAAATTTATCTTAGCTATATTATATCATGGTCTTATCATAACCCATATAGCCTATTTATTACAATTTTAATAACAGCATGGGCAAAAGGCATGCAAAAAAAGACACCCTCAATGGTACAGGGTGTCCTTATGATGTTCCGAAATGCTAAATTGAATAATTTCCATGACATCTTCCGCTGCGAGTGCCTCTATACCGAACCGTAGGACGATCTCGGATTCCAACTCATTGCTGGTTAAAGAGGGATACAACTCGGGCGTTAATTTCATTACAATCCTGGATAATTTGACTGTCTCCACAAGCATCACCCTTCCAATCAGAAGATTAGAATAAGAACTACGCCTGAACCTACCATCGATGAAAACCAGAACTATATGAAATTATATTCATTATAACACAATTCAAAATGGAATAAAGGGGCAGTTGGCTTATTTATCACTTGGGCTTTCGGAATTCCCCTACAACACCGACCGTTTCCACAATATTCACGAACGCTTTCGGGTCAATCTCTTTAATAATTCGCTTTAATTCCACGAGTTCATATCGCGTCGTAACCGTCATCAACATATCATGCTGCTGCTTCGTATAGGCACCTTCCGTTTTAATAAGTGTTACCCCTCTCGGGATCATGAGCAGCTTATTAATAATGGCATCCTTATGCTTCGTTACAATGAACGCGGTTACTTTAATATGGCGGATATGTATCATATCAACAGTTTTCCCGCTAATGAATATTGCTAACATTGAAAATAATGCAAGATCCCAATTATCTTTGAAATAGCCGAGAGCAACGATAACAATACCGTTCATCGAGGATAAAATGGTGCCAAGAGGGAAGTCATATTTCCGAGTTAAAATCAGTCCGACAATGTCAAACCCGCCGCTGGATCCCCCGATACGGAGCGTGATTCCGCTGCCAATACCAATAAGTACACCCCCAAAAACAGCTCCTAACATGGAATCTTTGGCTACGAAGTTCATAGGAATAATTTGCATCATCCATGTAGTAAAGACGACAGAGGCAACGCTGATCATGATGAAACGTTTACCAATGGAGACAAGTCCCCAAATCATGAGTGGCATGTTAAACAATAAGTAAAGAAATCCGATATTATAATCTGTAAAATAACCAATAATCATGGCAATACCTGAAACACCACCGCTAAGCAGCTGATGGGGAATGAGAAACATATTGAAGCCGACCGCGACAAGCAGTGCGCCAACTAGAATGATTAGAACATCTAGCGCCTTTTTCAAAACAAATCACCTCTAAAATAGTATGCAGCATATTGCAAGTATAATTCATTCTTATAAAACTGCAATCATTATTTAGACGGTGGACAATTAACTCGAATTACATAAAAAAAGCTGTGTCCAAAAGATGGACAGCAGCTTGTGAGTAAAATTTATCGGCGCTTGAAGGAGCCGGTTTTCTTGGTGGTACTTGGCTTGCTTGTACTCGGTTTACTTGTTGATGGCTTCGTTACTTTATTAGGAGTTGAACCATCATTCTTACGCGCCGTTGAGGAGCTCCCAGAGCTTGGATTTGCTGCACCGCTCGTGAATCCTCCCGTTCGATCTGACGTAGTAGGCTTCGTCTCCTTGGTGGAACCTGTAGTCGGTGTTGTTGCTTTGTAATTCGGCGTCTTCGTGTAGCCGCGGTAGTCATAAGAAGAGCCTCTATTGTTATTCCAGCCGCCACCGAATATAGATTGAAGCAGCGAGGCGGTTAAATAGCCTTGTAGGAAGGAGGAGTCATAATGGCTCTTGGCATATTCAATGCTATCGAGCTGGACTAATGTATTGTTGCTATCACTGGGATCTTTCTGGATATTGATAACCTTGTCCTTATACACAAGGAACATCTGATCCTCAGATTCCTTACTCTTCTCTTTGGGTGTTTCTTTGGCAGCCAATTCATTCGCGACTGTGGGTACATTCTTGCCTTCAACCGAGTAAACCTTAGACATCGTGGTTCCCTTGCCATCAACGCTTACTAACGGATATTCGTCCTTAATATAACGTCCAGCATCTGCGCCACATGCGGTAAGAAGAGCGATAATTAGTATGAAGGAAAGCCATGAAGTCCATCTCTTCATTTTCTGGTAGTCCTCCTTTCAGGTGTTTCCGAAACATGCTTTCATGATAACATATATCTAGGGCGTCGATTTCAAAAATTTAATTTGATTGCCGGGTGTGCGCTCGCCTTCTAGAGCAACGAATTTGCCATCCTGCCATTGAAGGAAGAAGAAGCGCTGATCCGGTCCGAAATATCGCCAGAAGATGATATCATCGCCGCTGCGGAAATCTGTGTTGCCTTCTGTCCGTGAGATGTCGTTGCGATGAAATTCCAAATCGAAAGTGACATCACCGTCTAACTCTAACCGGGTAGGCACATCATTGGGATCATCTAAAGCTCCTTCAATAAAACTGCATAAGAAGCAATCATAGGTTCTGCCTTTTTCCACAATCAAGCACTGAATATTTTTACCGCTTTGTAGATAATAAGCATAGCGATGTGGAGCAAATCCGCGGTCAAAATAAACGACTTTACCGGAGATGACATATTCCTCTAAGTCTACATTTACAATATCGCCAACACGCGCATCTTCAAGTGGATTGCCGACGGCTGCTGTTGTAGGTGGTTGCTTCTGACTGCGAAGAATGCTGCTAACACGTTTGAATATGGACATATGAAACTCTCCTCTGTACGATTCCGTTTTATTGTTCTCCCCTTTAATACGAGTTACTTATTCATTCGGTTTCGTTCGAATCGTTAAAAGTAGCCACTGGCAATCTGTGTATCACCTGTGCTATAATATTTTAGATGTTCTTAAGGGCGGCCAGTTGGATCATGGAAGATGACGAATCGAAAGTGTATTCCACCAAGAAACTATAGAGACGGATAGGAAGTCGTACTTAAGGGTAAAAAAGATACAAGGCATTAGCCTGCCCTGTACAAAAGGAGATTGAATTTATTTGAAAACATTTCAGGAGTTTGGTTTAGACGCATCGGTACTACGTGCGATTACGGAAATGGGCTTTGAAGAGTCCACACCAATTCAAGAGAAAACAATACCATTGGCCATGGAAGGCCGTGATTTGATCGGGCAAGCACAAACAGGAACTGGTAAAACGGCAGCATTCGGTATTCCATTAGTTAATAAAATCAATGTTAAAGAAGAGCGCATTTCGGCTTTAATCATGTGTCCAACACGGGAACTTGCCATTCAGGTTGCGGAAGAGATTGAAAAACTCGGTCGTTTCAAAGGCATTCGTTCTTTGCCAATTTACGGTGGACAGGATATCGTTAAACAAATCCGCGCTTTGAAAAAGAAACCACAAATCATTATCGGAACACCAGGACGTCTTCTTGACCATATTAACCGCAAAACAATCAAGCTTGATGATGTTCAAACGGTAATTTTGGATGAAGCAGATGAAATGCTTGATATGGGTTTCATGGATGATATCCAATCTATTCTTAAACTAGTTCCAGCAGAACGTCACACAATGTTGTTCTCTGCAACTATGCCGACTAACATTCAGAAATTGGCTCAACAATTCCTGACTAATCCAGAGCACGTTTCGGTAATCCCGAAACAAGTGAGCGCTCCTTTGATCGAGCAAGCTTACATTGAATTGCATGAGAAACAAAAGTTTGAAGCGCTTAGCCGTTTGATCGACATGGAAGCACCAGACCTAGCAATTATCTTCGGACGCACGAAGCGTCGGGTAGATGAGTTGGCAGAAGCTCTTCAAAAAAGAGGTTATGCTGCTGAGGGACTTCATGGTGACTTGTCCCAAAATCAACGTGATAACGTAATGAGAAAATTCCGTGATGGCAGTATTGATGTTCTTGTAGCAACTGACGTTGCTGCTCGTGGACTAGATGTATCAGGTGTTACTCATGTTATCAACTTTGACCTTCCGCAAGATCCAGAGAGCTACGTTCACCGTATCGGCCGTACAGGTCGTGCAGGTAAAGAAGGTACTGCTTGGACTTTTGTAACGCCACGAGAAATCGATCACCTTCACTTTATTGAGAAGGTTACACGCCATAAGATTAACAAAAAACCTTTGCCAAGCGTTGCAGAAGCGGTAGAAGGTAAACAAAAAATGACAGCTGAGCGTATTTTGGATATGCTTCAAAAAGAAGAGCATTCCGAATTTAAAGGCCTAGCTATTCAAATGCTTGAGCAATACGATTCCGTTAACTTGCTTGCAGCAGCGATGAAGCTTCTTACTGGAGACAAGAAAGATCTGAATATCGAATTGACACCAGAAGATCCGATTCGTGCAAGAAAGAAAAAATTCGATGTTCGCAGCTCAGGTAGACGTGTTGGCGGTGGATACGGTTCAGGATCAGGTTCAAGCGATCGTCGTCAAGGTGGCGGCGGTTACGGTGGATCAGGTTCAGGATCAGGCAACTCCTCAAGCGGTGGTTCACGTTACCCGCGTAAGGATAGCAGAGATTACGGTTCAAACAGAGAAGGCGGAAGCAGCTCAACTTCGAGAAATCGCGAATACGGAAGCAACAACTCCGGGAATCGTGATCGTTCCAGAGCGCCGCGCAAAAGTGAAGATACACTTGTAAACAAATAAGATGTCGCACGTAAAAGGCGGAGATCCTTAGGATCTCCGCTTTTTTTTACCATGTATATGGATTAAAGTACGAATGAGCTAGTGATGATAACTAACAAGATGAAAAGTACCAAAATAGCACCTGCGGATGTTCCAACTGGATGAGACATAATATCAACCTCCTGAAGAATGATTTGGGGGTGATGCGTCTAGACAATACTATATTATGTAAAAGTACCTATAACGACTAGACGGCTACCTATATGATGAAAAATAGGCTATAATTAAGTACATATACAAATAAGACATGCTATCGTCATGTCAGCAGTTAACAACGTAGAAAGTTTCCTGAAGGAAACGCTAAGGAGGAAGCAGTTTTGGAGTTTAAGGGAGTTATGGGAGGACTGTACAGAATATCGGAGTGGATTATGCGGTTATCCGTTATTAATTTACTTTGGATGCTTTGCTCGATTCCGGTATTCTTTTTCCTCTTTATGGGGTTAGTGAGTCAAACGCCGGACGCTTTGAAAGCTACGCTGCCGATTCTTGCAGTTTTGGCACCGTTTACTTTATTTCCTGCGACAACAGCTATGTTTGCAGTAGCTAGGAAATGGGTGACCGGAGAAGAAGATGTTCCTTTGTTAAAAACATTTTTCCGTGGATACAAAGAAAACTATATGCAAAGCATGCTTGGCGGTATTTTCTTTGTACTAATCTTCGTAATTATTGCTGTGAATTATTTCTTCTATTTGAAACAGGGCAGCTCGTTAAGGGTACTAGCCGTTCTCTTTATTGCTTTCACCGTAATCATGATTATTGCTTTGTTTAATTTCTTCTCTATTATCGTTCATTTGCACATGAAGATTTTTCAAATTGTCAAAAATTCAATTTTAATTACCATTGGTAATCCGATCAATTCGATTGTTTTGCTCATTTGTAATGGTGTTATTGTTTATATTTGCTTAACGAAGTTCAATTTCTTCTTAGTCGTATTCTTCATGGGTGCGATTGTTGCAACATTCTCCTTCTGGCAGTTTAACCGAAGCTTTACGAAACTTCAGACGAAACAACAGGAACTGGAAGAGAAGGAACAGCAGCGACTCGCAGAAGCCGAAGCGGCTGAAGAAGGCAATGATGAAGCGAGTGAGAGCGCAGTTAATGAATCTCCAATTAGCTTGCATAAAAAAGTTGAGAATGACAAGACTAAAGATTAATCCTTCCAGTTGATTATCAGCGTGGT
Organism: Paenibacillus sp. 2RAB27; assembly: GCF_052115445.1. NCBI lineage: Bacteria > Bacillati > Bacillota > Bacilli > Caryophanales > Paenibacillaceae > Paenibacillus > Paenibacillus sp. 2RAB27. The sequence goes on from NZ_JBFRGR010000004.1 coordinate 298,913, forward strand.
AGGATCTATAATAAGAAAACAGAAGAAATCTGCGATGCCCGTAACGGTTTTAAGTTGTTTTAAACCAATGACTGTTTCTAGGGAGACCTATATTGAAGTGTGGCTGACATGCCCTCGAAAGGGGACCTCAAATACACGTCTGCGGACACCCACCTGCGAGAGCGGGTTTGAAGCACCGAAACCGGACGGCATAGGCGGGTTTCTTCGAACAAAAAAGAGGTTGAACAGGCATCATGCCTGCTCAACCTTTTTTTGCGTTCTTACCGGTTCTCATTGCTGCTCGGCAAGATCCGTTAACTGATGGAACGTGCTTTGAAGTGTCGGATATAAACTGCGGTAGATTTTATAATAAGCTTCATATTGAAGTTGGTTAGCCGCATTCGGTTCTACGCGATCTGTAATTTCAATCCAATCTTCGCATAATTGCGTAATATCGACTTTGAGAACGCCGGATGCAGCCATGATCGCTGCGCCATAGGCAGGACCATCCGTTGAATTGACAGTCACGACTGGAATTCCAAAGATGTCAGCGATCATTTGACGCCAGAAAGGACTTCTAGCTCCGCCTCCGTTAACACGAAGCTCCGTAACTTCGATTCCGGATTCTCGAATCAATTCCATAGAATCGCGAAGCCCGAAGGTGATACCTTCAAGTACAGCGCGGGTCAAATGGGCCTTCTCGTGTCTTAGGTTAAGCCCGATGAAAGCACCGCGTGCTTTCGGATCAGGATGTGGCGTACGTTCCCCAGATAAATAAGGAAGGAACAATAAACCTTCACTCCCAAGTGGTGCTGTAGCTGCTTCTGCTGTCAGTATTTCGTACACATCTTTGCCTTCTTGCTCAGCGCGTGCAAGCTCTTCACTGGCAAAGTGATTGCGCCACCACTGGAATGAGCCGCCAGCCGCGAGCATAACGCCCATGCGGTGCCATTTGCCTGGCACGCCGTGACAGAAGGAATGAAGCCGGTACGCTTCATCTACTTGATAAGTGTCGTCGTGGACGAAGACGACGCCGGAAGTGCCGAGCGCCACCGAGGCGATGCCTTGGCGGACGACGCCAACACCTACGGCGCCGCATGCTTGGTCGCCGCCGCCCACAACGATCGGCGTGCCTGGGGCTAAGCCAGTGAGCACTGCTGCCTCCGGCAGCAGGTGCCCGGCAATGTCGCCGGACTCATAGAGCGGCGGCAGCCACTCGAGCGGGATCTCTAACCGCTCAGCGACGGTTTGAGACCAGCTGCGATTGGCTACATCGAGCAGCAGCGTGCCGCTGGCGTCGGCCATGTCCATGCCGAACGCACCCGTCAGGCGCAGCCTGACGTAGTCCTTCGGCAGCAGCAGATGCCGAACGCAGGCGTAGTGCTCCGGCTCATACTGCCGGAGCCATAAGAGCTTGGGCGCGGTGAAGCCGGTCAGCGCCCGATTGCCTGTGAGGCGACCGAGCTCGGCTTCGCCGACGGTCGCTTCGATATAGGCGCACTGCTCCGCGGTGCGCTGATCGCACCAGAGCAGCGCAGGCCGGATGACCTGCTGCGCCTCGTCGAGGAAGACCGACCCGTGCATCTGACCGGAGAAGCCAACACCAGCTACAGCGTCGCCCGATATGCCAGTGCTAGATAGGAGTCCTTGTATGCCTGCAATCGTGGCATTCCACCAATCTTCAGGATGCTGCTCAGCCCAACCTGGATGTGGTTGTTGCAGCGGATATGGAGCAGAATGTGAGCCGATAACTGTACCGGCTTCATCCACTAGGATGCATTTAATGGCAGAAGTACCTAAATCTAAACCCATAAAATAAGCCATGAGATCACCCTTTTATAATGAATTATGGTTATTGCTTCGATACTCTTTGTTTGTTTATTGAATATACAAAGATAACTTATTCAATGTATTCGCCCACGCTTTCAAATATCCTTCTTTTCCAGTCGATTATTCCTATGAATTTTTGCGGAGAAGGGTATGCTTGAAAGAATAGATCATCCTCAGCTGTAAAAGTGGTAAAACATGTCTCAAAACTTTCCTCAGGGAAAAATAATTTCATTGGAACATAAATGTTTACCTGTAGCATAAGATGGGGTTATGTAGTATACTACATATAAATGTTTCCCTAGAACAACATTATTGGTCTTGTGAAAGAAGGGTTAAGCTATGGAAATTGCGAAAAAGGAACCAGTTCAAGATCCGATCGGATGGCGTAAGGATTCTTCAATGCCGAGTCTACCTGAAGTTCATCATAGTATGAAAGTGCCTAAAAAAGCTGGCTTTTTCAGAAAGCTGTTAGCTTTTGTGGGACCTGGCTATCTGGTAGCTGTCGGTTATATGGATCCAGGTAACTGGGCGACAGATTTGGCCGGGGGTTCCCAATTTGGATATACACTACTTTCAGTCATTTTAATTTCTAATCTAATGGCCATACTTTTGCAGGCTTTGTCTGGTCGATTAGGTATTGTAACAGGTCGAGATTTGGCGCAAGCGTGCCGTGATCATTATAGTAAGCCCGTTTCTTATGTGCTTTGGTTTCTATGTGAGCTTGCGATTGCTGCTTGTGATCTAGCTGAAGTAATCGGTGCCGCGATTGCTTTGCAGTTACTGTTCGGGTTGCCGCTCATCTATGGGGTGATTCTGACGGCCTTAGATGTCATTCTGGTGCTTATGCTGCAGAAGAAAGGCTTTCGCTATATTGAAGCGATGGTTATTAGCTTAATTGCCCTCATTATGGTTTGTTTTATTATGGAGCTTATTTTCTCCCGACCTGAATTTGCAGCTGTAGCTGCGGGCTTCATTCCAACAACTGAAATTGTAACGAATCCAGCCATGTTATATATTGCTCTAGGTATTCTAGGTGCGACGGTCATGCCGCATAATTTATACTTGCACTCATCCATCGTTCAGACGCGTAAAATTGAACCTACGATTGAAGCGAAACGCGAAGCGATCAAATTCTCAACCATTGATACAACAGTTGCCCTGATGCTAGCACTATTCGTAAACGCGGCCATTCTCATTCTTTCCGCGGCAGCTTTTCATTCAGCTGGGAAAGAAGTTGCTGAGATTCAAGATGCCTATCATCTCCTTGGGCCTATGTTGGGCACAGGGGCAGCAAGTATATTGTTTGCTGTAGCACTACTAGCATCGGGTCAGAATTCAACGCTTACCGGCACACTGGCCGGGCAGATTGTCATGGAAGGATTTCTGAACATTCGTCTAACACCATGGCTGCGCCGGTTGATCACTCGGTTAATTGCCATCATACCTGCGGTCATCGTGATTGGAATCTACGGAGAGAGCGGAGCGACGGATCTACTCATTCTCAGTCAGGTTATTTTGTCCTTGCAATTATCTTTTGCTGTGATACCGCTAGTTACTTTTACTTCAGATCGTAAAAAAATGGGTGTGCTCGTGATCCCAAAATGGATGGCGGTATTGAGTTGGTTTGTTGCCATTTTAATCGCGGCATTAAACGCATATTTGCTATATACGACATTTTTTGGATAATGGAATATATGCTTAACCAGAATCGGGGGAGAAATCCCTCGATTTTTCATTTACCTCTTTTTCTAAAGCCTAATCAATGGTATTATAGAGAATAGTGTTGAAATGGCAAGTGGTCTACATGCACTTCATTGAAGGGGGAAAGGGCTTTTGCTAAAGAGAACTTTAATCGGATTAGTACGTAGTCATGAAACGACAGGGGAAAAAGCTAGAGATCCTTTACTTAAAACTAGATATTTTAAGCTGCCGAAGGAGCAAGTTTGGGAAGAGGTAACGGCTGTATTGAAGAAAACTCCAGGGTACAAGCTATTACATGAGGTCCCGAACGTAGGAGAAATCCTTGCTGAGCGCAAAACGGTTACAGGAAGAACCCAGGACGTAACGTTGACCTTATTTGCCATTAATCCTGTGAAAACAGCTGTTGATATTTATTCGGCTTCACGTGGTTCGATGGGGGATCTTGGATCCAATTATCGTACGATATTAGATATTTATAAACAATTAGATCGTAAGCTTGCTTCATATAAAATTGATGGATAACAAAAACAGCAGGGAAGCTTGGCCTCCTTGCTGTTTTATTTTAAATATAGCCGTTTAGTTTAATATGGATTAAACTAATTTTTTAACAGCTTCTACAGCTGCTTCATAGTTCGGGTGAGCTGTCATTTCGCCAAGGTACTCAACGTATTGAACAGTGTCATTAGCATCGATTACGAAAATAGCGCGCATATCTAATTGAATTTCTTTGATCAATACGCCGTAAGCTTCGCCAAAGGATTTTGTTTTGTAATCGGATAATGTGATTACTTTGTCGATGCCTGCAGCGCCACACCAGCGAGCTTGAGCGAAAGGAAGATCAACGCTGATTGTAAGAACAGCAACATTGTCGCCTAGGCCAGCTGCTTCTTCATTGAAACGACGTGTTTGTGCATCGCAAACGCCTGTATCTAAGGAAGGAACTACGGAGATCAATTTCACCTTACCTGCGTAATCAGCAAGTGATACTTGCGTCATCAAATCTTTGTTAACTTTGAAATCAGGTGCTTTGTCACCTACTTTAATTTCGGGTCCTACCAAAGTGATAGGATTGCTTTTCAGGGTAGCAACACCAGTACGTTCTTGTGCCATTGAATGATTTCCTCCTTTATTATCCATGCTAAATAACAACTCACTTATTATAAGCTTTTTACAGATAAGTTGTCCAATCGTTGCTATCGAGCTATAATCGGATTCAAAGAAGGAGTTTTGTTTCTTCATCATGTAGTCAAGTCGGGGGATTTACTCAAGTGGAATTAAGACAATTGCAATATTTCGTGAAGGTTGCTAGGAAGCAGCACGTGACACAGGCAGCGGAAGAGCTGCATGTAGCACAGTCTGCGGTTAGCCGGCAAATTCATATGCTGGAAGAGGAACTTGGCGTTGATTTATTTGTTCAAAAGGGGCGCAATTTACATTTAACCTCGGTGGGACATTTATTTTTAAGTCGAGTAGAAGGTATTCTTACGGATTTAGAACGTGCGGTGGGGGAAATACATGAGTTTCTTGATCCAGAGGCTGGCGAGATTCGTATTGGCTTTCCACATAGTCTGGTTATCAATTTACTACCTGCTGTTGTTGCGGCATTTAAAAAAAATCATCCGAATGTGAAGTTTAGACTTCGTCAAGGTACATACACATCGTTAATTCGTGATGTTTCGAGAGGTGAGATTGATCTCGCTTTTATTTCACCCTTTCCGAAATCCCATGAGCATGTGACAGGTGAAATTTTATTGACAGAAGAACTGTATGCAATCATTCCTGCCAATCATATTTTGGCAGACTATACGTCAATTCGCCTTGAGCAGTTGAAGAATGAACCTTTCGTTATGTTTAGTGAAGAGTATACGCTTCGAACGATCGTGATGGATGCGTGCCAGAAGGCGGGCTTTGTTCCTAAGATTGAGTTTGAAGGTGAGGAGACGGATACGATTCGTGGGCTTGTTGCCGCGGGTATGGGTGTCAGCTTACTTCCGGCGATGGCATTATTGGAAAGTGGGCAAACACAGCCGGTCAAAATAAGAGTAACAGATCCTCAAGTTACAAGGACGGTTGGTTTGATTTGTCGGAAGGATGTAAAGCTGCCTCTGGTGGCTGAAGTGTTTCGGCGTTTCTTATATGATTATTTTAAATGAGAAAAGCTCTCCCAACAGGTCATGAACCTGTAAGGGAGAGCTTTTCTTTTATTAATCATCGTTATTGCGACCATTGAAAATCATCATGTACTTGAGAAGCTCAAGTACGGAGATCAAAGCAGCAGCTACATAAGTGAGTGCGGCAGCATTCAAAACCTTAGCCACTCCGCGTTCTTCTTCATTAGAGATGAACCCTTGAGCCACCATTTCATCGCGTGCTCTTGAGCTGGCGTTAAATTCAACAGGTAGCGTTACTAATTGAAAAGCTACGGCTGCTGCGAAGAAGATGATACCGACACCCAAGAGCCAGGGGATCTGCTGGAAGAAGAAACCCGCTAGGATCAGAATGGGAGCCACACCGGAAGCGAAGTTAACGACAGGGAACATCTTGTGTCTTGCGACGAGCATAGGGTAATGGACTTGGTGCTGAATAGCGTGACCTACTTCGTGACAGGCAACAGATACGGCTGAGATGGAGCTCTGGAAGTAAACAGGCTCCGACAGACGTACGGTTCGAGCCATTGGATCGTAGTGGTCTGTTAATGTCCCAGGTACAGCTTCAACGGGTACATCGTAAAGGCCATTAGCATCTAACATTCTTCTTGCGGCTTCGGCGCCAGTCATGCGTGAGTAGACAGGTACGCCCGACCATTTGTTAAAAGTTCCTCGCACTCGGAATGAGGCCCACATGGAAAGGCCGAATGCAATGATAATTAGGAAATCCATCGGGAAAAAAAACATAGGGCATTCCTCCGTATTTCAATTATGAGAACGGATTTTTACCTAAAAGGACAATAAGTGCTTCGATACACGCTGCGGTCGGTTGTGTCAGAATATGATACAGCTTTTTCAACTGCTTAGGCTTCAATTGCTGAACAAGTGGGCTGAGTTCTTTGGCTTCCTTCATTAATTGTTCGAGATGCAATTGAAGGGATGTGAGCTTATCTGTCACAGTGTCATCGGAGGTCACTTTACTCCATTGCTGTAAGTTTACTTTGATTTCCTCTAAGGTATATTTCTCGTTCTTCATTGTTTCAATACGCCTCAGTCGGTGCAAAGTTTCATCACTGTACAGACGATAGTTCGTATCGGATCTTCTTTCAGGTTCGATTAAGCTAAGCTTGGTGTAGTAATCAATGGTTCGAGGGCTGACATCAGCAAGCTTGGCGAGCTCTCCGATTTTATAAAGCTTCTCATTCCCCATGCTAAATTCACCTCTACTCCAATGGTTTGAATTTTTTTCTTCTATATATAAACATGATACCTGATATTAAACCGTACAGTCAAACGTGATGCTTCGGAAAGCTGACATTGGATAATCGCGTAAAAAGGTGTTTTGAGTACGCCTATGAGCCGAAACACGAATTATGCCTGTTTCATGTCAGGTTATTTTTCGCTTTTTTCAATATTTTAACGAAAATCCTATTGTCAAACCCAAATATCCTGTATATAATGACATTAAGAGTTTCATTACATGTTACTTAATCTAACATTAAAGGAAGTGGTCGTATGGTTAAGAAATTGTTGTTAGCTTTCGGCGTTATGTCATTACTGTTCCCTACACTCGCATTTGCAGCGGATGAGGCGACAGCACCACAACTACAGAGTGCAATTGATGCAGTATGGGTAATGTTAGCAGCAATCTTAGTCATCTTCATGCAAGCTGGTTTTGCACTTTTAGAAGCGGGGTCAACTAGAATGAAAAATGCCGGTCACGTAGCCGGTAAAACGATTTTAACTTTCGGATTATGTGCGATTGCATTCTGGGCTGTAGGATTTGGTTTCGCCTTCGGTGATGGTAATGCATTCTTCGGAACGACAGGGTTCTTCGTAACGGGCTTAGAAGATCAAGCGGCAGCAGCGTTCGGCTCTCTTTCCTTCTCTGACGTGCCAATCGGTATCAAATTCTTGTTCCAATTAGCATTCGCTGGTGTATCCCTCGCTATCGCATGGGGCGGTTTTGCAGAGAGAGCGAAGTTGCCGGTGTACTTCATCTTCGGAATTCTGTTTACAGTTGTTATCTATCCAATCGTAGCGCACTGGGTATGGGGCGGCGGCTGGTTGAGCAAATTGGGTATGCAAGATTTCGCGGGTTCTACCGTTGTTCACTTACAAGGTGCAACTGCAGCGTTAGTAGCAACAATCTTGCTTAAACCGCGTATTGGCAAATATAATAAAGATAAAACACCTAATTTAATTCCAGGTCATAACCAAGTATTATCTGTTCTTGGTGTAATCATCCTATGGATCGGTTGGTTCGGTTTCAATCCAGGTAGTACGCTTAGTGCTATGGGTGACGGATTCTTCGGTTATATCGCATTGACAACGAATATGGCTGCTGCTGCAGGTGCTGTAGCTGCATTGATTATCTCTTGGATGTACTTCGGTAAAGCGGATATTCCTAGCATGTTGAATGGTGTTCTGGCAGCGCTTGTTGCCATCACTGCGGCATGTGCGTTCGTAGACGCTTGGGCGGCAATCGTTATTGGTGCAGTAGCGGGTATCGTGACATTCTTCACAGCACAATGGTTTGAAAGAGCTGGAATCGACGATCCAATCTATGCATTCTCTGTACACGGTATCGCTGGTATCTGGGGAACACTTTCCACTGGTTTATTCGCAACGCCTGAGCTTTCAGCGAAGGTTGGTATCGGTGGTGCAGGTTTATTCTACGGCGGTGGCTTCCACCAATTAGGTATTCAAGCGCTTGGTCTTGCTGGGGCTTTGGCATTCGTACTTGTTCTTTCCTTCATTATCCTAGGTATTCTTAAAGCTACAATTGGTCTTCGTGTTACGGAAGAAGAAGAAATCATTGGTCTGGATCTTTCCGAGCATGGTTCATACGGATATCCTGAACAAATGAAAAAAGCAGCTCAAAACGGCGTGTCCGTTTAACAACACTTATACTTTCTACTAGAGCAAAGGGGATGCAACATGAATCATCTCTCAATGGAACGGATCCTGGAACGCATACATCAGTCGGAGCAATTCGAGGAGATGCGAATCACCAGAGATCAGGTGCATGAGATGTTTCGGGAGCATCTCCTTTTTCCTTATACATCTGAATTGGGGCAGCGAATCAATCAAGTGCATGATGCGTTGATTCAAAGAACGACTCAGATTGCTGAACATTTGCTTGAGGATGAAGGATACGGTAAACCGCCTGTTGCATATGCTTTTATCTTATTAGGCAGTGGTGGCAGGAGAGAACAGACGCTGTGGAGTGATCAGGACAACGGACTCATTTATAGTGATAGTGAAACGCATACGAAAGATGAATTAGATCTTTATTTCGATAAACTTGCCTCGTATATCATTCGTGGTTTGGATGTGTTGGGTTATCCTCCTTGTGAAGGGGATGTCATATCCAGTAATCCGCAATGGCGTAAGTCACTGCAAGAATACACGGAGATGATGATCGGCTGGTTCGTGGAACCGGATTGGGAAAATGTACGCTACCTGCTCATTTTGGCAGATATGCGTTGTATTTATGGTTCAGAGCTATTAGTGACGAAGTTGAAACGATCGTTTCTTGACTATGTTCAGGAACATCCGGAACTATTGAAATATTTGTTATCGAACACATTGCATCACAAAATTTCGTTAGGTATATTTAGTCATTTAATTACAGAGCGTTATGGTGAAGATGCAGGTGGTTTTGATATCAAATATGGTGCTTATATTCCGATTGTAAATGGGATTCGGCTGCTTGCTATTCAAGCGGGAATTTTGGCCACTTCTACCATTGAACGAATTAAGCAGTTAAAGGTGAAGGGTGTTGTATCCGAGCAACTAGCCAATGATTGGGAAATGGCTTTTTCGATTGCTTTAAAGCTAAGAGATAGCACACCTTTTCAGTTAGATGAAGAGAAATATACGACAAGAGGTAAACTTACGGCAGATCAACTTAACAAAGAGATTCGCCTGCAATTAAAACAATGTCTACGAACGGGAATTCAGTTGCAGAAGTATGTCGGTAAGTCCATAAATTCACACATAGAGAGAGAAAAAGGTTAGAACGATCGGATTCGGAAATCACGTTTCATTGTGTAGGGAGAGGTGACTCGCGTGAAAGATATGCGTCCAGCAGGTCGTATGTGGCATTTATATAAGATGGGTGGTTTAACGCCAGCGTTAACCTCGATGTTTGATGCGCAAAGTGCGCAACAAATGGCCTTTATTCGGTCGATGCTGAAAGAGCAAAGAAAAGATTCTTTGTTTGAAATTCCTCTGCACGCGATGGAGATCGTGGTGTTTGATCTTGAAACGACGGGCTTCTCTCCATATAATGGTGACGAAATTATCTCGTTCGGCGCTGTCTCTGTTATTGGTGGTGAAGTGCAGACACAAGATACCTTCTATAAAATGGTGAACCCCAAACGCAAAATTCCAGATGAAATCGTTAAATTAACGGGTATTACGAACGAAATGGCTGGCGATGCACCTGATTTAATCGCTGTTTTAAGTGACTTTTTAGAATTTGTTCAGCAGAAAATTTTAGTGGCTCATGCCATAGGACATGATAAAAGTTTTTTGAACTCGGCCTTGTGGCGTACGTCCAAAGTTAGCTTATCCCATCGGGTTTTAGATATTATGATGATTGCGAAATGGCTCATGCCCAAACGAAAAAATCTGGGTTTAGATTCACTTCTGCATGCTTATGACATCCCGGTTACCGTGAGACATCATGCTCTGGAAGATGCACTTATGACAGCGCAATTATGGTCCAGATTTATGGAAGAAATAAGAGCGAGAAATGTAGACACATTAGGTGATTTATATGCGTTATTAAGCCATCATTGACCGATGACAAACGAAAGTTTGTGATATGCGGTAGTGGTGGTTTTTTTTAGGGAATAGACTTGGAGGTCAGGTTTATCTTCATGTTGCAGGGAAAGGATCCAATGAGTTGGAATGGTGTGCCAGAGCGTTGCGAGGTCCTCGGCAGAAGGGGTTGATACGGCAGTGGGGTGGGAATGAAAAATTCCGACGATCGTACGACGTTGATCCGTTAGGTAAGGAATCATGTCGATGGGATGGATGACGAATTGCTGTGTTGGATGCGCCGCGTGATTAGGAAGAGGGATAAATGTGTGGATGTGTAACTCATGTGTCGATGAGAAAGGAGCTTCCTGTATAAGGATGCCACATGCTTCGTTGGGAAGCGAGCGCCTACTGTGTGAGATCATTTCGTCATATAATTTTCTAGATAAACGTATGCTCACTTGCTCTCGCTCCTCACATGGCATGGACATGAGGTTAGTATATCATGTTTGTTTTTGCAATTCTGCTTTGGGTTTGATGAAGAAGAATACCAAAGCTAACATGATAACAGATAATGAAGCGACCGTGATAAAGAGTGTCTTATGTGAGATGCTCATGAGCCAACCGAACAACGGAGGGCCGAAGGCGACACCAATAAAACGTAAGCTATTATAGAGGGAAGTAATCATACCGCGTTGCTCTCGTTCTACCGATCCGGTAATGAGCGTGTTTAGGCATGGAAGCAGAAGTCCTGTTCCTATCCCACTGAGCGACAATAAGCCGATGAAGATATACAGGTTCCCGTTTAGAAATGTAGCCAAGGCAAGGGATACAACCATGGTTACAAGTCCGATATTCATGAGCCATCGCATGAGTTTGCCATTTTGTTTGATTTTCGCCCCTGTGGTATAAGAGGTAATGACGAGACAGAGCAAAGGGATTGCTAGGATAAGACCTTTGCGTACGCCTTCGATGTTGTAGGGCTTCTCTTCAAGAATCTGTGAGAGGTAGAATAGCACGCCGAATAGTATAAATAAGGTGATTGCACCAGCTATGAAGGCGGGAATTAGCCAATGGCCTTTGCTTCTCAGGATGGTTTTAATTTGCTTCAAATAGAGCTTAAGGGGTTCAGCTTCTTTCTCTTTAGCAGGTTCTTTGATCATGAATATAACAGCGAGTAGAGCGAGTAAACAAAAAAGTGGAAAAGCAAAAAATGGCGCAAACCAAATAATTAGCGCTAAAAGAGAACCGAGAATGGGACTCACGACTTTGCCTATTCCGTTGGAGGCTTCGATGAGTCCGAGGGCTTTGCTGGCCTTGGGTCCCTTATAAATATCGCCAACAAGTGCCATGGCAATAGGGGCTGTACCTGCGGCTCCAAGGCCTTGTATGGCTCTAGAAGCTATAAGTATAGGATAGGAATTCCAAACGGCGCCAAGCCCTGCTAGGATCCCTGCAGCACCGTACACGATGAGCGAGGGAATGATAACAGCTTTCCGCGTGAAGCGATCAGATAGATAACCGGATATCGGAATGATGAGGCCAGCTGTCAGTGAAAATAAAGTGATGATGAGTGAACTTTGGAAGCGTGAGATGTTCATTTTCTCTTGCAAATCTGGCAGAATCGGGACAAGCATTGAATTGCCAAGGACAAGCACCAAAGGGATGGAGGCAAGTGCGAGGTACTGCCAAACGCTTCCTTTCTCGTTTGTGTTTGTTTTTTTACTATTGGATGCGCCATCTTCTTCATGCTCATAAATTCTCATTTTATCGAGCGGATTCTTACTTCTTGTTTTCGCGGCAGCTTGTTTCATTTCACCGGTTCCTTTCATCGCAAAGAGTAGCTTTACTTTTCCCTAATGGGGTGAAAGCATACTTCAGGATTGTGATGTTGGAATTTTCGGTAATTTGGAGATAATATAGAGGGAGTGGAGGTTGATACTGTGAAGAAGAATCTCATCGTGATCGCTTTCGTCGTTCTATTGGCGGGCTTTGCGATTTATCAAAATGTACGGAATGAAGATAAACAAACCCTGATGCCAAGTGAGCAAGCGGCAAAAGTGAATTTCTTAGCGCCTTCATTTACCTTACAAGGGTTGGATGGGAAGGACTATTCCGTAGGCGGACCTCGTGAAAAGCCGATGTTCGTGAACTTCTGGGCATCCTGGTGTGGTCCTTGTGAGGGAGAAGCGCCTGATTTGGTGAATTTGTATAAGAAATATGAGGGGAAATTTGATCTCTATGCGGTGAATGTGACGCCTGGTGATAAAATGGACAATATCAAAAAATTCGTGGATACCTATCAGTATCCGTTCCCTGTGCTGCTCGATAAACAAGGGGCGAATGCCGATACCTATAACGTTATCGCTATTCCTACAAGTTTTCTTATTGATAAAAATGGCGTAATCAGGGAAATTATTCATGTTCTTTCCCCGAAAGAACTCGACAAGAAGATGGCAAGTCTTCTGAAGGAAGAATGACAAAAAAAGCTGCAAGAGAGCGATTTGCGCTCTTGCAGCTTTTTCGTATAAGGATTAATGGTTCACTAGGCCTAATCGTTCTTGTTGCTCTTTGTTTGCTGGCTCTACGCGTTTTCTGCTGATGAGGGCATAACGTAAGCTGTCAACAAGTGCATACCAACTAGCTTCTATAATGTTGCTAGAAACACCGAGTGTGTTCCATGTTGTGTTAAAATCGGTGGATTCCATAAGCACGCGAACCTTGCCGGCTGTTGCATCTTTCTCGTCCAATACACGTACCTTATAATCCGAAAGGTGAACATTCTTAATGTCCGGATAGTATTGAATAAGTGCTTTCCGTAAGGCGTTATCAAGTGCATTGACAGGACCATTGCCTTCCGCCGCGGTATAGATCGTTTCGCCATGTACTTTCACCTTGACGATAGCTTCTGAAACAACAGAATGATTGGCTGTTTTCTCTACGAGCATTTTAAAAGATTCTAAGGTGAAAATTTCTTCGAGACCCTCAAAGGCTTCACGCAACAAGAGTTCGAGCGTAGCATCAGCGCCTTCGAATTGATAGCCTTGGTGTTCCATATCTTTGATTTTCTCGATGATCTCTTTGGTCTTCTGGTGTTCTTTGTTGAAATCCAAGTTAAGCTCCTGAGCCTTGACTAATACGTTGCTTTGGCCAGCAAGCTCGGAAACGAGCACACGTTGTTTGTTTCCAACATACTCAGGTTTCGTATGCTCATACGTACTTGCATCCTTGAGAATCGCAGAGACGTGGATGCCGCCTTTGTGTGCGAAAGCCGCGTTGCCAACATAGGGCTGGTTAACAGGCATATGCATATTGGCGATTTCACTGATATATCTCGAAACGGATGTAAGTGACTTCAATTGATCCGTAGAGATGACATCATAACCTAGTTTCAATTGTAAGTTAGGAATAATTGAGCTTAGGTTAGCATTTCCGCAACGCTCTCCGTAGCCATTGATAGTTCCTTGTACTTGTCTAGCACCAGCTTGTACGGCGGCTAAGGAGTTCGCAACGCCTAATTCGCAATCATTATGAGCGTGTATGCCTACTGGTGTGGAGACATGTTGCGTAACTGTCGTCACGATAGCCGTAATTTCGTTAGGTAAGGATCCGCCATTCGTATCACAAAGCGTAATCCAATCTGCGCCAGCATCTTGTGCCTTCTTAATTGTTTGCAGTGCATATTCTGGATTATTCTTGTAACCATCGAAGAAATGCTCGGCATCATAAATAACTTCCAACCCACTGCTTTTCAAAAAGAGAACGGAGTCATAAATCATGTTCAAATTCTCTTCAAGCGTTGTTTGAATAGCTGTCGTTACATGAAAGTCCCATGACTTGCCGAAAATTGTGGCGACTTGCGCGCCGGATTCCACGAGTCTATTCAAGTTAATGTCATCCGAAGCAAGAGAATCTTTCCGTCTTGTGCTTCCAAAAGCAGTAATTTTGGCATTCGTAAAAGTCATCGTACGTGCCCGCTCAAAGAATTCAATATCTTTGCTGTTGCTGCCCGGCCATCCGCCTTCAATATAATGAACCCCGAGCTCATCGAGCTTACGGGCAATTTTGATTTTATCCTCAACGGATAGGGAGATACCTTCTCCTTGGGTTCCGTCTCGTAGGGTAGTGTCGAAGATTTTGACTGATGTTGGCATGGGTTCCTCCTTCAAAAGCTAGCAAAGTGACTTCGGTGCATGGAATTGTGAGTTTCGCTTGCTTTAAAGCGCTAATGTATAATTTACGATTATAACATAAATGTTCAGGTAAAGACATCATAACGTAAATTTGCGTTATCTTGAATGATTATTTTTTTGACATCTCAGGATGGTTGTGTTTCACTCGAATAGACGGCTCTGAAATCTGATTCAATCCTACTAGGAGGTAATGAATATGGTGTCCGTAGAGCATCATTATCCCAAGCAAGGCAGAGTCATTTTACATATTGATATGAATGCATTCTACTGTTCCGTTCATGAAGCCGTAGAGCCTGACTTATATAAGGGAAAGCCGCTTGCTGTTGCTGGCAGTGTGGAACTGCGTAAAGGGATTGTTGTTACTTCATCATATGCAGCGCGCAAGCTAGGGATCAAGACGGGCATGCAAGTTAGGCAAGCGTTGAAAATATGTCCAGATCTCATTCTAATCAAACCTGACTTTGATCTCTATCGAAATTTCTCGAGGCGGTTTATGCAGATAGTCTATGGATATTCACCGATGGTAGAATCTATGTCTATTGATGAATGTTTTGTAGATATCACAGGTTCCAAACAGTTCGGCACGCCACTAGACATCGCAAATAGTATTCAAAAAAGAATTCTGCAAGAGTTGAAATTACCATGTTCCATTGGTGTCGCGCCGAATAAGCTGCTAGCCAAGATGGGATCTGATATGAAGAAACCTAATGGGATTACGGTATTGCGGCTTCGTGATGTGCCGGCCGTTTTCTGGGATAAGCCGTGTCAGTATTTATATGGAATTGGGAAAAAAACAGCGGAAAAGCTTACGAGGCTTGGTATCCTAACGTTAGGGCAATTGGCGATTGCGGATGAGGCACTGTTAAGCAAGCACTTCGGAGTCATGGGTGCGCACTTAAAGCGCTCAGCCAACGGCATTGATCCTTCGGTTGTGAATCCGGAGCAGGAGCAAAGCAAGTCCATAGGACATACAACGACTTTGCCGCGTGATTATACGGATCGTATCGAAATTCATCGTGTCCTGCTTAATTTAGCCGATCAAGTAGCGAGAAGGCTTCGTAAGCAGGAGCTCATGACTTCGACAATTCAGATTACGATCCGGGATCCTGAAATGAGGACGATTACTAGATCACTTACTTTGCAAACTCCGACTGAGCATATGGATGATATTTATCGAACTTCCTGTCAATTGTATGATCATCAATGGGAAGATGGCAATCCGGTTCGGCTCCTGGGAATCACTTTGCAGAATCTGATTGCGAAGGAGGAATCCTACGTACAACTTGATTTATTCGATTACGAGAAACAACCCCGCAGGGAGAATCTGAACCGCGTGATGGATGGTCTGCGTGATAAGTTTGGAGAAGGTGTGATTCTTACAGCAGGGATGATGAGTGATGATCCATCTGCCTTAATTCGAAATCACAAAGTAAGAGGGACGTCCTTGCAAATGGATCATTTGCGAAATAATCCTCTTCATAAAGACGGAGGAGAGTGAGGAGCATGGCTCATTGTTTGGGCTTCGCGGGATTTTCCAATAGCGGGAAAACGACGTTGATAGCTAAGCTTGTCGTTGAAATGAAACATCGTGGCCATCGGATTGCAGTAATGAAACATGATGCTCATGGACATTATAAGGAAGCGCAAGGTGCGGACTCCACCGTATTTGTTGAAACAGGTGCCGATGTTGTGGTTACACTTTCTCCAAATGGGGTACACATTTATGAGAAGACAGAAACGCCGAGTTTGGAAGAGGAGTTAGCAGCCTATGCCCATCTTGATTATATTTTTATTGAAGGGTTCAAGAAGGAAAAGCATCCAAAGATTGGAGTATACCGTACTATAGAACAAAGAGAGTTACTAAAAGGAGTGGCGGCAAGCCTGCTTGCAGTTGCGACAGATCTAAGTATTCTCGGGGATGATTTCGCACTTCCGCAGTTCAATTTGGATGATATCCGTGGAATTGCAGACTTTATTGAGCAGTATTTCATGAATTGTCAATTTTAAGGTTTGAACTTTGTCCGTATTTATATTATATTTTACAATGAGGATAATTAGAGGAGGAGTAGAAAACATGGCTAAGTATACATTTGTTGATAAAGATACGTGCATCGCTTGCGGCGCTTGCGGAGCTACAGCTCCAGATATCTATGATTATGATGATGAAGGTTTGGCGGAAGTGATTTTTGAAGGTGATGGAAACAAAGGGGTTACTGAAATTCCTGATGATCTATTTGATGACCTACAAGATGCTCAAGATGGCTGCCCAACTGACTCCATTAAAGTTGCGGATTCACCTTTTAGCTAATCATAATTACAAAATCATTTTGTGGAGATACCGCGGAATGTCGAAAGAGCTCGTTTCCTAAGAGGGAACGAGCTCTTTTTTTGTTGGATAAATGTGAAATTTGTAACAATTTATTGCCAATTCACAGCTAGCATCTTACAATGAAACTAGTAAACTCGGGGAGGATTATATGGGTAAGAAGAAATGGCTTAAGACTTTAGTAGTAGGACTCTTGTTAATGGTATTTTCGACATATTTCTACACGGTGAACTCCAGCGGTTTATTTTATTTTGTCGAGGGTCCTCTCCAAGATATTTTGCGTGGCGCAAAGTCGGTGGATGAGCGTCAACCGGATGATCGGATTAAGATTGTTAAAATTGATGAAAAATCCCTTTCTGCCATCGGGAAGTTTCCGTGGGATCGAAGTACATATGCCCAAGTCATAGAGAAGTTAGAACAATCAGGTGCAGCTGCGATTGGGATCGACGTTGTGCTTGCTGAGCCATCGAAGAATCCCGCAGACGATAAAGCTTTAGCTGACGTGCTAGCGAAGTATTCCAATATTATTTTGCCAGTACAAATTAACTATCCCTCCAAACAACAGTCAGCAGGCGAACTAGTTCCTGAGCGAATTGATTATCCCTCCTCAACCCTAACGACCAAAAGAGATCAAATGGCCCATATCAATGTATTTGTTGATAAGGATGGCAAAGCTCGTAAACTTCCCGTCGGTTTGCCTGATGAGAAAGGTGCTTACATACCCGCATTCAGTGTGGCTCTTGCGAATTTAGTTTTAGATGAAAATGAAAAGGTAAAGCGCGATTCAGCTACTGGAGAGTGGAAACGCGGGAATGAAGTCGTACCAACGAACGAAAGAAATCAAGTAACAACAGAGTTCTTCACACAGCCGAGACAAAAGGTTGATGCGACGACAGGTTATGAGTTGCTGTCTTTTGTAGATGTACTGAATAGTACAAAAGCATTGCCGCTGAAGGGTAGCATTGTGCTTGTGGGTCCATTTGTTACGGCCATGCAGGATGAATACCCAACACCGATCTCCTCGGTCAAGATGTTTGGGATTGAAATTCATGCCAATATGATTCAAACCCTATTAGAAAGTACTTTCTTCAAAGATGCTTCGAAATCGGCTGGTATTGCGATTATTCTACTTATTTCCTTGTTGGCTATATTTTTATTTGAAAAGTTCAATGGGAAGACAGCGCTGTTTATTTTCCTAGGCATCTTCGTGGTTTATGGTCTTGTATGGTTAGGATTCTATAGTATTGGTTCTATGTTCTTACCGTTGGTGTATCCACAATTTGCACTCGTAACGATCTATGTTTGGTCATTGGTTAGCCATTATTTAGAAGAACGAAAAGAACGGAATCGGGTTACTGGTATTTTCGGTCGATTCGTTTCCAAAACCGTTGTGGACGAACTATTACAGTCAGGTGAAGATGTGAAGCTTGGCGGAAGCCGTAAGGATATTTCATTGATATTTGTGGATATTCGCGGATTTACACCGATGTCGGAACGATTAGAGCCAGAGCAAGTTATTCAAGTGTTAAATGAATATCTAGATGTCTGTACGAAAGCGATCTTTAAGTTCAATGGTACGTTAGATAAATTCATTGGTGATGGCGTTATGGCGATGTTTGGTGCACCGATTGAATATGAGAATCATCCTGAAATGGCCGTTCGTGCTGCGATTGAGATGAAGTCTCAAGCAGATATTCTTGAGCAGAAATTGATTAAGAATTATGGTATCGGTGTGAAATTCGGATTAGGTATTAATAGTGGTCCTGCGGTCGTTGGTAACATCGGTTCTGAAGATCTGAGGTTGGATTATACAGCCATTGGAGACACAGTTAACTTATCAGCACGACTAGAATCTAATGCTAAGCCAGGGCAGATTTTGATTAGTGAACAGACGTATGAACGTGTCAAAGGTCTATTTGAGATCGAATCCATTGGTGAAATTAAAGTAAAAGGGAAAGAAAAACCCGTTGCTGTTTATGAAGTTATGGGGCATTTGAAATAGAATTGCTGGGAGGCGTGTGGAGTGGGAATGACAAAGAAATCATTTGTATCAGTGTTGTTAAGTTTTAGCTTAGTGTTTAGTTTAGTTTCTGTGCTGTTGGTGAAACCCGTGGATGCGAAAACGGTCCGGGTTGCCATTATTTCAGTATTGTCTGGAGACGTCACGATTAAAAAAGGCGGCGGCTCCAAAACGTATGATGCGTATGAGAGCATGAGCTTAAACCAAGGCGATACCGTTTATACAGGAGATAGCTCCTCGGTAACACTAAACTTAGCAAGTGGAGACGCTGATGTTACATTAGGTGACAATGCGGAACTCAACGTATCAGACCTCAACTCTGCGAATGGAAATAAGAAGTCCAAGCTGAAAGTTTGGGCGGGTTCGATGTGGGTCAAAGTTAAATCATTGGCTGGCGCAGATGATGAATTTGAAGTTGAAACACCAACGGCGGTAATGGGGGTACGCGGAACGCAATTCTACGTTTCCGTTGATCCTGTTTCTGGAAAAACCAAAATGGCTGTTGGATCAGGAAGAGTATCCGCTTCGACAGTAACGTCCAATTCGGATGAGACACAAACCACAACGATTACATACGTGAACCCAACACAAGAAATTTCCTTGGATTCAAGAGATGAAACCAATGATCTGGATTTGAAAGTGGAATTTTTCGACTTAGAGGATTTTATTAAAAATGCTTCGCCTGAAATTATTAAAGAATTAATCCTCAATAAAGCAGAAATAGATAAAGAAAACGATGAGTTTATTGCGAAAAAGCAAAAGGAAATTGCAGATGGAACGTTTACGGGTGATAAAAATTCTTTGAGTATTAAAAACCAGTCTGACCTCGATAAAGTGAAACAAAACTTAGAAAATCTAATCGGTAACGTAGCTAAACAAGCTATTGCTGATAAGAAGCTAGATCAAAAAACGGTAGACGCGATTATTGCTGAAGTCAATAAAAAAATCGATTCAACGGATAAGAAGCTGGATTTATCCAAAGTTAAGCCGCTGGATAAAACGGCAGGTGTGGATCCTGAATTAGAGAAGAAGAAGCAAGAAGAGCTTAAGAAGCTTGAAGAAGCAAAGTTGAAAGCGAAGTTGGAAAACGATAAAAAAGCTGAAGAAGCTAAGCTGAAGCTTGCTGCGGCATTGAAAAAGCTAGAAGAAGAAAAGAAAAAAATTGCAGAAGAAAAGTTAGCTGCGGAAGCTAAGGCGAAAGCTGATGCGGAAGCGAAGTTAAAGGCTACTTTATCAGAGCAAGAGAAGAAGGCGTTCGAAACAGCAAAAGAGGAAGCGAATAAAGGTACTAGTACGACCCCGCCAACGCAACCGGCTTCAGGTGACAATAATAATGGCAATGATAACAGTGGTGGTGACACAGGGACACCCGCACCAACGCCAGTTGTAAGTATGGAAGTTGTAGATAAAGTTGATATACCAATTGGAGAGGTTGCAACCCGTACTAGTTTTAATTTGAATATCAATTTGACTGATTTCATCGATACATATGGTAAAGACATTTATGGTGTAGAAGTCCATTTACTGTACGGTTTCAATGCGCATTATAATTATTATTCAGAGGTTCCGTTTAGCGCCAATTCAGCTATTTTCAATGATCCACTTAAAAGTGCGGATTATATCAAAGCCTATGAATCACAAGGTACACAAAACGAACTTATATATGCTGTAACCAATTTTGGAAGTGCGGCGAATATTTCGGTTACTGGAAAGAAAAAGCTAGTCAGTATTCCGATGGAAACTTTTGGTGCTACTGACATCAGTGTTGGTAAAATTGTGATTGTTCGCAAGAAGGCGAATGGTGGAGTTGAAACTATTGATATTCCACTAACAAGTATTCAATCAAAGTCGGTAGGTACTGGGACACCTATGCCAAATATTGGTCTGCCACCTGTATAGTATTCTAACTTATCAAGTTTATCAGTTGAATTAAAGGAGACTCCAATGAAACCCTTAAAACACATATTTGTTTCAAGTATAATTGCTGCTACGTTGATAGGAGGATCGTCTGCTTTGGCCGCTGGCTTAGAAGCGGACGGTTTGAAATCTAGCACTGGACAAATTCTATCGGATATATCGACCCTAGCAGGCATCGGCGATTTTGAAGATCGTGATGGGGATGCGCTGCAAGCAGCATTTCGTGCCCCAAGCAGCGTGCTGCAGCTTCCAGATGGCAGCTTGCTCATCGCCGATACACGCAACCATGTGATTCGTAAAGTGAAGGATGGCCAAGTCTCCACTTTCGCTGGTCCTGCTCTTGCTGTTACGAAAAATGCGCAAGGCTTCCCGACAGGAGGTCTTCTTGACGGAAAAGCTTCAGAAGCTTTCTTTAATGAGCCGACAGGACTAGCGCTTGATGCTAAAGGCAATGTCTATGTGGCAGATGCTGGAAATCATGCCATTCGTAAAATTGACGTTAATGGGACTGTCTCCACAGTTGCGGGGAATGGCGTGCCAGGAAATAAAGACGGTAAGGGTTCGGAAGCTACTTTTAATCACCCAAGTGATATTGCTATTAGTGCTGACGGTACCGTATATGTGGCGGACTCACTTAATCATACCATTCGTAAAATCGCAACTGATGGTCGCGTTACGACGCTCTCTGCGCCTGTCACACGTGTGATTCAGGTTCGTCCAGGCGAAGCTTCCTTCGCGGGCGAATATCACGACGGTAGCCTTTCTACTGCGACATTTAATGAGCCTTCTGGACTTGCATTGGATGGCAAAGGGAATCTTTACGTTAGTGATACAGGGAACCAACGTATCCGTTATATTGATTTTGCATCAGGAAGTGTATCGACAATAGCTGGATCTACGCCAACTGTTGGTGGTTCGACGATCTATGGGAAGAATGAGTTGTATGCAGCAGGTGATTATGCAGATGGAGAAGCTTTGAAAGCGAAGTTTGACTTCCCGAAGGGTCTGACTGTGACCTCTGAGGGTGGGCTTCTTATCGCGGATAGCTTGAATCATTCGGTTCGATATCTGTTGAATGGCCAAGTCACTACGGTAACAGGTACGCCTCAAACGGGGGAGGCAGACGGCGTTGAGCAATCTGCAGCGTTCTATAATCCTTCCGATGTACTGGTAACAACACAAGGTAATGTGATTGTAGCGGATGCATCGAATAACAAAGTCCGCAAAATTACACCTTATCAATTGCCAGGAGCTGTTTCGAATGATGGACAAGTGAAGGTAGTTAGCGGTAACAAACTCATTTCCTTTGATGCGCAACCTGAAATTCAAGATGGGCGCACCATGGTGCCAGTTCGTGCGATTAGTGAAACGTTTGGGTATAAGGTGACTTATGCTGAACGGGCTGGAAAATCAATTGTACAGCTCTCCAAAGGTGATTTGACCGTAGAGTTAACCATTGGTGAAACGGGGATTACTCGTAAGCAAACTGGTCTGCCAGATTTGAAAGTAGATACAGATGTTGCGCCTTATGTGAAGCAAGATCGTACTTATGTGCCTATTCGCTTCTTCGCTGAACAGATTGGATTGGACGTGCAGTGGCATGCGGCAGTACAAACAGCCATTTTACGTGTGAAAACATTTGTGAAATAGATTTGTAGTTTGAAAAGGTTTGGAATGGGAGATCCCCTGACCAAGCCTTTTTCTTTTTGGACTTCAGCTTTGTGCCTCGATTGCCGATAAAAACGGAGAATAGTGGAAAGTGGACTGGAGGCATGAACGCTTGAAGCCGAATAATCGAAACGATCAATTGACGAAATTCTTCCAACATAATCCGATCGAGGATCCTCAGTATCTCAAGAAATATGTCAAAGAGCATCCGGACCATAAAATGGCGTGGTATTTATTAGGCAGAGAGTATACGGCTCAGGGGAAAGCAGGTAAGGCGGCTTACTGTTTTGCACAGGCTGGGGAAATATATGAAGCTTTTGAGCAACAAAAGATTGTGTTGGACGAGCCGTTGCCTCCCAACTTGACGGTACCGGGGCAAATCAAAGAAGGGGATGCAGCTGGAGATCGTCAAGCCCGATCACGTGGTAAACGGAAATGGTTGCCATATCTTGTGATGTTAATTTTACTAGCGCTCCCTGCAGGGATGGATCTGGCTCAATCGGATGGGGTGGAGCGTGTAGTCGATGCAACAGAGCAGTCTGAGGTGTTGGGCTCGGTTGCAGCGCAAACCGACATTCAGGTGGATAATCCCAGATTAAAGCTGTATTTCTCTGATGGGGATTGGGGCAAGAAGCTGCAACAGATCTTACAACCTCCTATCAGGGGGACGGGAGAATCTGTCATCATGGATGCGCCTCCAAGTCAAGATGGCAAATGGAAAGAATGGCATCGATCGGTAAGTCCCTTACTTAGCGTTGAACATGTGGGGACGAGTGGAAATCAAGCGGTGTTAAAGTATTATCAGGCACAAATTTGCTCTTGCCAGGTAGTAGACAGCTCGAAGCTAGTGCCCGTCATTCAAGCTTGGATGCATGATCGTGAAGAAGCGATTATTTTGCAAAGTGCGATTCAGGCCTATCAAAAAAAGACGGGTGGTTTACCTGATAAGCCACAACAGTTAACGAAGCCGTATCCAGATAATTTATTGCCAGGACTTACACCGCAAATGAAGGAGTCTTTTCCTGTTGCCCTACAAAAGGTCGCTGAACTTACGAGTGGAAAAGCAGCTCAGGCGCTTAATCTAACAGCGGGGACTGCTACTGGAGGGCAATCTCCGCAATCGAATGAAGAGAAGGCATTGGCGGCGAGCAGTTCGCAGCCTGTGGCCTCACCAGAACCATTTACAGAGCCTCTTAGGATTATCATTGATACCGAACAGCATCAACTGGCAGTTGTGAGTGGAGATTTCATCCTGAGGCGTTATCCTGTAGGACTTGGTGGAGATAAGACGCCGCAAGGTGAGTTTATGATCAGTGAAAAAGTACGTAACCCGAATGGCAGATCGAATGGTGAGTTCGGCAGCCGCGGCATGACGTTGTCTAATACGCTTTATGCGATTCATGGGACGAATAAACCAGCGAGTATAGGCAAAGATGAGTCTCATGGTTGTATTCGTATGCTGCAGCAGGATGTGGAAGAATTATATAACATGGTTCCAGGACAAACGAAAGTGACGATTGGGAAGGGCGTGTTGCCTCTTTCTGAGGCTGGAGAAGGAATAGGCGCTGGTGGAGGAATACCTCAGCAAGCGATCGGTTTGCCTTTGGAGACGAAAGATAATAATCCAAATAAGGTCTATAAATGGCTGGATTGAAAAAAAGGAGGTGCAAGTTTGAAGCTTGCACCTCCTTTTTCGGGTTAACACGCAATAAATTTTCAGTATGTAGTTGCTGCAAGTTTCTTCTTGACAATCATTCAGAAAGCGATTACAATTCAAAATGTGAAGTTTTCAATCACTTTAATGAATTCATTTGTTCAAAATGAGCAGTAAAGTCATTAGTACTATGACAACTAAGAAAATCGATCCTGTCCAGTAAATCGCTTTCATATTAACTTCGTTTTTCTGTCTCCGCGAAGCGGTTACTGGTTTGCGTTTGGCCATAAGAATCACCTTTTCCATTAGGATTAAACGAGATGATTCTATCATATCATAAGTAAGCGCATTCAACGAATAAGAAAAAATGAGCAATTTTATAAAAAGAGTATTGACGTTCATGTCATTATATTGTAAGATTCAATCACACGGAATACCTGAAACAATTGAATATGTCAGTTTTAATAACATGTTACCGCAAGGGCATTAGTTATTAGAAGAAATGCAAGTCTTCTTCTATAACTATGCCCTTTTTATTTTGCCAATTTTGAATCATGAAAGGGGTTGATTGTGCAAACTAATACGAAGTTTAACTATCGGGTACACGCTTCACCAATAAATTATTAGATGAATTAAAAAAGGGAGAAGATGATCACATGAACATGAAAAAATGGTCAACAATTGGTTTGGCAACGTCAATGGCACTCGTAGCTGCAGGTTGCGGTAAATCCACGCCGGTAGAAACAACAAAACCAGCAGCATCTGTGGCTCCAACAGCTGCAGCATCCGCAGCTCCTACTGCAGCAGCTTCAACTAAACTTACTGGTGATTTTGAAATCCAATACTTTGTTGGCGGATACGGCGACAAATGGTGGAAAAAAGTTATCGCTGATTTCCAAGCGAAAAACCCTGATTTGAAAATTAAAGAAAGTGCGGGACCAAAAATCAACGAGCAAATGAAACCCCGTTGGATCGCTGGTAACCCACCTGATTTCGTATACATCGATGGACCTGAGTTGTTCGACCGCCAAATGGTTACAGACGGACAACTGGAAGATTTGACGGACTGGATCAAAGACGCTAAAAACGTGGATGGCGAGAAAATCATTGATTTGCTTGCACAAAAGCCACAACAATTTGACGGTAAAACGTACAACATTCCTTTCGTAATGAGCTCATGGGGTATTTTCTATGATAAAGCTCTTTTCAAAGACAAAGGTTGGGCTGAGCCAAAAGATTTCGAAGAGTTCTTGGCTGTAAGTGAGAAAATTAAAGGTGCTGGCATTAATCCATTCATCCACACTGGTAAATATCCGTACTACATCAACGGTGGCGTATTGCTTCCAGCGATCGTATCTGCGAACAACAATGACTACAAATTGCTGCAAGATATGTCCACAAACAATCTTGAGGCTTGGAAAAACCCTGCAATCATCAAAGGTCTAAACAAAATCGTTCAAATGCGTGATAAAGGCTACATCGACAAAGCATCCGTACAAATCAACCACACGGATTCCCAATCCTTGTTCCTACAACATAAAGACGCATTCATCCCGAACGGTCTATGGTTACCAAACGAAATGGCGAAAGACGTTCCAGGCGGCTTTGACTTCGGATTCATTCCATCCATTACGCAAGATAAAGGTGGAAAAGTTGTAGCTAACACGTCCACAGCTACTTTCGGTATCGCGAAAAAAGCGAAAAACAAAGATGCTGCAAAAGCATTTATGCAATTCGTATTCTCCAAAACACAAGCTTCCCAATGGGCTGAGCTAAGTGGTGCTCCTTCCAACGTTAAAGGTGATATTTCTTCTTCCAAAGCTCCTAACTTCGTTAAGGATGCTGCGAAATTCTTGTCATCCCCTGATACTGTAGTTGTACCAACCGTTTCCTTTGCTGCTGACGTAGACAAAGCTATGCAAGATGCAACAGTTGCTTTGACAATCGGAACAATTACACCTGAACAATGGGTAACTCGTGTATCTGATGTTGTTGCAAAACAAAAGAAATAGGAACTGAATGAAGCAGTGCGGGGAACAACAAAGGCATAGCTGCCTAAGGCGTTCTCCGCCATTTTAATGATAGGACGGTGACGATAGAATGAAGACCAACGCGAAAAAGCTGAAACGGAATTTATTCATCGCTTCATTCATCATTCCGACTTTTCTATTCTTCTGCGTATTTACGATATATCCCGTTATACAGGCGTTACAGAAGTCTTTCTATGATTGGTCAGGAATGTCTGAAAATAGCGAGTTTATTGGTTTTGATAACTTCGTTGAGCTTTTCAAAGATCCGATTGTACTTAGAGCCATTGGAAATGACTATTTCCTAGTTGTGGGTAAAGTAATTGGAATTATGATTCTGGCGACTTTCTTCGCTGTAGCGTTAACAAGATTTAACCTGAAGGGTTCTGGTTTCTTCCGAGCCATCTTCTTTATCCCGAATGTCATTTCAGTCGTTGTAATCGGCGTACTTTGGAATTTCATTTACAATCCGCAAATCGGTTTCTTGAATGCTTTCTTGTCTCTCTTTACTGAGAAAAAAGTTGATATTACTTGGCTAGGATTTCCTCAGCACACGATCTGGATGCTTCTACCCCCAACCATTTGGGCAGGTATCGGCTTCTACATGATCCTAATGATTGCTGCAATCGTGAATATTCCTGCTTCCTATTATGAGGCAGCTAATATAGACGGAGCTGGTCAAGGGGCGCAATTCCGCCATATCACCATGCCGCTCATCTGGGAGCAGATTAAGGTTTCCATCGTTAACATCGTTATTACTACACTCAACGGCTCCTTCGTAATTGTTCAGCTAATGACCAATGGCGGGCAGCCCGATAATACAACGCAAGTTATGGGTTCTTATCTGTATCGGATGGCTTTTCAACAGTATCATTTCGGTTATGGAGCAGCCATTGGTGTCATGATTCTGATCGTGTCACTTATCACAACACTGATCTTGCAACGTATCATGCGCCAAGAAACGATCGAAATGCACTAAAGTCATCATAGACAAAGATACTGAGGGAGGGAAACCATCGTATGGCTATCAAAAATCCATTAGCGAAAATGTTAGTCTGGATCATTCTGATCATATGGAGTGTAGCCGTGCTCTATCCACTTGTGTGGACATTGCTCGATGCGCTCAAAAATAATGAACAATTTTTCTTAAATGCACCATGGGCATTGCCTAAATTCCCATTACTCTGGTCCAACTTCTCGTATGTATGGAGTAAATACAATTTCAGTACATACTTCCTGAACTCCATTGTGGTGACGGTAGGAAGTACGCTACTGGGGATGATCCTTGCAGCGATGACGGCTTATATTTTGGCGAGATACGATTTTAAAGGGAATAAATTTCTTCTTACGATCTATATCTCTTCCATGATGATTCCGTTCGCACTTGCTTTGATCCCCTTGTTCTTCTTGTTGAATGATTTGCACCTTATTAATACGTGGCTGGGGTTAATCCTCGTCTACGCGGCACTGAACTTGCCTTTCGGGATCTTCTTGCTTGTTGGGTTCTACAAATCGCTGCCCAAAGAAATTGAAGAAGCTGCGATTATTGATGGGACTTCACACTATGGCACGTTCTTCCGGGTTATGTTACCATTGTCACAGCCAGGTCTGATTACGGTGATGATTACGAACATGCTGAATAACTGGAATGAATACTTCCTAGGGGTTGTTCTTACGAATGAGCCTACGAAGTACACGCTTCCAATTGGATTGGCTGTTATGCAAGCTGAAATGCAATATCGAGTAGAATGGGGTCCATTATTCGCCGGATTGCTGATCACAACATTACCGACTTTAATCGTATATATGATATATCAACGCCAGATTGCAAGTGGGATTACGGCAGGAGCTGTGAAATAACTGTATATGGCAATGCATAGAAAAAACACCTTAACCTAGAGGAATTTATCCTTTCGGGGGGGTGTTCTTTCTACTATAATGGGGATAGGTAAAAGCAAACAAGAAACGGCCAAACTTGTGGGCTATAGGTGAATCTGATGAGTGTAATGTATGCATTTCAGAAGATGGGGAGATCGTTGATGATCCCTATTGCGGTGCTGCCGGCAGCATCCATTCTTCTTCGAATTGGTAAAATGTCTTTTAATGATCCTTTCCTTGTTCATGTGGCTCAAATATTCGAGCTAGGTGGCAGCGCAATTTTTGATAATTTGCCACTTATTTTCGCAATAGGAATTGCGATTGGCTTAACATCTGGAGAAGGCATTGCTGCTTTAGCAGCTGCGGTTGGATATTTGGTCTTTGATAACGTCCTTAAACATTTTCAAATAGTTTCAGGCAGTTCAGAGCCATTGGATACAGGTGTGCTCGGTGGGATGATGGTGGGGATGCTTTCTGCTACATTCTTCAATCGATTTAGTCATATTCAATTGCCTAAGTCGCTTGGATTCTTCGGCGGAAAACGGTTTGTTCCAATCGTGACATCCCTAGTTATGGTTTTCCTTGGTGTAGTCGTTGGGCTCATCTGGCCACCCGTACAGCGAGGGATAAGTGAAGTAGGATTATGGATTGTAGATAACGGAAACATTGGGGTTTTCATTTACGGTGTCATGAATCGCTTGCTCATTCCAACTGGTCTTCATCATGTCATTAATAATATCGCTTGGTTTCAAATAGGGGATTTCGTTACACCAGCAGGCAAAATGGTACATGGGGATATTTCACGCTTTTTCGCAGGGGATCCTTCAGCCGGCATGTTTATGACAGGTTTTTATCCCGTTATTATGTTTGGCTTACCAGCAGCCGCGCTTGCTGTCGTTAGAAGCACTTCTTCTTCTACAAGGAAATTTGTAGCTCCAGTCATGTTGACTGCAGCGCTGACGAGTTTTCTAACAGGCATTACAGAGCCAATCGAATTTGCGTTTATGTTCGTAGCCCCTGGTCTTTATGTGATTCATGCAGTTCTTACAGGTTTCTCCATGCTCATTATGAATATCCTTCAAGTGAAAATGGGGTTTGGTTTCTCTGCCGGCTTTATTGATTTCGTGTTGAACTGGCACTTGGCGACGAATCCCTACTGGATTTTACTCATTGGAGCCGTTTACTTCATTTTATATTTTATAACCTTTCGAGCTTATCTACACTTCTTTCCGATGAAAGTAACAAGTAAGGATGACGACCAGCAATATGTTGAGGTAGAAGCTGCTGAAGAGAAACCTTCTCTGGTAGATCGCCCAACACGTATTCTAAATCATATTGGCGGAGCTTCTAATATTATCTCCATTGATGCTTGTATTACACGACTGCGCCTTCTGGTTAAAGAAGAAGTACTCGTGCAAGATAACGAGCTCAAGGAATTAGGTGCCATCGGTGTCATCCGGTTAGGAAAAGGCAACGTTCACGTTGTTTTTGGGACAGAATCAGAACAAATTCGTGAAAGCATTAAACCTTTGCTAGGTACAAAATGAGAAATAATCAGGACAAGCCTAAATATACCCCACAAAGTGACGTATGCCTTCGAAGTCTATTCCGATTACTTTGCGGGGACCCCGAAACTATAAATTGGGAGGTGTCTTATGATTGAACGGACGATCATACATGTTCTATCCCATAACGTGGTGATGGCGCATTTAAGCTCAGGGAAAAATTCCATTGCATTTGGTAAGGGGATCGGATTCAAGAAAACACCTGGTATGCTAATTGGTGAAGGTGAAATTACACAAGAGTTCCTTTTACATACATCGGAAGTACTGAAAAACTATGAACAAATCCTAAATGCCGTCGATGTGAAAATCATCGGGATCACCGAAGAGGTGATTGCCTACGCACAAAGCATGCTGGAAGGCGATTTCTCTGAAACGATCCATGCCTCGCTCGTAGATCATATTAACTTTGCGGTTGAGCGGCAGAAGCGCGGAATCTTCATTACGAATCCATTTGCCTATGAAATTGGATACATGTACCCTGAGGAATATAAGGTTGCTAAGAAAGCTGTTGAATTCCTGAATGAACATCTAGATGTGAAATTGCCTGAGGATGAGGTTGCTTTCTTGACGATGCATTTCAACAGTGCGCGTAAGAAAGAGCAAGCATCCGATTCTCTAGCTGTTGTCAGAGTGGTCTCTCAAACGATCGAATCTGCGAAGGAACTTGGATTTAATTTCGATGATTCGTTCTCAACACTTCGCTTTATCTCCCATTTAAAAGGTGTAATTGAACGGGTTAAGTCAAAGAAAACGCTTCAAAACTCACTCCTTTCCAAAATTAAAGAAGAATACGGCGACACTTACGTGAAGGCCAAGGTTCTATCGTTAATGTTAAGTGATTCCCTGCAATTAGAAGTACCTGATGATGAGACGGGATACTTAACGATGCATTTGGAGCGATTGCTGCAACGCACAGAAGTGTAGGTGGAAATAAATATAAGCTAAAGCATTCCCTTGCAACCTTTGTGGAGCAGGGATTTTTTGTGTGAATACAAGGTTTAAGGTCTTAAGTGGATTGCATATTTCTACATTGTCAGCTAAACTGACTGTTAGAGTACTTAGAGAGAACGGAGTGCATAGGACATGCTGTATAAGAAATTAGCCAAGCCTTTTTTGTTCCGAATGGATCCGGAAAAAGCGCATCATTTAACGATTGACGGTCTGAGTGTTGTTGGGAATTTACCAGGAGGCAAGCAGTTGCTTAAATCCATGTATGGGGTACCAGAATCACTGCAACTAACTCAGGACCTATGGGGATTACACTTCGGTAACCCAGTCGGCCTTGCTGCAGGGCTTGATAAAAACGCAAAAGCGGTCAAAGGATTTTCACAATTGGGTTTTGGATTTATGGAAGTTGGTACGATTACACCTAAACCACAACCTGGTAATGAGCTGCCTCGTTTGTTCCGTCTTCCAGAAGACAGAGCACTGATTAACCGGATGGGTTTTAATAATGTAGGTACAGCTGAGATGGCACATAACTTAGAGAAAACAGGAAAACGTGTGATTCCAGTTGCCGTAAACATAGGAAAAAATAAAGCAACGCCTAACGAGCAGGCTGAAGAAGATTATCGAGCTTGTATTATAGCGTTATATACATATGGAGATTTCTTTGTTGTTAACATAAGCTCACCAAACACACCTGATTTGCGTAATTTACAACATGGCGATGATTTGAAACGCTTGTTGTCTACGGTGCGGGATGAAATGCAAGTGCAACATAAGAAGCATGGTGGCGCGGCGAAACCAGTACTTGTCAAAATTGCTCCTGATCTAACGGATGATGAGCTTGATCTCACTGTACAGATCATTAAGGAAAGCGGAATTTCTGGGATCATTGCAACGAATACCACGCTAAGCAGAGATGGCTTACGTCATGCTAATCGCGAGCAAGCGGGCGGGTTGAGTGGATTGCCATTAACAAAGCGCTCAACAGATGTTATTCGACGCGTGTATCAATTAACAGATGGCAAGCTGCCGATTATTGGGGCTGGCGGGATTTTCACTGCACAAGATGCGTATGACAAAATCCGGGCTGGAGCAAGTCTTATTGAAGTATATACTGCTTTAATTTATGAGGGACCAGTTCTGCTTGGGCGTATAAATAAAGGGCTTCAAGAGCTGTTAAAGAAAGATGGTTTCACACATATTTCCCAGGCAATAGGCGTAGATTCGCACTAACTTCATTCAGAATGGAGGATACATGGATGGATGGACGAGACTGGAAGAAATTTCTACTGCCCTATGAACAAGCGGTAGAGGAATTGAAAGTAAAGTTCAAAACATTACGTGGCGAACTTAAAAGTCGTGAAGAGTACGCACCTATCGAATTTGTAACAGGACGTGTCAAAAAAATATCAAGCGTGTTAGAGAAAGCGAAGCGTTTGAGCGTACCGATGGATCAGTTAGAGTCAGGCATAGAAGATATCGCTGGCATTCGCATCATGTGCCAATTCGTAGAAGATACCGAAGTGCTTGCTGAACTTATCCGCAGCAGACAAGATATGAGTGTTGTGTATGAGAAGGATTATATTACGAATAAAAAGCCGAGCGGATACCGAAGTTTTCATATTATTATTGAATATCCCGTTCAAACAGCTCTCGGTATGAAGAAAATATTAGCAGAAGTGCAAATTCGGACCCTGGCAATGAACTTCTGGGCGACGATTGAGCATTCCTTGAATTATAAATATAAAGAGCAGTTACCTGATGTGGTTCGGGCGCGATTGAGTAAAGCGGCTGAAGCGGCTTATCTACTGGATCAGGAAATGTCGAGTATTCGAGGCGAGATTATGGCCTCCCAACGGATGTTTGAAGATAACTCTAATTTAATTAATCGTGTGTTGAATAATATTCAAGAGTTGTATTTCTATCATCGCGTACGAGAAGCTGCTCAGTTCCAATTGCGGTTCAATGAGATTTGGGAAACAGAAGAAGGACTTAGTGATTTATCTGCTGATATCGAGGCTGCCATCTCGCGAGCCAAAAAAGGAGATAATAGCTAACCCATGAGCGAATATGACCGATTGTATGTCGCTTTTCTGTACTATTTTAACGATCAGCGGGATTATTTCGAATGTCATGAAGTAATGGAGGAGCTTTGGCTGGAAGAAGGCCGAAATCCGCTATATCAAGGTCTGCTGCAAATTGCAGTAGGCCTTTATCATCATTTGAATGGCAATCCAAGCGGTTCTATTAAACTGTTTAGTGCGGGGTTGGACAAGTTGGCACCTTATCCTGTTCATACGCTGGGGATTGATCTAGGTTTATTAGTGAAGGATAGCAAGGTTTATCTGGAGAAGCTGCTGAAATTGAAAGAGGAACCGTTTCTTCCCTATGATTTGGATATTAAGATTTTGGATCAAGAGCTTGAGGATCTTGTGGAAGATTTGAGATTGGACCCACCGGTAGGTAGTGAGCATCATTGAAAAGAAAGGACTTCTCACCAATGGGTGAAGAAGTCCTTTTGTAGGTTTCGATATTTAATGGCGTTAACCTTTATATTTTTGGAAGAAGGATTTGAATACTTCAGGCGTATTGCCGACTGTTGATCCAGCCTCAGGAACCCCGCCAACAATGCGATCTACTTCTACCCCGTTTTTGTAATAAACTAAGGTAGGTGTTGATTCAATCTTGTACTTGTTCCATCCATCTTTGAACTCTTCCAAATTGAATTGCTTAACATCAAGATTAAGCTCTTTCTGTATGGGAACTAGAACCGGCGTTGTCACTTTGCAATGAGGGCAAGTTGACGCATAATAGTACTGGAA
Organism: Paenibacillus sp. 2RAB27; assembly: GCF_052115445.1. Classification (NCBI taxonomy): domain Bacteria; kingdom Bacillati; phylum Bacillota; class Bacilli; order Caryophanales; family Paenibacillaceae; genus Paenibacillus; species Paenibacillus sp. 2RAB27. The sequence continues at coordinate 332,358 of NZ_JBFRGR010000004.1, forward strand.
GAATGTCTCTTTGTTCTTCAATCTTGCATCTAAATCTGCTGGTAAAATTAAGTTCTGGTAGTTCGGATCGTTTAACTGTTTCACAGTCTCTGGATTGAGCTTGGATGCGGCAACTCCGTAAGGATTACCAGCATTCGCTTTATCCGAAGATTTGGTAGATTGCTGATTAACGAAGTATAAACCACCGAATAAAATAACAACTATGCCTAAATAAATAAGCAACTTCTTCATGTATGCACCTCTTTAAAATGTTTACTTTCTACTATCTTCTATAAAAAGTATAGCATATCCTGTAGGATTTCGTAAAAATATTGGCTGTTTCGTGACAACTCAGCTATAATACCGTTACACTGTACCATGGAAACACAAATTGTCGGATCAAATGGGATTTTATATAGAAAGCGAAGATGTCGAATGGCGAAGCAGCTACCACCCCTTTTTAGGGAGAAAATGATTGATTTATTAGGTAAAGAGGAGTTTGAGCAGTTTCTTGCTTCCTATGATGAACCACGCGTTTATGGATTGCGGGTAAATACGGGGAAGGTGGAGCGTGCTGAATTTTTGGAGAAGAGTCCATTTCATTTGACGCCTATACCTTGGGTTTCGGATGGTTTTTATTATCAAGAAGGGGAACGCCCAGGTAAGCATCCGTATTACCATGCTGGACTTTACTATATCCAAGAGCCGAGTGCGATGGCACCTGTGGAGCTGTTAGAGATAAAACCAGGGGAGCGGGTTCTGGATTTATGCGCAGCCCCAGGTGGGAAATCGACGCAAATTGCCGCGAAGCTACAAGGTGAAGGTGTGCTAGTTGTGAACGATATTCATTCAGATCGGGTCAAAGCCTTGGTTAAAAATTTAGAGCTGCTCGGTGTCCGAAATGCCGTAGTTTTGAATGAAAAACCAGAGCGGATGTTGATTGCTTTCCAGGGGTATTTTGATAAAATTTTGATTGATGCGCCCTGTTCAGGTGAAGGGATGTTCCGCAAGGAAGAAGAAATGATGGGACAATGGGAGCGTCATTCTGTTCAGGAATTTGCTGCGATGCAGAGAGAACTTTTGGCGCAAGCTGCGGTGATGTTGGCACCTGAAGGCAGGATCGTGTACTCGACCTGTACGTTCTCACCGGAAGAGAATGAGGCTCAGATTGCGGAGTTTCTGGACAAGCATTCTGCGTTTGATGTCGTGCCTATTGATGGATTCAGTCCTGGGCGGTCGGATTGGTTGAGGGAACCGTGGTGTGAGGCGGATGCGTATAGTGCAAGGGCAAGGGATGCTGTGGCAGGGACGGCGAGGTTGTGGCCGCATAAGTTGCGGGGTGAGGGGCATTTTTTGGCGGTTTTGGGTTTGGGTGTTGAGGAAAGAGTGAGTGCGGGAGCGAGTGCAAGTGAGAGTGCGAGTGAGAGTGCGAGTGCGAGTGCGAGGGAAAGTGCGGGGGCTGCCGGCTTTGTGGCGGCAGCGGGGAAGCGTAGCGGCCGTCCCGCGCTACGCGGGAAGGGCCGTGCTGAGGCACCGCCTAGCACGGGGGTGAGCTTGGAGCCGCTAGAGGCGTTCTCCGGTGAGCTGCTGCGCAGCGAGCCTTTCGCCCTGAGGCGGCTGGTCTGTTACGGCGAGCACGCGTATGCGTCGCCGGCGGGCTTGCCTGAGCTGCACGGACTGAAAGTCGTGCGGCCTGGCTGGTACATCGGCGCGCTGCACCGCGGCCGATTTGAACCGTCCCATGCGCTAGCCATGGGACTGCGTTTGCGCGAGGCCAAGCGAGCTCTGAGCTTGGCTTCGAGCGACGAGCGAGCCCTTCGATACCTGAAGGGCGAGACGCTCGAAGTCGCGGAGAGCGAGATACTCCGCGATCCGGAAGAGACCAAGGCAGCCAAAGGCTACTGCCTAGTCTGCATTGACGACCATCCCGTCGGCTGGGGCAAATGGCTCAACGGGATGTTGAAGAACGAATATCCGCCCGGCTGGAGGTGGACCTAAACGGTCATGAAACAAACACAACGACTCGATAAAATACTCGCCCATGTGGGCATTGGCACCCGTTCTGAACTTAAGCGCCTCGCCAAAGAAGGTGCAATTTACGTCAACGGTGTGAAGGTCAAAGACAGTGGTATGCAAGTAAATCCTGATAAGGACACCATTACCGTGAATGGAGAGCTCGTCACTTATCGCGAGTTTGTTTATCTTATGATGAACAAACCGCAGGGGGTGGTCTCGGCAACGGAAGATAATCGGGATCGCACGGTTGTGGATCTTTTGGACGAAGAATATGCTCCGTTCGAGGTGTTCCCAGTAGGCCGATTGGACAAGGACACAGAGGGCTTCCTTTTGCTCACAAACGATGGCAAACTGGCACATAACCTGCTCTCACCTCGCAAGCACGTTCCGAAAACCTACTACGCTAAAGTTGAGTGGGAGGTTAACGAAGCGGATCGGAAAGCTTTTAGCCATGGAGTAACTTTAGATGATGGTTATGAGACGTTGCCTGGTGATTTGAAGATTTTACAGACCGGAAATGAAGCCGCTGGAATCCCTTCAGAAATCGAGCTTACGATTATGGAAGGTAAGTTCCATCAGGTGAAACGCATGTTCCAAGCTGTTGGCAAACAAGTCGTTTTTCTGAAAAGGATGTCGATGGGCCCGCTAGCACTTGATCCTGAGTTGGCCTTGGGTCAAGTCAGAGAATTAAGTATAGAAGAGCTCTCGGCTCTACGAAATGCCAACGAGAATCAAAATTAACTATACAAAAATACTAGAATATGGTATTTTCATGGTAGTGAAATTGATTTGTGCGGAAGAACCGCCTAGTTATTGCTGCTTTGTAGCAATGCTAGGCGGTTTTGCTGTTTTTAGTGGAAATATGTCGAAAATAGGTAGACATTTACAATTATGAAATGAGATACTACCAATAATTGGGTATATTCAAACAGGGGGAGATCTATTTGAAAAAATCTTTTATTCTACTTTCAACTGTATTATTATTCACGGCTTGTCAATCCTCGACCTCAGCCGCTGATTCACCATTACCAACTCCGAGTGCAGTCACTGCGATAAAACTAAAAGACGTTTCTGACCACTGGGCTATGTCTGCCATAGAAGGCGCTGTGAAAAAAGGGTATGTCGACGGATATGAAGACTCCACATTTAAGCCTGAAAATAATGTTTCCCGTGCTGAGTTTGTGAAAATGGTCATAACGGCGATAAAGGAGCCTGTGAAAAGCGTTTCATCAGGGTCGGATTGGTCTTCTCCCTACATTGCTGCCGCTATAAACAAAGGTATTCTGAGAGAATCGGATTTCTCGATAGATAACGTCAATGATCCGATTTCTCGCTTAGAGATGTCTCGTATTTCATTACGTGCAATAGACGTGACGTTACAGAACAAAGCAATTCAAATAGATAATGATTCAGTCATGTATAACGCAGCCAAAACAGGACTTATTCAAGGCATGGCAAAAGGGGCATTAGAGCCAAAGAGCTCGACTACACGAGCTCAATCAGTAACAATAATTGAGCGTATTCTCAAAGTGAATCAAGGAGGTACGTTAGAAATTGATAAGTATGCCGTTGGGAATGCTGAACTAGAATTGAAACATACTAATATATTTACGGTAATGCCACATATTTTCGGAGGGGAACAGATTGAAAAATGGAATCCGGAAAATCTTACTCTTGAAACCGGTGATGGATTGTATAAGGGAACGATGGATCAAATCGTTGCTATAGATTTAGAAGATCCGAACGATCCCAATTTAGGGCTTTTAGGAGATATAAGTGAGCTCAAATGGCATAACGGCATGACTGTTAAGACTAGTAAGTTTGTAAAAGATGGATACATGAATAGCTATGTTCTTTATTTTAAGGGGCATGTAGATTACAACAATGATACTACTATATATAAAAACACATCTACGCTCCCCAAATTTGGGTTATATGGTTTTGAAAATGGTGATCCTCAAGCGATGATAGATGGAGAACTAAATACTCCTACACATTTGTTTATTAATAAATTAGGGGACGTGCCCGCAATCATTATCTCTAAAAATAAGAGTGTTCTGAGTTCCTATGCAGGTATATCAATTAGCGCCCCTGCAATACCACCAACACCTAACTACAACAAAAAAATATTTTACAGTTTAATTCCCAAAAAATAAGACGCTCACTAGAAACGGAGGCGATCTCTGTTGCCGGCTAAAATAAAGCATATTAGTATTTGTCTAATTATAATAATCGCAATGCAAATTATACCTCTTAATTATCTGGAATTTAGTTGGCCATTTGCAAACGCTTCTGCTGCTAATGAAACAAGAAATATGACATACACTGGAAATTCTCAAGCTGGCTATCAGGCTATATATAGTGATGCAAAAAGTACAACTACAAACCCTTTTTCTGTAACTGCACCTGTCGGAAAAGTAATCAAGGAAATTGGTTTTTATATGAACGGGGACACACAACCTGTTATGAAAATTGATTCTGCTGTAGGTTTATCTAGTTGGGGTACAGTAGGGATAAATTTAACAGGAGACCCTGTCGTTGTCGAGTCCATCGGCAATGATTCAGCACAAGGATATTTCGCTTGGTATCGCTATGCTCCTGGCACTTCAGGTAAAACCCTGGACTGGTATCAAGATGGTGCACTTGGCTGTTCAGATCACTCAGGGCGAGACTACACTGAAAATGTTAATGGATCTATGATGCCTAAAAGTCCAAATTGCGTGGGGGCAGGTTTATCTCTAACAGCGAATAGGCAAGTAGGTTACACGACAGTTAGTGGAACTCCTATACCTTCATCAGTGGTCAATGCATCTGATATAACTGCAACAGCACAAATCTTTACAGACGCAAGTGTTTCTGGACCAGCAGGTGTTGATGACGGTGTAACTGTTGCAGCTAAAACACATTATATTGAAACAAAAGGTATTACTTCAGACAGATACGAAGTATTTTATACTCAAGATTTAAACTATGAATCGGACTATGATAAGCAACTCGGACTTCCCGGCGCAAAAGTAATGGTTTACTACACCGCTTTCAAAGTTAATCTCAAATCCAAAACCTACACTTACCCAGACCACATTAAAATCACTTATCAAACTGCAACAGGCCCACCTAACTTGGGCAATATTGTTTTAGATGAAGATGGACAATGTATTGAGACAAACAAATCAACAAACTTCCATTTCTCCTTTACAAATACAGGTGGAACCGATGTTTCAACTTCCTTCAACGTAAAAGTCTTAATCGATGGAACAGCGTTCCAGACTTTTAACTACACAGGTATCAACGCAGGCGAGAAAAAGACGGGTACCTTCACCAAATCCTTCTCAGGAACTTCCCCCTATGGAATCTCTATTCTCATTGACCCTATGACAGGTGAATCGAACACCTCCGACAACACCAAAACCATAACAATCACTCCCCAAACTACCTGCTCCATATCACCCTCAACAGAAGTAATTACAGCCAATTTTAAAATCGAAAAACCCTCAATTGAATTCGGGAGTTACAACGGTATTATAGCCGAAGGCATTTCTATTACTGGTGGCAACGGTTGTGGAATTCAACAGGTTGCTTATACGGTCTCACAAAATGGAAACTCAAAGGTTTATTCTAATTCCAGTGCTTTTTCGTTCAATGTTGGTGGACTACCGCCAGACCCAGGCTGGATGACAATTGGGACTGTCAGTGTCTCACTTAAAGTCACGTCCACATGTGGTGGAGAAGCCAGTGCTGGGCCAAAAACATTTCAAGTTGTTTCGCCAGCATCTTGTGTAGGCTCTAATAATCCACCAGTCGTACATGTTGGTTGGTTCCATGCCTATGACGGTGGAAGTATTACTCCCGAGAATTTGTTCGCTGTAGATGAACGTGTTTGGCTGCGAGTCATTCAAAAACCAGCTATCTTTCCGGGCGATCACGATGAGCCTTATGACCCTGACGGAGATCCATATTTTTTAACTTGGGATTTCGATGGTAGCTCTAGTGCATGGGTTAGACAGCTTAAAACCGATTATGGTTTATGGGATCACGAGCCTGACGGTTGGACTATAAATTTTCTAGCTAATGTACTAGGAACGCATAGTATCAAGGTAACAGCAACGGATAAATGCGGTAATCAGTCACAAACTTCGGCAACCATGAGTGTTGTGCCTCCAAACCCAGTCCCTATCATTACTTTACCCTCAAAGGTAGTTGAAGGCAGATCGTATACACCAGATATTAGCTGTACCAATAGCTACAGTCCGTATAAATCTAGGACAATATCAAATTGTGACTGGCACGGAACTAAGCTGCCAATATATCCATCTTTCGGTGATTACGACATTCAACTGGACGTAACAGATAGCGCGGGACTGCGGTCCCTTAATACAGTGCATTCTACTTTGAACGCCTTAGAAGACTTACCACCTGTCGCACAACTAGATTACAATGATATCGGGGTACGAAATGTTTCCATGTCTTTTCAAGACAAGTCCTTTAGCCCAGACAGTGACCCAATATCGGAGCATACAGTTACTTTAGCTTGCGACAAAAATAATAATGGATCATTGGCAGATGATACAGTCATTACTATTACACCTGATGCAAATGGAAACTTTACCTATACACCTACTCAAGTAGTGAAGAAATGTAATGTTCATATTCATCTAAAAGAAGGACTCGGTCTGAAGAAATCAACGGAAAAGGATTTTTCATTTGAAGTGGTCAACCAAATGCCCGAAGTTGATTTCTCAGCTTTTGGTGTTCAACCTGAACCCGCCAACATAACGACTGTTACACCAACGGCCAATACAATCGTTAATTCGGCAAATTGGACTGCCTCTTCTTCAACAAGTGTTTCAGCACCAAAACTATATAATTATAATGCAGGCGAAAACTCTGTTAGTACGAGGAATGTAACGAATTACGAGCCGTACAAATCAATTACTAGCTCCAATGTGGTAACAAAATGGTTTTCGACGGAAAAAAGTTATTGTGGCGATTGTGGTAATACAGGTAAATTAGAGGGTTATTATGCTAGTTTTAGCAAAGAAAACAGATTTGCTAAGCATCTCTGGAGATCAGGCCAGAATGCTAGCGATGCCAATTACTTTTATAATGAAGACAATCCTTCAATTGCTTATGGATCGACGTTCGCTAACGGACCGAATTTTTCAAACAATGGCGGTTGGGGAGAGGAAGTAATACCAAAATTAAATTATTCAAACAAGATGGAATTTAATTCTGATATGATTTTTCAAAGACAAGGAGGTTATAACTCCTATTGGCAAAATAGTACTTATAATGAGCTTATGACCAGAATTACTGACATCTTGAATTTTACTAAAAACCCTAACAACCAGTTGGTAACTCCCGCATATACGGGTACCAAAACATTAACATGTGGATCTGCGTGGTCTGATTCTCTTACTTGTCCACCACCAGAACCAACTACATATCCAGCAATGTTTACTGGTCCAAACCCTAAAGTTACAGAGGGGGTACTGATGGACTCGGTGAATTGGGGTTATGATTGGGACGGTTATGTTATTCAGCGTGGAACCACTCAGTTTAGTTCGACTTTCAATAAGGATTCAAGTGGTAACATCTACAAGAATAAGTGTTACTGGGGCTATTATGACAATTACGCTCATTCGTGTAGCCTAGTTAAATATAACAGCGGTGGATCTGTAATGTGGGAATATTCGCCTTCCCCAGCTTCTTGGGCATATAATCGGACAGGTATCAGCATAGATTACTTCTCCGATAATGAGTCTAAGATTGTTATTAAATACGGTGCCGTAAGAATAGTTTTAAATGCAAATACGGGTGCAGTTTTGCTAGACCTAATAGGTGGTGGGAATGCCTCCGATCCCCATAATAATTTAATTTACTACTTAGGTGTATTTAATAATCGTATCGCTTATATCAAACAGACGGTAGAAAACGGTTATTACACCACTATTGGTAAGAATGGTTTTTGGGATTTGATGTTCTACGATCTAGGAACAGATCAAACTACGACAGTAGATCGAGTGAAAACATACGGATATTTAGTGCAATATTGGCCAGATGATGGCGACATCTCATATAGAAGTCCTATTCCAAAAGCTACAATATCCGCAGACGGAAAATTAATTATAGGTAACGGTGAAACGAACATTTTGGTCTATAATATGAGTACAGGTTTGAAAGAAGTGGATATACCAACAGGATTGGCTTTTACGAATTTCTCCGATTCAGGAAATGGTACTAACACACAGGGTATAAAAAGCATTAACTTGACAGAGGATGGCACAATAAAAGTCGTGTATCAAGGAATATCGGATTACGGAAGCTATCAGTCAAGGCGAGAATGGATACTATCTGTGAAAACAGATGTAAACAACTCAACTGGAAATGCTAGTTACGGTTTTCTATCTAACAATGATGCCAGTTTTTATAATGGTGATATCAGTGTTAAAACCAAATTTAATCTTAATACGTATAGTGATAGCGTCACAGCAGGCATCGGTTTTAGAGTACAAAATAACAAAAACATGTACAGAGTAGAAATGACACCGAATCTCATCAAGTTGACCAAAATTGTTAATGGTATTTCATCTACGATTATGAGCAAAACTTATAATTCGAAGCTCGGGGTGTACACAGATATCAAAGCCAAAGTAAGAGCTAATCACATTATTATCTACGCAGCAGGAATTCCAATCATTGATGCTTATGATGATACATTTGCGGTTGCAGGATCTTATGGCCTTTTCTCAGAATCCCCGTATGTAGAGCTTCAAGGTTTCAATGCCATGATTTACGAAAGTGGTGATACAGCAGTTGCCAATCAAGCGATTGTAAATATGCCAATTACGTATAGCACTAGTTATCTTGATCCAGAGAACGATCCTGCTATTCCTAATAAAGCAACGTGGAAATTTACGAATATGGAACCTTATAAATTCCTAAATGCTGGGGATGGTGCTTCCGATCCTATAGGAACTAACAGCTATAATGGCGTCGTTATTCAATCGCCAAGTCCTAGTATTTCAAAGGTAGGGGTATTCAAGGTTGAATTCCAAGAACCGGACGACCCTGCGCCAGCTGGATTCAAGTATCCATCACCTGTCTTTGCCATGTTTCAGAAAATGTCAGACCCTGCCACTCATTCAATTCTGGTTCATAGAAGGCCCATAGCACAATTCACGATTGCAGAGAATCCAGATCATACAATTCAATGGACAGAAACAGGCTACGACCCGGATCGATGGCTAAGCGCGGCAAACTATTCAACTGAAGCGACGGAGAAAAATTATCAGAGCACGAGAGGTATTTTTAACAACAGATACAGCTATACAACGCCAAGTGGCGTAACTCAGCTCGGAAAGCTCACACGGCCTAATGAAACTGGTACGTATACGGTTAGAGCAGCAGTCGCTGACGAATATGGTGCATGGTCCGATTGGGTAGAACAAACAATTCAGATTACGATTCCGTTGCCAAATCAACCACCGACAGCCGTACTTACATTTCCGATAGGAACACAAACAAGTCCTAGTTATGTGAATACACGTCAACCTACAATTACTTGGAATCAAGCCGATCCGGATGCAGGAACAACCTTTGCGGCTTTCCAAGTTGTGCTAAAAGATGAGTCTGGAAATGTCGTTGTTGACAGTGGTATCAAACCACAAGGAACATCTGCAACTACACAAGAATGGATAACAACAATAGTACTTTCACAAGGTCAAAAGTACCAAGTTCAAGTAAGGGTTTTTGATGGAATTGCTTGGTCAGTATGGTCGAACATAGGGTGGCTAATTACTAACCGTCAACCAACAGCAACAATGATAGAACCGGGTGGCACACAAGCTTCACCAACACGATTCAGTACCTTGCGGCCAACGCTAAAATGGAATCAAGCAGACCCGGATCCAGGTACAACATTTACGTATTTTCAAATTCAAATCACAAATGAAGCAAACGATACAATGATTCTGGATTCAGGTCAGTATTATCAAGGCTCTTCTTCATTAATCGGCAGTTGGTCAGTAAACACCGATCTACCGGCTGGTCAAAAATTAAGAGTTCGCGTTAGGGTGTTCGATGGCGTTATCTGGTCAGATTACTCACCACAAACTTGGTTATATATCAATCAACCTCCTGTTGCCAATTTCGACTGGACTCCTAAGCCTGTATGGGAGGGAGATGAGGTACGGAGCACCAATACTTCAACTGATCCTGATGGCGATGTGCTTTCATACTTATGGACCGTTCAGGGACCAGATGGGGTTACTACGTCTTTTACATCTACAAATTTCACGCAAAAGTTCACTGAACCCGGTAATTACTTAGTTACACTATCCGCGATGGATGGGTTTCTAACATCGATTGCAGTTAAATCGATCACTGCTATGCCATTAACGATAAGATCTGTTGTGACTTACACGGACAATTGGTTGATTTTGCATAATCAGAAAGGGCACCAAATACAAGTAAATCCTAAACAATTTTATTCTGGTGAAATATTTGTTGTGAAAAGTCAGAGCGCAGCTACCTCGGTTGACGAAGTCATCGCTTGGATTGACACGATTGGTTTGGATGGTCAGACCTTATATGTTTCTGAAAAGCTAACACCACAGTTAAATGATGGTACTATGTTTAGTGGCGAATTATTTGATGTGAAATTCCAATCGCTAACGGAGGGACTGACTCGAGGCGCACAGACGATTCATTTTCAGATTAGGTACAGTAATGGTGTTGTGAGAAAGGAAGATATTCCTATCGAAATCATTGGGAATGCCCAGCAATCGGTCGGTGTTCATCGGGTTCAATAACGAAGTAGAGATCTTGAGAAGACGTTGTTTTTATTGTAAAATCGTGAACTGAAATTGCACCTATGGTACAATTAGTCGATATGAAGAGAGCGAGGGAGAGGATACCTTGAACTATCGATTAATCGCACTGGATGTTGATGGCACACTGCTTAACGATAATCACGAATTAACGGATCAAACGATTGAAACTATACAAGAGGTTCATGATCAAGGCTGTCATATTGTGCTATGCACGGGGAGAGCGCCGGCTAGTACGTTACCGATCCTAGAGCAACTGGGGTTGGAAGGAACGATGATCACTCATAATGGAGCGGTAACCGTTCATGCCGATGAGCGAGGGCAGTCGCTGGTGAATGAGTTTTCTTTTGAAATTAGCGAAATCGAAAGTATGTTGGCTTATGCTCGTCGTGAAGGGATTCACTTCGATGTGTGTACAGCATTTAATATGTATATCGAACGTGTCGGTGAGTATGAGAGGAAGATGTATCAGAAATTTCTCATCAATCCTAAACTTGTTACGTCTGTTTCAGAGCTTGGCGTGCCGATCGTTAAATTTACGCTTTTTGCTCAACCGGATGTGTTGGATCGTGTTCAACTGGAGTGGGAAGATCAGAAGCTATATGGTAATTTGAGGATGATTCGCAGTGGAGATTTGTTCATTGATGTGATGAATCCGACTGCGAATAAGGGGAACGCATTGAAAGCTTTGGCAGCTACTTTAGAGATTGAAGCCCAAGAAATTATGGCGATTGGCAATTACTATAATGATTTGGAAATGATGAGTTTTGCTGGTTTGGGGATTGCAGTAGAGAATTCGCCGAATGATGTGAAAGAGGCAGCAGATGCTGTGACATCCTCGAATAATAATGAAGGCGTTCATGAAGCCATTCGAAAGTACTGTTTCTAAATAGAAATCGGTCAGAAACCTCGTTTTTCGAGGTTTTTTGTCGTTTATGGGGTTTTTAGTGCATATTTCGTATGATAGAATGAGAGAAAGACTAATAGATGATGGTGGTGTGATATTAATTGGAAAAACCAGGCAAGCCTTATTCTAAGAAAGAGAAAACTGCCGCGATTATGGTTAGTGCTGCTTTAATAAGTGCCCCCTTTATCATGGATGTTTCAAATGTTGCCTATGCAGACCCTGCCCCCAAGCCAGATACTTACTTCATTGATGAGATTGGCAATTTAATCGTTCCTTTGCATGGGACAATTCCAGTTCGTAATTTGAAAGCTATTTATGGTGCATATATTAATGATTTCGAAGTAACGAGTGTGAATAGTTATGGTAGTGGGGATCTTTTTGCTTATAACGAACCAGGATACAGCGCTGAAGGTTTATTGAAAATTCACCCTTACAGGGAAGGGACTGCGACTTTCACCGTTTCATGGAATAATAACACTAGTCAGGATACTTTTGATGTGACAGTTGTTAATGATCCGTCGATTACGAATGAAAGAAATTTTGATATTAGTGATGCAGCTACAAAAGCTATACATAGTTCGTCCCCAAATGAAGTAGAAGGTTTACTTAGCGGAATTGGGCCAGCAAACTCCACAGGTAATGTGGAAGGAAATAATCCGCCTACCTTGAATCCCCAAAATCAATACAATCCGTTTCAGAATGGTAGTTTAGAACTTGGTTCCTTTTTTTATTTATCCACACAGGAATTAAGCTCATTTTTTAGAGATATTGATGGAGATGATATTTCCGTTATCGTGTTTGACAATATTGATAATTCAGAAACTACACCAGCAGCTAGGTTTGTCTACAAGTCAGAATTTAATAGTTGGATTGTTGAGAGTGTTCAGGTAGGTGAAAGCACATTCACGGCAGTTGCTCTTGATAGTCGTGGTGGCGTAGTGGCATCCCAACCTTTCACAATTGAGGTGCTTGACAATCAGGTACCAACTATGAAAAATAACCCAGTTGCTAATCACTTAGCCACAGAAGGTAATGAACTTAACTTATCATCAAATTCAGAACTTGATTTGAATGAAATTTTCTATGATGCACCTTTTCAAAATCTTCAATATTCAGCTGAGGTAAGTTTTAAAAATGGTTATGGTTGTGGTAGTCAAACAATAAACAACTACCCAATTACTTTCACTCAACCAACGAACATCTTGTCATACGAAAGCGTCAGATCTCGGCTTAATGCAGCCTACCCAAATCTAAACGGAGACATCCATGTAACAAACTTGAAAGCAAAGGATAATTTGAATCAGTTTTCACCTTCTTTATCATCTACTATTAATCTTCATTATAGTGAATACGAGGGATTTAATGAAAATATTCCGCAAAATATGGAGCTTTATGCTTCAAATAGTGCAGGAGAAAGTAGTTTTACAGTAAATACCGATATACAAGATTGGTTTGATGATGATTTATATTTATTCGATATTCAACAACCTCAATCAGAGATTAATCATGCTGTAATACCAAGCATGTATGAAGAAAACGAGCGGGAATACATTAAATTTACTGCTGGAAGTTTAGCGAATACCCAATCCCGATTGAAATTATACTCTGCACTTAATGAAGAGGTTAATAAAACAGTGTGGTTTCAAAATGATATTGTAGTTAAAGTTATGAAGCCAACTCTCTCGGGAATGTCTCAGTCAATTAACCTTTACTCATTATTAGGAGATTATAATTATAATTGGGAATATTTCACCAATAATTTCAACGAGTTTGTTTCTATGACAAACGTAACTGGAGTGACGTATGGCTTTTACGACTCAGGGGTTTATACTTTGACACTGGACAACGTGAATTCAAATGGAACTGTTTTAACGATTATTCCAGACTCTAGCGAAGAGAGGGGCAGTCGCATATTCAAGATTCCATTCGTTAGACTAGAAAATGTCCCATTATAATAACATCATCTCCCTTATCCAATCTAACAAGCTCCAAGAAGCAGAGTGTGAGCTGTTCCAAGCCATTAAGCAATCACCAATTGACGCTCAACTCTGGGTAATGTTAGGGGAAACGTTGCTCCTTCAAAAACAGGCTGGCGCAGCGAAGCTGGTATTTGACCGCGCTTGGTTACTAGATCCACAAGCCAAATGGGTCAACAACATCTACAAGTCAATACAGCAACTCCCTCAAGGAGAGCCGCGCCAGGACATTAGGGATCTATTGGTTGTCCCCAAGGTGACAGTAACTGCTGCGATTTTATCGCATAATGAAGCAGAGAACATTGCGAAATGTATCGTTGCGCTACATGGTGCAGTAGATGAAATTCTACTTATTGATTCATCGACGGATGATACACGTAACATTTCTTTGCAATTTCCAAAGGTAAGAGTTGTCCCAATTGAATGGGAGGATAACTTTGGCGCAGCGCGTAACATCGGTCTTCAGCATGTGCGAACGGATTGGGTCATCTGGATTGATGCCGATGAGATCCTCATTCCAGAAGATGTCCATGCGATAAGGGACGTTGCTAGCATTTATAACCAGTTAGATATCATACCAGTACTGATTATTTGGCATTTGAATCGAATAAATGGAACCATCCAGCATGACTTCTCTCAAGTGCGGATGTTCCCAGCACAACGAGGACTTCGTTACTACGGACGCATCCATGAGCAAATCGCTACGGAAAAAGGAGTTTATCAACTAGATAAATATCGCAGAGCAGTTAAAATCCGATTGGATCATACTGGGTATGAACCTGCCATCCTTCAGAATAAAGGTAAGCTAGAACGGAACCTTCGCTTACTTAAACTCATGATCGAAGAAGAACCTGAGAATCCAGGTCACTGGTTATTTTATGGACGTGAATCGCTGGGACTCGGACTAGAGGAACAAGCTTTCACTGCCTTAACCGAAGCCGAACGCTTAGGTTTACAAACGCCCCTATTCGGCCGGATGCCTGAAATCTACCGACTCCTCATACAAATCATGATGCAACGCAAAAATTACGCCGAAGCGGAAGCCTACTGCCACAAAGCGTTGGCGCATTCACCTGATTTCCCTGATGCGCATTATTTGCTCGCGCAAGTGCGTATACGACAAGCAGATGAGCTGCTGCGATTAGCGGAAATGAGTATTAAGCAGTCGTTATCCAGTCTGCCTAATTACCGCGGCAGTGTTAGCGCTGATTATCACATTGGCGAGTGGAAGGCAGCGACGTCGCTTGGCGAGTTAGCTATGCGTTCGGGGAAGCTTGCGAGGGCGAAGCAGATTTTTTCCAAGCTCAAGGAAAAACCAGGTGCAACGGAGATATTATCAGCTAAATTAGATGCCATTGAATCAGAGCGGCAACGGCTTAATCAAGTCGATCAACACCCCAAATGAGAAAGACGATCACCATGCCTCAGTGGGCTGGTAATCGTCTTTTTGCTTTTAGCACATCGATTAAATAACGAATGCGCTAGTGATGATAACAAGAAGGATAAAAAGCACGAGAATTGCAGCTGACGAAGTTCCTACTGCTGACATGGACATTCCCTCCTTTCGTGATGAGTGTTATAAGATAAGATATGTAAGTGGGGACAGATGTGTATAGACGAATATCCTGATTACTCATATTTTGGTCGATAATGGGCATGCTACAGAAGAATGACACAAGATCTGTAGAGGAGGCGACGAAGTCGTGGCCGATATTATGCTAAGACCCGACCTGAAAACAGCAGGCGGCGAAGTCTGCGATATTATGTACAATGGGGAGTTTGTCGGTACGTTAACGCTAGTCTACAGGGAATCGGATCGTCTTAAAGGCGCGATTCATCTGGAGCAACAATCCATCACGATTGTGAATAAGCAAGCGGTCTATGATTTTGCTCAGTCCTATATCCAGGATGTGATTGATGCGCTTGGAATCGCTCAGTGTGAAGTTACGGTTAGTTACAGTGATTATGATTTCGTCATTGTGACGGATCATGCCGTTGAGCCGATAACGTATCAAGATGATTATATATCGAGTGTAGATCTCTTACATGATGATGGGTTAGATTATTCTTGGCTAAGGGAAGATATTAGCTTGGATGATCAGGAATCGGAAATGTCTTCGGAACAGTTGGATATGCTCGAAGAACGGAAGAAAGAACAGGGATATGAGCTTGTTATTGTGAATGAAAACAGGAGCAGTGTCGAATATCACGTGTATGATAAGGACGCCGAGTTAATCGCGGAAGCCATCCTGCATATATATGGATCCGAAGTGATCGGGGATATTACATGGAAATTCGATCCATTTGATGAAGAGATGGATATTGTCACTGAACTTATGGTGGCAGATTTCAATGAAGAACAAACAGATTCGTTCGTGTTTCATATGATCTTTAATGGGGAGACCGTAGATACGGTGGAACTAACGCATATTGATATGCTGGATCTGGTGGATGACATTCAATTTGAAGATGAAATGTGGATACCGACGAGAGATGACTATTCCATCATTTTGGTTAGAGACGATTTGGATACGTTATCTTATGAGATTTATCAACAATCCTATGGTGGCTTACCGATCGGAACCGCTACGGTGGATATCAGCTCGCGGCAACTCACAGGGTTTATTGATTTCCGTGAGCCCGGTGATTCAGATGATCGAGAGTTGATCGCTACATTGTTGTTAGACGAGTTAGATAAAGAGAAGGAATACGAAACCTTCAATTTATCGATGCTCTATCGGAACAAGCTGATCGATGAAATTATGTTTGAAACCGAACAGTTCCACTAATCCAAGCGCGCAAAAAAGGCATGATCTCTCACCCTAACATGAGAGGCATGCCTTTTATTACATTGACTGTTATTAGAAAGAGTTAGATACTGTGATTTGATCTAATGGAAGGCGACCACCCGCGCGTGCTGGTGTAGCTGCCAAACCAACGCTGATCAACATAACTGGTACATAACGAGCAGGAACGTTAAACGCTTCTACGAATTTACCTGCATCATAACCACCCATTGGACAAGTGTCATAGCCAAGTGCTTTCGCTGCAAGCATCAAGTTCATTGCTGCCAAAGAGGCGTTACGAATCGCTTCATCGCGAGCAACTTGTGGATATTGGTACGCGCCTTCGATTTGTGCAACTAGCGTATCCATCACTGCTTGTGGAAGGAACCCGCCAGCAACTGCTGGACCGAAAACAGCTTGCGCATTTTTGTTAGCTTCAAGATCACCAAGAACGGCGATAACAACGGAGCTTTCAACGATTTGTTTTTGACCGTAAGCGATTGGAAGCAATTTCTCTTTTTGTGCTTGGTCATCGATAACAAGAAGTTTCCAATGTTGCAGATTCCAAGCAGATGGTGCCAAAGAAGCGGAAGTTAGAATTTGTTCAAGATCTGCTTTAGGGATTGTGTGGCCAGCTTGGTATTGTTTAACGGAATGACGGTCTTCAATTACTTTCAAAACTTCATTTTGTACTTGTGTGCTCATTACGGATCCCTCCAAGGATAAGAATTAGTTCTGTATATTGTTGTTCAACCTTCGAAAAGCATGCCTGTAAGTCGTTGGTAATCGATCGAAGAACTGTAAACAACTTTGTAACAATTTACTGTAATCATAAATGTTATAGTTGTGATTGTCAAGAGAGTCTTTCCCGTTGTCGTAAAATGTTGGATAATGGAAAAAGAAAGGGGTTGTTCCTCTTGAAATTAACGCAAAAAGAGTTGAATCACCTTGTTTTTTTGAGCGAGGTCGTATTGACGGGGAAAAAGAAGAGCCTTATGGACGAAACCCTGCAATGCTTGCTCTATATTGTGAAATCACTTGAAGAAGTGGAACTTCCGGATTCTGTTGCCCGCCAGATTGAGCAGTTGACTGCTTTAATTGAAGCAGACTTGCGTGATGAGAATGTACGCATGCAAGAAATACGCGGACACTTAGATTGGATGCAAAAGAAGGAGCGAAATTCTTCCATGCCATCCTAGTAAGGTGACATTCTGTCTATTTATGATATAATATAGAGTACTGTTTTTTTTGAATATATGAGGTGATAAGTAATGAGCTATGAAATCCCAAGAAATGTGCAAGAGTTGGGGCGTGACATCCAAGAGAACCAATTGAAATATCACCATAAATCCGTTTTGATTTCCAAAGAATTTACGTTTGACAGTGCGCATCATCTGCATTGTTATGAGGGAAAATGTAAAAGTCTACATGGCCATACTTACAAACTGCAAGTGATTATGCGGGGAAAAGTGGATAGCCGAGGGATCGCAATTGATTTTGGAGATATCAAAAGAATTACGAAAGAACGTGTGATTGATCGCTTAGATCATCGCTATTTGAACGACGTATTGCCGCCGATGAACACGACGGCTGAGAATATGGTGGTTTGGATTTATGAAGAAATTCACCAAGCATTGCTTGATGAGAAGCTGTACCCAGCCATTTCTTTGGACGAGATTCGCCTATGGGAAACGCCGACTAGCTATGCAGCCATCACTCGCTCGATGATGGAGGAGGATCTGTAATGCGAGATATCCGCATTCCCATGGTCGAGATCTTCGAGACGGTTGAAGGGGAGGGAACCCGTGCCGGGTTCCCAACCATCTTCGTCCGTCTTTTTGGTTGTAACCTGCGCTGCTCGTGGTGTGACACTACGTACAGCTACCCGCCGGCGGAAGCCGAGAACGTCATGACCATTGCTGAAATTATCAGCAAGGTTCAGACGTTCCGCTCCCGGCATATTTGCCTGACAGGCGGCGAGCCGCTCCTGTACGGCAACAAATCACTCGCGTTGATCGAGGCGCTCGCCGAACTGGAGCAGGTCGACGACCTGCACATCGAGACGAACGGTGCGATTGATCTAGCGCCATTCATCTCACAAGTCACATCACCGAAGGTGCGCTACGTGATGGACTTCAAGCTGCCGGATTCCGGTGAAATGGATCAGATGATTTACAGTAATTTCGAGCTGCTGCGCGAGCAAGATGAGTTGAAGTTCGTCATCGGAAGCGATCTCGATTTCGGAACAGCAGTTAATGTACTTCAAGAGTATCCGACGAAGGCGCTGCCGATGTTCAGTCCCGTGTGGGAAACGATGCCGCCGCGCAAGCTGGTAGATCTTATGCTGGCCGAAGGATTATCGAAGGTGAAGCTGAACATGCAGTTGCATAAGATTATTTGGGATCCAGCGATGCGAGGCGTCTAGCCAGCAGGCATTGTACACCATGTGTACAGTGCCATTTTCCAATTATAAGAAAGAGGTGCTTACGATGAGTGAAAACACAAAAAGAGCCGTCATTATTCTCAGCGGCGGTTTAGATAGTACGACATGTATGGGACTAGCGAAGGAAGCGGGGTATGACTTGTTTCCGATTTCTTTTGACTATGGACAGCGTCATAAGATTGAAATCGAAAATGCCAAGCAAGTTGCTGAGCATTATGGAGTTGCAGCGCGTCACAAAATCATTAAATTGGATTTCCTGCGTGATTTCGGTGGCAGTGCACTCACAGATGATTCGATAGATGTTCCAAATGTGATGGAGGGGGCAGAAGTTGAAGAAATCCCAGTAACCTACGTACCTGGACGGAATCTTTTATTTCTTTCCATTGCAACCTCTTACGCAGAAGTAACAGGCTCTCAGGCTATTTATATCGGTGTGAATGCGCTAGATTACAGCGGTTATCCGGATTGTCGGCCT
Source organism: Paenibacillus sp. 2RAB27 (assembly GCF_052115445.1). Taxonomy (NCBI): domain Bacteria; kingdom Bacillati; phylum Bacillota; class Bacilli; order Caryophanales; family Paenibacillaceae; genus Paenibacillus; species Paenibacillus sp. 2RAB27. The sequence goes on from NZ_JBFRGR010000004.1 coordinate 351,768, forward strand.
GAATTCATCCACAAAGTAGAAGAAGTTATCGCACTAGCTACAAAAGTTGGAGTCGAAGGCAAGGGAATTACGATTGAAACACCTCTGATTTCCTGGACAAAAGCGAAGATCATAGAAGAAGGATTGAAAATCGGTGTTCCTTATGAACTGACAACATCCTGCTACAATGGTAAAGCAGAAGCTTGTGGTGAATGCGATAGCTGTCGTTTGCGTTTGAAAGGTTTCGAAGAAGCGGGTTCTAAGGATCCGATCGCTTATTTACTGTAGTTGTATGGTTGGAGAAAGGCGGTGCCTGCATGACTCGTATTATGGTTGTTGATGATGACGCTGATATCCGAGAGTTGATCCGCGTTTATTTGGCAGGGGAAGGCCTAACGGTTGTGCAAGCCAGCAATGGCCAAGAGGCGCTAAGTCTTATGGAATCCGTTCCTGCTGACTTAGTCGTGCTGGATGTCATGATGCCGCTGATGGATGGCTGGGAGCTGTGCCGAGAATTGCGATCGCATTACCCGGAACTTCCGTTGTTGATGGTGACCGCGAAGAGTGAATCTATTCATAAGGTAAAAGGTTTTCAGCTCGGCACCGACGATTATTTAGTAAAGCCTTTTGATCCTGTAGAGTTAGTCATGAGAGTCAAGGCGTTGTTAAAGCGATACCGGATTCATTCCTCACAAGTCATTCTCATTGGTGGAATGACCATCGATCGTACAACATTTGAAGTACGCTATCAAGACCAACGGATTACGTTGCCATTGAAGGAATTTGAACTTCTCTACAAGTTCGCAAGTCATGCGGGTCAAATCTTTACGCGTACCCAGCTGATTGAGCAAATTTGGGGGATGGATTATGAAGGTGATGATCGAACGGTTGATGTCCATATCAAACGTTTGCGGGAACGCTTTGAGCCCTATTCGGATGGTTTTCAAATTACAACGATACGCGGATTAGGTTATAGGCTTGAGGTGAAGGTATGATCAAATCGCTATATTTGCGAGTGGTTTTAACCTTTCTGGCGATTGTAGTGGTCAGTGTGCTTGTCGCATTTCCTTTGGCCGAGTACTTTTTTACGAACATGATATCAACAAAATTTCAATCTGAGATGTTAGCCGTAGGAAATCAAATTGTCACGTTAAGCAATGAAGTGCAGCCGAAGAACCTGTATTCCTTTGTAGCAGGAAGCAATCGACTGAATGAAAATTATTTGTTCACACTATTTGATTCCAGCGGCGTTTCATTAGGGCAGACTCCTGTGGATGTAAAAGGGAGGCCGCCCATACAATCGTCCGAAGTTGCTGACGTATTGAAGGGTCATATCTATAAAAGCCTGGATTTCAGTGCACCTTTACGCGGCATTAACGGCATTAAAGTCGGCGTGCCGCTGATCGTTGGCGATCAGAGCTACGCATTATTCATACATACGAACATCACAGATGCTGCACGCGGCCAACTCCAGACATTGATCGTATCAGTTCTCGGCATCGTCCTCAGTGTGGGGAGCATTCTTATTCTAATCGCTTCGCGATATTTAGTGAATCCTTTGAAGAAGCTGACCCTAGCGACAGAGAAGCTGGCTCGAGGTAATTTTAACGTCAATGTGAATGTAAGTAATAAGGACGAATTAGGCAAACTCGCAGAGAGCTTTAACCATATGGCTGGCGAGCTTAAGCAGCTGGAACAGATGCGTCAGGATTTCGTTTCAAATGTTTCACATGAGATTCAGTCTCCACTGACCTCAATTCGCGGCTTTTCCAAAGCGTTAAGGGAGTCGGATATCGATGATAATGATCGGAACAAATACTTGGAGATCATAGAACGTGAGAGTGAACGTCTTTCTCGTCTAAGTGAGAATCTACTGAAGCTAGCTTCGCTGGAATCCGAACATCATCCGTTTCATCCAACGATCTATGATTTGGACGAGCAGTTGCGTCGTATTGTTGTTTTCTATGAACCTCAATGGTCTTTGAAAGAGTTGGATCTGGATCTAGCCCTGCCTCGTGTGAAAATATTTGCAGACAGCGATCAATTAAGTCAAGTGTGGATAAATGTGATTGGTAATGCGATTAAATTCACAGCTACGGGTGGACATATTTATATTAAGCTTGTTCCACTGCGTGACCGGGTTCAAATATGGGTTCAAGATAACGGGATCGGTATTCCAATCGATGAACAAGGTCGTATTTTTGACCGTTTCTATAAGGTGGATCAAGCCAGGCAGCGTGATAGCGGCAGTGGTCTTGGACTTGCTATTGTTAGGAAGATCATTGATATGCACGATGGATCGATTGAGGTGCAAAGTGAAGTAGGCAAAGGCACGGGATTTCTTATAACGTTACCGACAACGCACTCACCAACTAAAAAGAGTTGAACAAGAAACTTGGGATTGTTCACCAAGTTTTTTTGTTTTGTTCATATTGAGTTCATATTGAACCTGTATTCTTTATCTCACAATCATTAGTTGAGGGGAGTACAGGAATGAATCGACTCACACAGTTTTCGATGAAAAACGTTTCCGCGTTATTCATCATCATGATCATGCTTTTTGTAGGCGGCTTGTATTCAGCAACACAGCTCAAGGAAGAGAACATGCCGAACGTTTCCTTCCCTGTTGTGGCCGTTACAACGACCTACACGGGCGCACCTAAAGACGTTATGGATGAAATTACGGTACCCATTGAGAAGAAGCTGGCGAATCTGGAAGATTTAGATTCCATCCAGTCCACTTCCAGTGATAATTTCTCCATGGTTATTATTTTGTTCAAACAGAATGTCGATGTTGACAAAAAGAAGCTAGCAGTACAGGATGCCCTTTCCACGGTTTCCTTACCGGCAACGGCAGGTGCTCCTAAAGCATCTACCTTCGGTGCAGCATCCTTCCCATCCAACTATTTAGTCGCTTATGCGAACGAGGGAGTCAGCCAAACAGAGCTTGATAAAACGTTCAAAGATACGATTAAACCAGGTCTTGAAGGTATTAAAGGGATCGATCATATGGACATTATCGGGGCTAGAGACACCTCACTCGATATTGAGCTAGATGCATCAGCCTTAGATGTCTACGGTTTGTCACCAGGCATGGTGAGCAATGCGATTAATACCGCGGCGACGAAAACACCGATCGGTTCTGTTGAAATCGATGGTAATAGCAAAATGACCCGAGTAACAGGCAACTTATCCAGTTTGTATGATCTGCAAAAAGTAGAGATTACGACGCCTAAAGGTGCCATTGTTACCTTGGATCAAGTCTCCAAAATAAAGGCCATTAGCGAATCCGACTTCAATGGACGTTTAGATGGCAAGCCAGCAATTGGGATGATTTTATACAAAGCTGGCAGTGCGAATGCCGTTGAATTCTCCGATGAAATTGAGAAGAACATTACAGAATGGAAAACAACGTTACCGAACATTACGTTCAAAAGCACCTTTGACAGTGCGGATCAAATCAAAGAATCGATCTCTGGACTTGTCCGTGAAGGGATTGTAGGCGCGGTTCTTGCCTCACTTATGATTCTTGTCTTCTTACGCAATGTACGAATGACGTTGATCGTACTCGTCTCGATTCCGCTCTCCATTTTGATCACATTATTATTAATGTCGCAATTAAACCTCACGCTCAACACGATGACACTTGGTGGTATATTTATCGCGGTTGGACGGGTTGTCGATGACTCGATTGTTGTTATTGAGAACATTTATGCTTCCTTGGAAAAAGCGCAGGAACGGAAAGAATCCGTTATTGCTTTGGCAACGAAACAAGTTTCGATGGCGATTACGTCATCTACCTTGGCTACTGTAGGGGTATTTGCTCCACTTGCTTTGGTAACTGGGGTTGTAGGTGGTTTCTTCCGACCTTTCGCTTTAACGATTGCTTGTGCACTTCTTTCATCTTTAATTGTAGCTTTAACGGTTATTCCGATGCTTTCGAAATTACTAGTGCTGCGTAGTAAACCAGGTAAAGTACAGCATGATGAAACTAAGCCAACGAAGTTGACCATGTTTTATGAAAAAGTGCTCACGTGGAGTTTAAAAAATAAAATTAAAACGCTTCTAGTCGCTTTAGTCATGCTCATTGGGACGATGGCTGGAACGATTCCGTTCTTATCAGTTGCCTTTTTACCTGCATCAGGTCCATCGCACATCATGTATTTCCAATTAAAATTGCCTTATTCAACATCCTTTGATGCGACGGATAGCAAAACAAAAGAAATCGAAACGGTGTTGTTAGACCTGAAGGATTCAAAAGGCGAACCGGTATTTAAATTTGTTGAAGCACTTGTTGGTTATGCGGGTAAAGATGATGAGCAAATTCCGTATGCGTCTCAAATCTTCCTTGAAGTGAATGACAAAGTGGATCCTGAACAAGTGAAGGATCAAACGAAAGCTTATATTTTATCTGAATTGCCGAGTGGTTCTGAAGTTGAACCTAAATCTATGGAAGGTGACTTCGGAGTGTCAAGTACGGACTTCGCCTACACTCTCCAAGGTGATGATCAACTTCAATTAGAGAAAGCAGCTAGAGTGGTGAAAGAGAAATTAAACACGTTCCCTGAGCTTTCCGAAGTTGCCGACAATTTGAGCGATGCCAAAACAGAAATTGAAATTGCTGTTGATCAGAAGAAAGCTAGAGCCTATGGCCTAAGCGCAGCTTCCGTAAGAGATTCAGCACGTACATGGATTCAAAAGCAAAATCTAGGCGATATGAAATTCGATAATATTGTATATACAACAACGGTTTCATTGGAAAAAACAGACAAAGATTCCCTTGAGAAGTTGGGTAATATCCCGTTAACGGCTCAGAATGGCTCGACCATTCTATTGAAGGAAGTTGCCAAAATCAATGAAACGAAAGGCGCTGCTTCCCTTGCAAGAGAGAATCAGGCGCAACTCGTGAAAGTTTCTGCCAAAATTAATTCAGACAATAAGACGGCAGTAAGTGCCAAGCTAAGTTCGGCTTTGAAAGAGCTAGAGCTTCCAGAGGGTGTTACACCGCAAATTACAGGCGTATCCGAAGATGTTAACGAAAGCTTTACCCAGTTATTTGTGGCCATGGCTGCTGCGATCTTCGTCGTCTACTTGATCATGGTATTGGCGTTCGGGAACGCAAGTGCACCATTTGCGATTCTGTTCTCACTTCCTCTAGCTGTTATTGGAGGGCTCTTAGGACTCGTCATTGCTAGAGAACCATTAACCGTAACTTCCATGATCGGGTTCCTCATGTTGATTGGTATCGTCGTAACGAATGCGATCGTACTGATCGACCGTGCACAACAGTTGCGCGAAGAAGGTTATACCGTTCGTCATGCGCTTATTGAAGCAGGGAAAATCAGACTTCGTCCTATTATCATGACAGCCGGAGCAACCATTATGGCGTTAGTGCCACTCGCGCTCGGGATCTCTGCAGAAGGCGGATTGATCGGTAAAGGTCTTGGGGTTGTTGTTATTGGTGGATTGATTACTTCGACGCTCTTGACGCTAGTCGTTGTACCTATTGTTTACGAGTTGATCGAAAGTATGAAAAACCGCATTAGCAACATGTTTAATCGGAAAAAAGCTAAAGAAAAAATGACAACGAGTTCGTTAGAAGTATAAGGAGGCACATCGATGATTAACGAAGGTTCACGAAGAGGGCATAGCAAATATCGCTGGATGGGGGTCATCACGCTGTTAACCGCTGCGACGGTGTTGGCAACAGCCTGCTCGGCACCAGGAGCTAAGGATGCGGCAACCGTACAGTTAACGCCTAAAGCGGTCAAAACGGAAGCGATCAAGCTTCAGAAAATAAGTAATCCGATTGAACAGGTGGCAGATGTTGTAGCCGGAACAACACTCGATGTGATGGCGAAAGCGAATGGCGAAGTTACGGAAGTTCTGAAGAAACGAGGCGAATATGTGACGAAAGGTGATGTCCTTTTCGTTATTGATAATACAGATGCCTTATCTGCTAAACGGAAGAGTGAGCTTCAAGTGAAGAGTGCACAGGATTCCTTGCAGCAAGCTCGAGATAATAAAGTGAATACACGGAAAGATTTAGCTGATAACGTAGCTCGTACACAAACGGCTTTGAATAACGCTCAGCAAGATTACAACAAAATCAGAAATGATTTTGAAGCTGGAGTTGCGGTTCAGCGCCAGGTAGACCAAGTTAAGCAAGCGTTGGATAATGCTCAAATGAGCTTAGATGCTGCGCATAGTAAGTTATCCGCATTCGATAATACGGATTCTATCTCCAGCATTGAAACACAAGCAGAATCCGCACGTCTAACATTGGAGGATGCTACTCGCTCTTTGGATAATTTCGAAGTGAAAGCTCCAGGCAGCGGTATTCTGACAGATTTCAATGTCGTGGTTGGTCAAACAGCATCTGCAGCAGCAGGAAAGGTTGGTCAAGTTCAGCAGATCGATCCTATCAAAATCAAAACTGAGCTAGCTGAAACGAACTACCAACTTGTGAAAAACAAGAAGGAGCTCGTGTACTATAACCCGAATACGCCTGATAAAAAAGGGACAGCTAAGATTAGCTACTTAGCGCCAATCATGAGTGCTGCTTCCAAAACTTATACGCTGGAATTGGATATTCCGAATCCAGATCGTACGATTCAACCGGGTGGACGTTATCTGGTCCAATTGACAACAGAGACGGAAGAGAACGTTGCTGTCGTGCCTACACTTAGTATCATTCGTGAAGAATCCGATACCTTCGTGTTCGTTCAACAAGGTGACCAATACTTGAAACGGAAAGTGAAGCTTGGACGCATTAACGGCGAATTCCAAGAAGTGCTGGAAGGCGTGAAGGAAGGCGAACAACTGGTCATCACTGGACAGAACACTTTGAAAGACGGTCAAAAGGTGACAAGCCCTGCAGCATCCGCACAACCAACTGCATCACCAGCTGCCAAATAGCATCATTGAAATTCATATTAAGGGAGACGTTATAGATGAAAAAAAGACCATGGAAATCCAGTCTAACAGCCATTATGCTGGGAGCAATGATCGTTCAAGGAGGTACCGCAGCATGGGCTGCGGAGCCTTCCACGCCAACTGTTGTCGCACCAACTGTGAATTATGGGTTAACGGAGGATATTCGCGCTGCTATCAAAAGTGTAGGTGAAACGCCGACTGCGACTGGCTCACAGCTTGCTGTGACAGTTCGCTTGTACAATGGCGGCACAACGCAAAATCGTGTGCCAGAGCACGAGCTTCGCGTGCAAACATCTAGCGGGATCTCTTACACGCTGAAACCAAGTGCAAGTAATAAAGCTTCCCTGCAACCAAAGGAAATTGCAGAGCTTGTTTATTTCGCAGCGATTGATTCGAAGGAAATCGGTAGGATTGAAAGCCTTTCGTTCGTGAACGTCGACTTGTATGCTTATCCGAAGGTAGAGACTACGCTGCTTTCAATGCCAACTAATCAAGTATGGTATGGCGGTACGGGCAGTGCAGCACTGGAAAGCATCGCTAGTGCAGAGTGGGGACAAGAGTTCACGATTTCTGGTGTGAATTCAGGACTTACGTATAAGACGGTGGAATCTTCCCTACAGAACACAGCAGCTGGTCGTGTAGCCGTTGTGACTGTTCTTGTAAACAATCCGGGAGCAGGTCGTGAAACGGTACCCGCATTCCGTATAGATGCTCAATCAGAGTCGAAGAATTATGAAGGAAAACGTACAGAAGTGGCGCCAGTTGTCTTGGCAGCAGGAGAAACGACCTACATCCACTACGCGATCCCAGTGGAAAGCGGTGTGACGTTAACGAATGTCGTCGTGCTATCGACAGATACGTTTGTTCCGAAAGACGGAGGACAACCTTCGGAATTGGCAACAGCTAAGTTGGCTATGAACTGGCCAGTAGATGGGGCTAATACAACCGCAGCCGCGTATACGATCGGTCAACCGATCACTTTCAATGCACAAGCCAAAGTGATTGATAAGTCGACGGAAGTATCCTTAATGGAGCTGCATTTGCATGAGAATCCAGGTGAGGGCTATAAGACAGCCGTAGTGAAGTTCAAATTAACGAACGCAAGCACAACGCCAGTAGCAACACCAGCATTCTTGACGGAGCTAACAAGTAAGCTAGGTGCCTCCTACCAAGGTGTTCGTCAAACGAATGTGACGACGATGCTGAATCCTGGATTGAGCTATGTGGTCAGCTATTCCTATATTGTTCCACAATCCGAAGATAGTGAAAGTTTTGCTTTGAAAATATTAGATGCACAGGCTGCAGCTCCATATACGACGACGATTGCTGCGTTGCAAACGGACCTTCAGAAGGAAACGACGGATAATATTATTTCCTTGTACCCAATTGATGTGACGTTCAAGGACATAAACGTTAATATGCAATATGCGATGGGGACATACAGCTACAAGGTGAAATTGGATCTAACTATTACACAGGCTCCAAATGTTGTGGTTGATAACAATTTCTCCAAATTAAGATTTGAGATCGTGGATAGCTTAGGACGTGTTGTAGGTTCTAAAGACGCCTCTTTTAATGGGCCTAATAAGTTAATTAGTGGCAGCCAAATCCTTGATGCGACAGGGGCTAATTTGGATCAATTCAGCTCCCCATTCACGATTAATGTCTATGAAGCCATTGATACGCCAACGGGAATCGCTAAACGTTTAATCAAAGTAATGAAATAATTGCATATGCGTTATATTGAAAAAAACAGCCTGCTAGTAGAGAAATCTACTGGCAGGCTGTTTCTTGTGTAAGTATTCCGTTTACCGCTGTACCCTAGCTTTCACAGATTTCGCATAATCCGATGGTGACATCCCGACGGTTTTCTTAAAATCTCTAGAAAAATAATGAATGCTTGTGTAACCAAGCAAGCTCGCAATTTCTGTTATGTTATAAGGGCCTTCACGCATATAGGTTTTGGCTTGCTCGATTTTGAGTAATTTGAAGGCTTCCATAATGCCCATACCCTTCTGGGATTGAAAGAGCTCCTTCATACGACTTTTGCCCAGGTGAAAGGTTTGGCAGAGGTCATCAAGGGTAAAGGAATCTGCCAGATGATCGCTCAAATAGGCCATAATCTGACCGACGAGCCCAACCTCAGCTTTCTCCTTTTGCAACGAGGACTGTTTCAATTTCTGAGCTTCCTGAACGTTTCCCCGAGCTTCTAGTTTACGGATAAGGGTGATAAGGAGAATTTCTAAATAAGCTTTGATGAGCTGCTCACTAGCAAACGATGCCTCTTCGTTTCTTTCTAACAAATGAACGGAAGGAGAATCGAAGGGAGGGAGGAACGCATGAAATCCCTCTTGCGTGATGATTGAAAGCATATTGCGTTCGCGATCGCCTAACGATACGACTTTATTAGCTAGCTGAGACATAGCCTCAGAATGGCAGACGAAGGCGATAACGATGAGATTCGGCGGCTTATGCGCATGTCTGACATGAACGGTATGGAACTCCTCCGGTTTGTGGAAAATCATATTCCCCTGCTGGAGGGTATGGATGACATCGTCGGCACGGACCTCGACTTCCCCCTTGTCCACGTAGAGAATTTCCCAGAAGTCATGCTGCTCACCGTCGAAAACAAAGCCTTTGGCATATTCAAAATAGTGAAAGGAAATGAGCGCTTCGATCGAAAGTGATTCCTGTAAATAGATTCTTGGGAAATCCATGGTGTCCGTCCTCTCTAGGCGATTTTCTTCCCGAATATAGCCATTTTACCACATTCAATTTAGCTAAAGTGCAAATAATTCGGCTTAATAGATAAATCCAATGGGACATCACTCTTTTATAATAAAGGAAAGAAGCGGAGGCGATTATCAATGAAAAAAGGGATAAATATTTGGTCATTTCCAGGCTCTATGAGCGTGAAAGATTGCATTACGACTGCGAAAAAAGCCGGATTCGACGGCATTGAGTTAGCTTTGAACGAAACGGGTGAACTTAGTCTGGAAAGCACGGAAAGTGAAGTTCGTGCGTACCGCCAGCATGCTGATGAAACAGGGATTGAGGTAAGCAGCTTAGCGACAGGCTTATTCTGGTCTTATTCCTTGACAAGCAGTGCCCCGCAAACGCGTCAGAAGGCGAAAGACATTGTGAAGAAGCAGCTAGAGCACGCCGCGGCACTTGGTGTTGATACGATTTTGGTCGTACCTGGTGCGGTAGGTGTTGATTTCATCCCTGACTCTGAAGTGGTTCCATATGACCAAGCCTATGACTACTCCCTTGAAGCCATTCAGGAGCTTTCGGCCGTTGCCGAGTCTTTGAAGGTTTCGATTGGGATTGAAAATGTGTGGAACAAATTTTTATTATCACCGCTGGAAATGCGGGATTTCATTGATAAAGTAAATTCACCTTATGTAGGTGCATATTTCGATGTAGGGAATGTTATATTCTCCGGGTATCCGGAGCACTGGATTTCTATTTTGAGCCATCGTATTAAAAAAGTACATTTCAAAGATTATCGCCGCGCAGCTGGCGGTTTGCATGGTTTCGTTGACCTGCTTGCAGGCGATGTGAATTATCCGGAAGTGATGAAAGCCCTTCAATCCGTCGGTTATGATGACTATGTGATCGCTGAAATGATCCCAGGCTATACGCATCACGGTGAGCAAATTGTTTATAACACATCAGGCGCAATGGATGCTATTCTGGGGAGGAAATAATCATGCTAAGAATCGGACTAGTTGGACTAGGCTTCATGGGAAGAACACATTTGGAGAATTATGTACGCCTAGAAGCAGAAGGTGTTGCGATTAAAGTTGTAGCGTTATGTGATATTGACCCGGTTAAGCTAGAAGGCAACGCGGTTGCTGGAAATATTGATACAGGTGATTCGGCGATCGATTTCAACCTCTATGCGAAGTACACTAGTGTGTCCGAAATGATTGAAAAAGAACAGTTGGATTACGTGGATCTAGCTCTCCCGACTTACCTGCACCGTGATATTACGATTGAATGTCTAAATAAAGGTCTGCACGTGCTATGTGAGAAGCCAATGGCTTCGAATCCGCAAGAGTGTGAAGAGATGATTGCAGCTGCTGAAGCGAATGGCAAGCAATTGATGATTGGACAGTGTCTGCGCTTTTGGCCAGCCTATGTGTATTTGAAAGAAGCTGTAGAGAAGGGGACTTACGGTAAAGTAACAAGCGGTTATTTCTACCGCGGCGGCGCTACTCCGACTTGGGGACCATGGCTAATCGATAAAGAGAAGAGCGGCGGAGCTTTACTCGATATGCATGTTCATGATATCGATATGGTTAATTGGTTGTTCGGAAAACCTGAATCCGTTTCGTGTTTGGCACGAAATGTAGTTCCAGGCAGCGGCTATGATGTCGTGTCTACGAATTATTTGTACGGGGATGGCAAAGTTATCAATGCGCAAGCTGACTGGACGCTCGAAGGTGATTATGGCTTTGATATGCAGTACCGTGTCAATTTCGAGAAAGCGAACATTATTTTTGGCGCGAGCGGCCTGAAAGTGAACCCGAATGATGCGGCTGGATTCAATCCAGAGCTATCACCAGAGATGGGCTATTACTTGGAGCTGAAATATTTCATTGAGACGCTTCTCGCAGGGGAATCGGTTACAACCGCAACGCCGGCTAGTACACGGGAAACGATTGAAATTGCTGTCGCTGAGATGGCTTCGGCAGACAAGCAAGGGGCTTGGGTGGAAGTGAAATAGTAAGCGAGATCTGTATGTAAACCTTGGGAATCGTATCTGATTTCTAAGGTTTTTTTGAATTGAGGCACTAAGTATACGCGGCTCGCTCTGGTAGGCAGTAGAACGCATACCTCTACATCATATAAAGGAATGACATCTTCGATAACTTCGATGTTTTGCCCCCTTTTGACAGGCGTAACGTACAGGAGATGGTTCACGTACCGGTTAATGGCATAAAGAACCGTTTCCCGCACTGCCACACTACCGCAGGAAGCATAATCTTCGAACACATGCCAGGCGATGTAAATGCCGTTAGGGCTTTCTACTATGCCGGGGCCAGCGGCTCTCAAGGTGCTCACCGATGCCAATAGTGGCAGCAACAAAAACGGCAGTCTAGGACATATTTCCGTTTCCTAGTCCGCCGCTGTTTCTTTTCTCGGATCAGTCTGCAATTTTTTGCGTTTGAATGTCATCCCACTTGCGAAGGAAATTCGAGGAGATTCGCCTTATTTTATGCTCCATCGAGAAGCGAATAGGCGAAAAGTCGCTGCGAGTTTGTTTAAACGAAATTGACAAGGATATCTGCTGTTGCTCAACCCTTTTCCTTATAACTGCAGCAATTTCCTTGCGCAGATGAGCATGTGCGTCCCCGATTTTGAACAATGCCATGAGGCTGAACGTGAAGTATTGAAAGTATAGCTCTTCATCGTCTGCAATAAATTCGGTAGAACCATTTATATTTCTTATTCCGGAAGAATCGGATAACAAGGCGATCAATTCAGGCACAATAACCGTGTCCTTTAATTTACCCAGCAAATAGATCGCTGTATATCCTCTGGCATTATTATATTTGATGCTCGTTTTCGGCACGAAGGAATCGCGTTCCACGACCATAGCTCGCAGCATAGGAAGCGCTGCTTCATCCTGCATAAGGGCTAATGCAAAGGAACTGTGCTTGCGCAAATGTTCATTCTCCTGCTGTTGCAGCCATTCGAGAAGCAGCGGTTTCATGGAGGGACCGTTTCTTATTGCTGACCATATGGCTAGGCCTGGCTTTTCACTGCTTAAGCCTTTCTGAATGTTTACCGTTTCGTTCAACCAATGAATAATCGGATTCTTCTCATCCTCGTAGGCGATTCGATCCTTCATTCCCACATGATTGTGCGGATTCAAACATCCGGTTGATCTTAGTAGTGCCGCTAATTCATCATAAGGTACGTTCAAGAGATCTGTTTGATGCCGGGTAGCCAGATAGGCCGCCATAGCCGCCGCTTCTCCGCACTTCTGCATATCCCGCTTCATCCGCACACAAGGGGCAAGATCATGGTCGAGCGCCAGGCACCGCCCTGCAACGATTAGGCCTTTCATTCCTTTGGGGATGAGTGCCCCGAGCGGGACAGGGACTGAGAAGTTTACGCCCCACATGCTGCCTGCTACGGTCCAATCCTGCTGAGTTTCGCTTTCGAATGCAACGTCCTTACTATGATTATCCAAATTAGCATATGCGTAAAATAAGGGCTGATCGGTGAGGCGATTGTGCAGGTAACCATTAAAGGTAAGATTGGACTCGCCTTCGATAAACCTTCCTTCGCGGATACCAAGCAGCGGTGCTAGGCGGAGAAACCGCTGCTGATCGTCGTATCGATCCTTCAAGTGCGTATGCAGAAGCGCAGAATCGACAATCGCCCGAGTCAAATCCTCTTCATCTGCCTGATCCACATAGCCGGAATCGGTATAAACAAAAGTAACTCTTTGTTTCTCCAAGGCGACGATGACATTAGAAAAAGGTTGGGATTGGCCGTCGCTCTCGCGTCCTTTACGAGTCGGACAGCCGGCCATCGTGCATACCTCTGCATCTCCCGAGCTGTCGATAACGATGCGGCTTCCAGCGGTATGAACGCCATCAGCGTCGATCCAGCGTATCCCTTTGACCGTCAACCCTTCCAGATAGACGCCAGTTGCAGTTGCCTCATAGCATAATTCAACACCTGCCTCCAGCGCCTTCTGTTCCATCACATACTTCTTCAACTCGCCGTTCACCGTCACCTGGGGTGTGTAAGAATCGCGTTCCAGTTCTAGAACTTGCTTATCAATTTCTTCGTAGAAGCCGCCCTTGGAACCGTAATAATAAGCAAGCACACCACCGGCCGTACCCACGCCCCCCATACAATTGAGTCGCTCGATACCCAGCACCTTCAACCCCATCTTCGCTGCTGTGATAGCAGCTATCGCCCCGGCAGTTCCAAGTCCTACAACAATAATGTCATATTCGTTATCAAATAAATGATTATGAGCAAGGGTTTCAATAACGGACTTATTTACAATCTCTGATAAGATCATTCGGGCTCACCTCCTGCTTTGCATAGGATAGTCCTGCTTCGAAGGCTTCCATGAAATTATCATAAGCGCAAGAGGGCAGCCAGCTCGAGCCCATTGCCGCGACTTGAGCTCCCTTGTTTACCTTAATATCGAACGTATCGGCAACTGCCGCCAATTTCCATGGACGAAGCATCTTCGGCCTGTTCATCCAGAATTGATGTAATTTGTCACGAGCCACGATCCAATTGTCCTTGTTATCTACCTTAAATTGGAAATAAATCTCCGATGGAAATCCTCCTTGTACCATTTCGTAGCTTCGCCCGGAATCGCCTATCGATGCTGCCAGTGGAGGACCATCAAGAATAGCATTAATGCTTTTTGCAAGGATGGGGGGATTCCACAGATGAGATGAGCCGCAGGTTGAAGTCGTATCAATAATGTTTCGGACTTGCACCGTTTGCGAGCCTGAAGTGTTGTAAAGCATCACTTCATATCCGTCTTCTGATGATCTTACTTCGGTGATTTCCGTCATCATACGTATATTCAGGTCATGCTTTCGAATGAAATGATACAGAACCGGTGAAATACCGGGAAGGTGGACGGCGCCGTCCGCTTGCACAATATTGCGCCTGACAAGCTCGTCATATAACTCCTGTCCGATACCGGAAGTCGGTCTGTTGGCAAGCCCGTGTCCCGGACGATAGCTGTTAACATATTCATGACCAACTAGTGAGGACCTCTCAACAAGAATGGACTGTTTGCCTAAGCTGTATGCCATCCCTAGACCGGCAAAAGTGGCTCCATAGATCAATACAGGAGCATCAGAATGAAAGGCTGTCATGATTTCTCACTCCTAACTTGAAGAATTTCCCTCAGCTTTGCGGCCATATGCTCACCCATGAGCATGTGGCCGTAATCGGAAGGGTGAAGCAAATCAAATACAAGCGATGACATTTCCTTCATAATCTCGTAACCTTCAATAAGATAAAGCGAAGAGTGGTCCAGTTCGGCGACGATTTCTCGTAATATGTGATTAAATTGAGCTTCATTCCTGCTGGCTGGATAATCCATGTGCGAATAGGTCGCCGCATTCGGATAGACGGTAATGACGACCACAGGCTTCTGAGGCTGCTTCTGAATCACGGTCTGGATTAAATAGTATGCCCGTTCTTTAAACTGCTCAGGTGTAAAGAGCGTTCTCATATTGACTCCTAGCTCCAGCGTAGCTATATCCCAGTCATTCCGATTTGCAATGTAATCCACAGCTTCTTTCTCGCAGAGACACGAGCCACTCAAACCGAGATTAAGAACATCAACGCCAAGACGTCTTGCGGCCTGTTGAGCATAGCAATTGTAGTAATGGATTGCGGCGCCTCCATGCGTGATTGACGAACCGTAGGCAAGCCATCTTAACGCAGGCACTTCGTTCTGATGCGGCGGGCGGACACTCCGACCCAAAGTATCCAACTCGTGAAATACCGCTGTATAGCGGCAAGTCATTATCCTCCACACATGGGGCGAGAACGATAAAGACGACTCTTCCGCCAACTTCCTGTCAGGGCTTTCCCTCTTGAAGCGTTCGGGCTCTTCTAATAAAAGCGTACGTCTGACACCTGTTTGCAATCGGTGGTTGGAGTGAAAGTAATCACCTTTAAACACGATCAGATCTCCGTCTTCTTCCAGTGAGGAGATCGACAGCCTCACGGCCTCGGCATCGGTGACGAAGCGAATCTCGCAACCGCTGGATTGTGTGGATATATGGGATCCTCTTGTACTTAATCGATTCCGTACGTCTCTTGGATATCGATGTAAGCGCAGTCCGGGGAATAGTTTGTTTTCTTCCAATTCCACAACATTATGAAATTCAAGTTGATTGTAGATCATCATGTACTCCTCTTATGCGAGCTGCCTTATTTTTTTACGGAAAGCTCCTTGTAGATCTTATTGACTTCCTCAGTAATTTCTTTGCCTCCCGACTTGTTCCATGTTTCCACAAAACGGTCAAAACCTTTATCTGTATCTACTTCTCCTGTAATAAACTTAATGAAGTATTCCTGTTCGATATTGACCAAATCCGGATATTTGACAGCTGATGGGATGATGAATTTCGCTTCATTGACGACGCGCTCTACCCCTTGGGCCAGCTGGTCCCGCTGTGCAATCTCTTCTGCAGAGTAAGTAAACGGCTCGAACGCTTTCGATTTACGTGAAAGCAGGCCATAGTAATTGCCGAATCCCATATTGATCCGCTTCTTACTATCCTTGAAATCGTCCTTAATTACAGGTTTTCCGTTCTCCATCGAGTAATGTACCCCATCTTCCCCAAATTGGGACATCAAGTAGCTGTCTTTATCGGAGTAGAACGAATTAAGAATTTCATATATTTTTTCTTTCTTAGCCGGATTCTTGCCTGCATCAACGCTCATGCCTATATAATTGCCCGTTAAGCCCCACATGGCCAATTTGCCGGGTCCGTATGGACCTTCAAGCGCTTTGCCAACCATAAGGTTGATGCCATTTTTTTTAGCTAACTGCCCGATTTTGCCGTTTTCTCTAAAGTTGCTCCAGTTTTCGGTTGAAATGCCCACGCGTTTGTTCTCGAAGTCATTTCTTTTGCCGTCATTTGTAATGAATTCCGGGTCGAGGACGCCATCTTTAAACCATTTGTTGAGCAGCTTAAACGATTCGCGAGCACCTTCTGTCGTTATCCCATAGACCAGATTGCCGGATTTATCTTTGGACCAGGATTTGGGATGTACATGATGGGCGCCGAATACGTACTGAAAGGAGTCCGCCGCCCCAGTCTTCCCGTAACCAGTCAAGCCAAAGGTATCTTTCTTGCCATTGCCGTCTGGATCATTATTGCGGAATTTATACAGGACATCTTCCAGCTCTTTCAATGTTGTGGGAGGCTGGTTATATCCAATGGCTTTGAGCCAATCCCCGTTATAAAACGGATGAAGGGGGAGTACACCTTCAAGGTTGGTAATCGGAATACCGTAGCTTTTGCCGTTAATGAGGCCGTCGTTCCACGCACTCGGCTGATTCTTATCAATAAACTCAGCAAGTGTTGGCATCTTCTTTTTGATTTCCTCGATGGGCAGTTCAGCCAGCAGACCTTGCTGGGAATACGTGCTTACATCAGCCGTCCCCCAAAGCAACCACATATCGGGAAGCTCATTCGTGGCTAATCTCAAATTGAGCTGGTCTTTCCAGTTTTGCCGGTCAATACGCATATTTTTGATTTTGACATTGAATTTCTTTTCTATCCAATTCTGTACCAAGGAACCGTCTTGCTCGGGAAAGTCAAAGCTAAGCCAGCTTATTTCTACAGGTTTCTGTACCTGCGGCGTTGGATTGCCGCTTTGACTCGGCGTTACTTCCGTTTTGGTGCAGCCGCTCAAGACAACAGATGCGGCGAGTACGGATGCGATTGTCATTTTCAAACCTTGATGTTTCATGGTGAAGCCTCCCTTTTATTAGTTTATAGAATAACGCTATGAAGCCATGGAGTTCAATCTACCGCTAAGATGCAGAAGATGCGTTAGGCATCACTCCCTTCAATAGTTATGGGCATCATCCCTTTAGTGAACCGATCATTATGCCTTTGACAAAATACTTCTGAATAAATGGATACACAACCAGTATGGGGATTGTGGCTATCATAAGGACAGCAGCCTTAACCGACTCGGATACAACCTCGTCCTCGGAGGCCTGCGCCATCAATTCCCGCATCTGCATATCATCATTCTCCACAATGAGGCGGCGAAGCAGGATTTGCAGCACGATCTTGGATTGATCCTGGATATAGATGAGTGCGTGGAACCATTCGTTCCAATGATACACAGCCATCCACAGTCCAATTGTGGCCAGAATCGGCTTGGAGATCGGCACAACAATTCGCCAGAGGATCTGAATATCGTTAGCGCCGTCGATTTTGGCAGAATCCTCTAATTCCTGTGGCAGCTCCATAAAAAAATTGCGCATAATGATCATATAAAAGGTGTTGATGAGACCGGGAATGATCAGAGCCCAACGTGTATCGTAGAGACCTATGCTCTTAATGAGTAAAAACGTTGGGATTAGCCCTCCGCTGAAAAACATCGTCAATACAATCAACATCGTATAAAAATGACGGTGGGGCAGGTATTTCTTCGACAGCGCATACGCGCCAAGCGTCATAACGACTAAGGACAAGAAGGTCCCCACGACCGTTCGGAATAAGGTATTGAAATAGCCGACCCATATTCCATTGGTTTGGAAGGATTGCTTATAGGAGGACATGCTGAAATGCTTAGGGTACAAATGAATACCAGGACGCAGCGCTTCCTCAGGTGTGCTTAAGGAAACGGATAGTCCGTGAACGAACGGATACAAAACACTGATGCATAGCGCAACAATAACAGTCATCGCTGCAAACTGGAACATGATTTCTCCTCGGCTCATTCTGCTTAACATGCTCATAAGATCCCTTCCTGTCCCATTCGTTTGATGGCATAATTGGTCAGCATGACCAGGATAAACGCGACCACATTCTTGAACAGTCCCACGGCTGCGGTTAAGCTATATTGCAGCTGTGTAAGACCCGCACGGTACACGTAAGTGTCCAGGATATCGGCAACACTGTAAGTATTCGGACTATAAAGATTCAGAACCTGATCAAATCCCGCATTTAAGATGTTGCCGACCCGGAATATGAACATGATGCAAATCACCGAAAGAATGCTTGGAAGCGTAATATGAAGAGTTTGCTTCCAACGTGAAGCACCATCCATCACAGCGGCTTCATACATGGAGGGATCGATGCCTGAGAGTGCAGCCAGATAAATAATGGTGCCCCACCCAATTTCCTTCCATATCGAGGAGACAACAAGAGTAAATCGAAAATATGCGGGATCCCCAAGGAAATAAACAGGGTCAAATCCAAAAAAATGAATCAGGCCGCTCACGACGCCTGTACTCGGTGACAAGATAGTAATGAGTAATCCGCCTAATATGACCCACGATAGAAAATGGGGCAGATAGCTGATCGTTTGTGTAATTCGTTTGAAGGCATTGATGCGGATTTCATTAAATAGCAGAGCGAGCACAATCGGCGCCGGAAAACCAAAAACGATATGATAGAAGCTGAGAATAACGGTATTTTTCATGACTCGCGGAAAGTCCTGCGATGCTGTGAACAAATAATGGAAATGCTTCAAACCGACCCATGAGCTTCCCCAAATGCCTTCTCGAATCCGGAAATCCTTAAATGCAATTTGCACCCCGTAGAGTGGTCCGTACTCAAAAATCAAATAATACACTAAAGCGGGTACAAGCATAAGTAACAAATACTTGCACTTAGCATAGTCCTTCCAGATCGAAGAACGGAACGTAATCGTTTTCATAATGTTCTCTCCTTGTATTCGATGTGATAGCCAAATCATAATTGCGTTCTTGGCAGGCTTCAATGTTAACATCTGAAACGAGACTGAAATATATGAAACAGTCAGAAAAAAAACGTTGTACTGCCGGCTTTTTACCGGAAACAACGTTTTAGTGACTTATATGAATTTGTCCTTAACCTGAGTGAACCACACTTTTGTTAATGGGGGGCATGCTACGGTATTGCATGGGGGTTACACCGGTATACTGTTTGAACTTAGTTCCGAAATACCCGGGACTCCTATAACCCGATTGTTCGGCCACATCTGAAATCGACAAACGATCGTCTGCCAGAAGCTCTTTGGCTTTCTCTATTCTGATCTTCGTTAAATAATCGGCAATGGTCTGCGAATACTGCTCTTTGAATACCTTACAAATAAATTGCTTGGAATAAGATGTGACATTTGCTAATTCGTCCAAGGAAATGTCGTGCTGAAGATTTTCCTCGATATAAGACTTCAAGGTATGGGCTAATACGGAATGCAATGATTCAGGTCGGTACTGTAGCCGAACCGCCAACTCCAGACTAAGCGCTTCCAGGGACTGAAGTGTAGCCGTAAAAGTTTCTTTTTTATGACTGTTCATCAGTTCGTTCGGACTCTTGAAGGCGTAGTCACCGGTCATGGCTTCCAGCATGATCTTGGTCAAACACAACGTAAGCTGGTTCAGGTATAGCTCAATTCCCTGGATCGAATAGCTTTCTGCTTGCATACGGGTATGAATGTCGGCAAAGTAGTGTTGGATCTGCTCCCGAGTTCCTCCGTGGATCAGATTCTCGAATATCTCCCCAGGCATTAAATCCAATAGGACGGAGCTTCTTGTCCTGATTTCCTGATAGATTACGATACTCTGTTCGCCAAGGAGAAATTTATACTGTACTGCTTCCTGAGCCTCCGTGAATGAAACGATTAATTGCTCAGCCTCCTCCACGATACAACCGATACCGGCAGAGAATTTGAGTTCCTCCCCGATCTTGAGGCGGAGGGCATTCAGTTCGTTACGGATTTCGGCCACCCGTGACACTTCATCGGTTTCTTCCGTATCGTCTAACTGATACACGATCGCGATGTGTTCTTTGCCCCATGGGATTGAGATGAGAGACAATCGTTGCTGCTTCTGTTCCAGCTTCTCTCTCAGCTCATCCCTGCGATGAGGCTCGACAGGTGTGAGGAGAGCGGCAGCGAATGCACCCTTCTCAGGAAAGGGGAACTGCTTCTCATCAACGGATAACGTACCACTCAGCATATCCTGCAGATGCTTATCCCGGACATGTCGATGCAATTGATTGATGCGGTACGTCAGGAGCTGAATCGGCTTATCCAATCTTACGGACAGTAAGTAAGACAATAACAGACCAATGAGCAGAATGCTTGCAATGACGAGCCATATTTCTTTTTTCAACGTTTGCGTCAATAACAAATAGGAGGTAACCGGACGAATGCTTGCGTAAGACCACCCCAATTGAGACCTTTCGGGGGGGAGTACGGAAAGCACGGTGCCATTGTGGTAAGGGATAGATGTTACTTGACTCTGCAAGAGAGGCGCAACAATTTGGTTATCATCGAGAACCGGATCTTTATCTGTCAGATCGGAGGATAACATCCCCGTATCTGTAAACAGGTAGATTTGCTCCTTTGAGTGGCGCAGCATGTTACGCACATTGTTCATCAGTTCTTCAGCATTAACATCCACAATCATATAGCCTTTGACATTGGGGCCAGCAGATTTATAAGGCAAGGTATAGATATATGACAGAACCTTATGGTCTGATACTTCGGCATTCACTTGATCGCGAACAAACCATTTATGGGGCTCAATCGTTTGTAAATGATCGATTAATGGACCGTTCGGAGAACGCTGCGGATCTGCATAAAAGTAATTCGTATCTACAATGAACCCCGATCTGTCAAACACAATCGTTACGTTGTCCAGTCCGGGTTGAGTAATTGATAGCGTTTTCAAATCATGAACTAAACGAGTTGCACGGAAATAATTCCCGTCGATAGGGTGATCCAGGAAGAAATGAACCTCCTCCATACTGGATTCTCGAATCGTTGTCATCGCTTTATCCAATAATGCGTTATGATAACGCTCCAGGTAATTGTCTTCCACATAGGATTTAACGCGCTCAAGCTCATATAAGCTTTCCTTGGATATTTCCTTGGCAAGCAGGTCATTGGTACGTTTCGTAAAATAACCACCGAATAAACTGATAATAACGACAGTTAATGCAAGGTAAGATAGTACAAGTTTACGCAAGTAACCACTAGGTTTTTTAAATAATATCCACATAAGCGTTCCCCCTTTCTGCTATCAGTTGCGATATTCCTGCATCATAACTAAATTTACAGGCAATGTAAAGCGGTTACACATAGCCTACTTCACTGCCAATTCCGGAGATGGGGGCTGCGATGAGACGGGCATTCTCGTCCTCATCATGGGATCTTTCTGTTTCGAACGATTCATAATTTAAACATCAAATTCAAATTGTGAGATTGTTGCCCTAAAATAAAACGCTTACCCTTAAAGAGGATGAAGCCTTCTGGAATTGGGCAGATCCAAACCAAATGCGAAAGGGTGCGAATTCATGAAGAGAAGAAGGATTAACAAGACATTGATTTCAATTCTGCTTGTATGCATGTTTTTTACCCTAAGTCCCTTACCGGCCAAGTTTGGAGGGATTCCCCTTGCTTCTGCAGACAGCCTTCCGTCGAATCTGGTTTCGAATAGCGGGTTTGAAGATGATCTCGACGCAAACGGCCAACCGGACAACTGGGTGCTCTCTAATGTAGGAGTAACAAGCGCAAGCGTTACCCTCGATACTTATTACGCGATTGAGGGGAGTAAGAGCGCCAAAGTTACTTTTACCGCAAATTCTCTTGCAGAAACTCATTATGCACAGTTGCTTAGCGCTCCGATACCTGTTAAAAAAAGTACCGCCTATACAGTTTCCTTCCAAACAGGGTTCAGCGGAGCTTTATCTGCCGTTAATGCAAGGGTTGTCTGGTACGATGAAAGTGGAGCTTACATAGCGGGCAGCGACTTGATGATCTGGAATCAGACAGTGAATAACAACAGTTCCGCATTCAGCGGCTGGAAGTATAAAGCGGCGGGCACTCCCAACTCCCCGGTTAATGCAACGACAGCACGCATTCAGCTGCGCTTTGAAAATGCCGCATCCGATAGTGGAATCATCTATATAGATGATGTTAATTTGGTCGAAGGCAATGAGGAGCGGCTTGGAAATATACTGCCGAATGCGGATTTCGAACGGGATGCAGCCGGGGATACCGTACCGGATAATTGGACCGTGACCAAAACCATCGGCAGCGCCACCGCCGCATTGTCTGATGAACAGGTACTTGAAGGGAATAAGAGCTTGAAATTCAATATTCCGTCCGGGACAAAAGCTTTGAATTCGTACGTAAAGATTAAATCTGCTTATGTCAAATCAATTCAAGAATCGGAGACATACCTATATCGGGCTTATTTGAACTACTTGGGCTCGAATATGAATAACGAAGTCGATATAAGGGTCCTTTGGTACAGTACGGCCGATCTGGTTAATCCGCTTCGGGCAGACCATATTTATCAGCAGATCCTCGTATACAATGATCCTGTGAACCATGCCGGATGGAAGATGTTCGAGAGTAATCTGACTCCACCTGCTTCGGCCGATAGAGCCATTTTCGAGGTAGCCGTCACTTCCAAAAGCACAACGGCCGCCGGAACCTTCTATGTGGATAACATGTACTTCGGTAAGAATAAACTGATGAATCCGTCCTTTGAATACGAGGATGTAGTTGATAACGCGACTATGGCCAATATGCCCGACGGCAAGATAGACGGTTGGGAATTTGCTGATCTGGATCAGAACTCGGCGTCACTGACGGTTGACGCAACTTATGCCAAAGACGGTAAATCCAGCGGGAAGCTGTCCATTCCGGCTGGCTCTCCGGCCACAGATCAGGCATACGCGGAGCTGAAAAGCGGCAAACGGTCGATCGATAGCTCCCAAACCATGTTGGCCAAGCTATCCTTCAATTTGAGAGGCAAACTTCATCGAATACAAAGTCAAATTCTTTTCTTTGACACTGTCGGCACGCAGATTGCAGCCAAGGACATATGGGACGAAACGATCCTTTACGACTCGGTGGTGTTGAGCGGCTGGTTCAATAAAAATCTGACGGTGATCCCCCCTGCAAACGCAACAGTAGCGCAGATTGCTATTCGTGTTTATACGCCATCGAGCTTATCTAATGAGGGAGCGGTGTATGTAGATAATGCTTATTTAGGCAAAAATGAAACCTATTCTCTCATCGCCAACAATAGTGTGGAAGATATTTTGGATCCGATGTGGATCAGGACAATGAACAGCGAGCAATACTGGAAGCTGAAGCATAATGTCAACAACACAGCTGGGAATTTCGGGATATCTCGGGAAACCAGTGAACTTATGGTTTGGTATAAACAGACGGCAGGGACATACAACGAGGTACTCTACCAGCGAGAATTCAATTTGGATGTGCAGGGTATTTACGATCGGGTCATTATCGACACTAGCGGCGCCGGCGGCAAGGAAATCATTATGAGGGTGAATTACATCGATACGAGTGGGATGCCGGAGACAGTCGAAAGCATAAGAGAAATTACGGACGGCAAATATAAGGAAGTTCCGCTGGATTTGGCAAATCCGAAGATGTTGACGAGCATTGAACTGGGTATACGAGATCGAGCGGGAGCCGTGGAAATCCATGACGAAATTGCCGGCGCGAACTTTCATTGGATCATGCTTAAGAAGCCGGGCACGGAGCCAAAACCGAACCATAGCCAAACCCAGATGAAGAGTACCGTTGACGACCTATTGACGACAGGTATTCCCCATGGTCTTCTTTTCTCTCGCTCCGATGTTGCGACCTTAAGGAATAGAATCAAGACAGGTGTGGACAAAGATATATTCGATCAGGTGCAGAAGCAAGCCGACGCATATCTCAGCTATGTGCCGGAGAACGATATCGATGGTTATCTGCCTCCGGCTGACACTGCCAAAGGCAATTATTCACGTGACGGCAACGATATACCGTTGGGTTGGCCGGATAAAATTACCAAGCTGTCATACGCTTATGTAATGACAGGCAATCTGGCCTATGCCGATATGGCTCGCCGTATTCTGCTGACCATGGCCGATACGCCGGAGTGGACGCAATCCTTCATGTACCGCAGAACGGAAAAGCCGAACCCCGACGGGCGCTGGTCACCGTTCAATGAAGCGCAGGCGGTTGTCGCAGCTAGTCTTGGCTACGACTGGATTTATAATACACTGACAGATGAAGAAAGAACGCTCATTCGCAACGCTATCCGGGACAAAGGTGTCAAATATCTGGATGCGTTCGTGAACACGCAAACGTTCTGGCAAACCAATAATCAAGGGCTTGACTTCAACGGTGCTCTCGCCGTGGGCGCGATTGTCATTAACGACACCGCAAAGATTGCCAAAGCCAAGACCAACCTGGAGACTGTTATCAATAACTATTACAAGCCCGACGGGGACACCGATGAAGGTATGAACTATTGGATTTATTCTACTTCTTCTGCAATATTTGGCGCTGAGGTGTTGTCCCGCTACAATCCAAGCTGGACTTCTGGTCTAAAGACCGATGGACTGAAGCGATCGATTGAGTTCGTTCTTCATAATATTTCGATCGGTTCAGACAAGCCGCTGCAAACGTTGAATTTTAATGATGGCAATACCCTGTATATGAATGCCAATCACATAGCCGATTATTATGCATCGCAACAGTTTCAGAATCCATACGACAAGTGGGTGTGGCAAATCGGTACGAATGAGAACGAATTATTCGTCTCCGTATCCGGCAATCCTGTATTCAACCTGATTTTCTCCAACCAAACCGAGGCCTCATACCCGCAGTTGCCTCTGTATGTTAACTTTGATGGCAATTCAGCGAAGGCTGGAACAGGTTACATGTTCATGAGAAGCGGCTGGGAGCAAGGCGACGATATTATGCTCGGATTTGCTGGAGGGCAATGGCCAGCTGGTCATTATCATCTAGACAGGAATTCATTCATTCTGGAAGGCTACGGCGCCAAGTTTGTTCAGGATCGCGGCAGAACGCTATTTTCCGACCCTTCCTATGCAGATTACATCAGAACGGCAAGTCACAATACGATCTCCCTGAATGGCGAGGATCAAATATGGAAGAAATCAGGGTCTGCGGCACAGGTCGAAAGGGAGTTCGCATCGCCGCTCTTTGATTTCTATTCGAGCGAAGCCAAAGATGCCTACAACAACGGAGCTGTGCAGAAAATGAGTTCTTTCAAGCGCAATATCGTATATGCTAGGCCGGACATCTTCTTTATCATAGATGAAGTTACCCCGACCGCAGCATCGACCATACAATATAATCTGCATACACGTCAACCTCGCTCGGTGAACGGGAACATGATTACCTTCACTGATCCTGCAACGAATTCAAGTCTTGAAATGGGGATTGTACTTCCGGCTTCCGGTAGCTACTCGCTCATGCCCGAGCAGCAGATCAAGGGAGACTCCGGCAATACGAATCTATACGATTTTCAGATGTACACACCCACAGCCAAAATGAATGAGAAGTTCTTCACAGTCTACCGACCAAAGCGATCCGGAGAGCAAGGGATGACCATTAATCAGATCGATGCAGATGTTCGCGAGATCAACGTGCCTGGCGGCGCTTATACGACTGCATATGGCAATACGATCACCACCCATGTGAATACGGATGCCAAATTCGCCCTGATGTACAAGAAGGAGACTGATAACTATGTGTCTACTGTCGGTCTAATGAAAGGATCTAGACTTGCGTATAAAGGAGTGCAGTTGATATCTGCCAACGTTGTCAGTGATATATCAGTCGAGTGGAAGCCGGATCATACTGTGAGCGGTAAGATCAAGACGGATGGCGCGGGGACTGTAACCCTCATTTCGCCTTATGACGGAACGACTCAATACCAGTTTACTTTCACGGAGGCTGGGGAGAAAATCATCTCTAATACACTGAGAACTATGAACGCCGGCAAGAAAAGCGAAACGCTGAAGATCGGCTTCACACGGCAAATATCACTGCAGGGAAGACTCTATGATGGAACTCCGTCAGATCTGAGTACTGCCTCGAAAACATTCACGAGCAGCAATGTGAACATTGCTACCGTCAGCAGCAGTGGATTGGTGACAGGCTTATCGGAAGGAACGGCGGAAATCACCGCTGAAGTGACCTTATCAGGCGTTACGCGGGTAGTTAGTGTGAAAGTGACTGTAACTCCATTTGTGATCGGGAATCTGATTGTTAACGGCGGGCTTGACACTAATAGCAATAATTGGGACATAGCTAACTATAATGCCGCAGCGATCTCCATGGATAACGTGACCTATCATGGAGGAACTGGGAGCCTGAAGTTATCCATCGCCAATGCATCAGGCGGAGCTTTTATGAACACGCACGTCACCAGTACAAGGTTCGATATTAAGGAAAACGGGCTTTATGAGGCGAAGTTTTGGTACAAGATCGCTGCTGCGACGGTTGCGACGGCAACGAATGTGAACAGGCTCACAGGCAAAGTATACTGGTATGACAAAGACGGATATCGGATTGGCGGCCAGAACGATATTCTTATTGATCGAAATGCCACCGCTCCACAATCGACCGGATGGCTCCAGGCCCAAGCTAAGGTTGTCGCCCCGGCGGGAGCAGTAAGCGGCAAATTAACCGTGTTTCTGTGGACAGACATGAAGAATGCCATAGACCTGTGGCTGGATGATATGGAAGTCACTTCCCTAGGTCAAGGGTTACTGGCTACGCAAAGTTTTGAAATAGACACAGATCAGAATGGATTAGCTAACAATTGGAGCGGCTTGTATACCAATGGCGCATATTCTAACGTAAGCTTCTCCAGAGACGATGTTGCTAAGGCAGATGGTGATTATAGTCAGAAATATACGTTCAGTGGAACGAATCTCGATAACACCATCGTATATTTGAACAGCGATATTTTTGCGATTAACCCGAGCTCCACCTACCGTTTTAGAGGACAGGAGCAGCACAGCGGCAAGTTGTATAAACAAGCAGCATATGTCATTTGGTACAATTCCGGCAATCAGGAAGTTGGAACGCGCGTATTATTATACGATGACAATGTGAGCTACAACTCGTCTACTCCTTCAGGCTGGGTTCAGAAGGAAGCTAACGCAATTGCCCCGCCACAAGGCGTTGGAGCGGTGAAAGCCAGAATTCAGCTCAGAACCCTGACGAAGACAGGAGATAGCGGATCAGCCTGGTATGATGACATTTATTTCGGTGAGTAACTTACGAGTTGTATTAGGTAATCAAATAACCATGAAAAAAAGTTAATTATTTTCATTTGACTGCAATCGCTTTCGTATTCTATGCTAATTGCATTTGCAATAACTTGAGGTGAAGACGAATGAAAGACATAGATTCAACAGCATCGTGGCAAAAACTCCGTCTATTCGCAGTCACTTGGCCGATTTTTATTGACTCTGTTTTACGTATGATGTTAGGTACTGCGGATGTCTTTATGTTAAGCCGAATTTCGGATGAAGTAACGGGAGCCGTGGGTTTAGCGAATGAAATCATTGTGTTCTGTATTCTAATGTTTGGTTTCGTGGGTATCGGGACGAGTGTGGCTGTGGCTCAGCATCTGGGAGCAGGTAAGGTGAAAGAAGCGAGTCGGATTTCTGCAACAGCCATTACGATTAATTTGATTTTCGGCATTATGGTGAGTATCGCGTTAGTTGTGTTTGGTGAGCCGTTAATGCATCTGATGCATTTGGATCCTCAGCAAATTGCGATCGCCAAAAAATACTTAACGATCATCTCCGGATTTATTTGGATTGAAGCGTTGTCGTATGCGATTTCTTCGGTATTGCGCTCCAATGGTCAGACCCGAGACGTGATGTTCGTTACGTTGGGGGTTAATGTGATTCACATTGTGGGCAACAGTCTCCTGATTTTCGGGAATCTGGGATTCCCTGAATGGGGAGTTACTGGGGCGGCTGTTTCAACGGTTGTAAGTCGACTTCTTGGACTCATTGTTCTTGTGATCATCTTGTATCGTCGCTTACAGGTTCCTATTCTTCTTAAGCACTATGTGAGCTTCAAGTCTAAGATTGTGAAGCAAATTCTTAGTATTGGTTTACCTTCTGCTGGAGAGCATGTTTCATGGCAGTCGCAGTATTTGATGATTTTCAGCTTTATTAATATTATCGGGGCCACAGCGCTAAGTGCGCATGTGTATGTGATGAATGTGACCAATTATTTCATGGCACTGGGCATGGCGATTGGCATGGGGACAGAAATTATTATTGGGCACATGGTGGGTGCCGGGGCTTTCCAAGCGGCTTATCATAAATTGATCCGAAGCTTGAAGATTACGTTTGTTCTGACATTCGTCATCGTGGGCATTACGTCGATCTTCCGTAAAGAACTGCTCGGACTATTTACCGATAATCCCGATATCATTGCTATGGGATCGACAATTCTACTTCTTTCTATCATTCTAGAACCCGGTAGAACTTTTAACTTGGTTGTCATTAATTCCTTACGTGCTGCTGGAGATGCTAGATTCCCGGTGATGATGGGGGTTGTCTCGATGTGGGGGATTGCTGTTCCATTAGCCTACTATCTCGGGATTCATTTAGAGATGGGCCTACTCGGTGTCTGGATTGCTTTTACAGTTGATGAGTGGGTGAGAGGCTTGTTGATGTATTTGCGTTGGCGAAGCCGTGTATGGCAAAGTAAATCACTGGTTAAACCAAGCGGCGATACCTTGGCTCATTCGGCCTAATTGTAAATGAAGAAGCCTAAAACTCTTGATGAGAGAGTTTTAGGCTTCTTTCGTATTATGAAAAAGATGACAAGAGGGTTGAGGCTGGCGGCTGGTAATCATACTATATTCAGTTTCTTGTAAAAGAATTGGATGTTTGTATCAAATCATAGAAAACGTGCTAGTGTACCCCTGTATAGATGTGGATCGCATCTCTTAGAAACGCTGCCGTACCTGGTTGCTTCACATCATAATAGGCTTTGAACCGTTCATCATCCACATACATTTGAGCAAGCCCAGCATGCGCTTCTTTACTGTATTCTGTCCAATAGGACATGAGCCATTGTTTGTGCAAATCAGCCGCTTTTTGTGCAAGCTCACTTCCTGGGTCACCTAGCTTGAAAGCCTCAGCTAAAGTATCTGCTACTTCCTCCGCTAAGCGAGTCACTGCTTCGTGCTGCTCTTGCGTCATATTTTGTAGTTTCTGATTGCTCTTATTCACTTTGTCATCGCCGTATTTCTCACGTATCTCTTTCCCATAGTTCTTCTCGTTATCATCAATTAGTTTTTGTTTGAAGCCTTCAAATTTCTCTTTGTTCGACATGGTAAGTCTCCCTTCTTTGGAAGCAATGGTTTGTTCGACGTTGGCAATGAGAATATCCAATTGTCGCCGCTTGTCGAGAAGCTGCTCTCGATGGTCCATCAGTGCACGGGTTCCGTCATAAGTAGGGGACGACATGATGTCTTTAATTTGCTCCAGAGGAATGCCCAACTCTCGATAAAATAAGATCTGCTGTAGCCGATCCACCTCATTTTGCCCATAAATGCGATATCCGGATGAGTTGATTCTTGCCGGTATAAGAAGTTCAATCTCATCATAATAGCGAAGTGTACGGGTGCTGATTCCAGCCAACTTCCCCAAGTGCTGTACCGTGTATTCCATCTGCTCACCTCCTGACAACTTAACTGTAAAGGTTTACGTAGCGTGAATGTCAAGTCCTTTTTTTGATCTTGTGAGTCCAGCTGAAGTGAACGACGAAAGTGATGAATCCAATCAGCACGATGAATAACAGACTAACGAAGAAGCCAGGACGCGTGGTAGGGTGAAAAGCAGCCCCAGAAATGGCAATCAGAATAAGAAGCAAGCCCACCCAGCGTTTGAACATTTTAGCAGGCGTATGAACTAATAGTCGTCCGGAGGACAGCAAAATCAATAACCAGATGAATAGCAAGGTGAGACCTGCTGCCGTTGACATAACCGTGTAAAGTTCATCGGGTAAAAGCAAGGAAAGAATAACAGCGGCAGCCATTCCACCGGAAGTTAAGGCTAGAGCATTGTACGGAATCTGCCTTCTTCCACTTGTCGTACGAGTGAACATGAATGGCGCATCATGATCCTTCGCAAGGGCAACGAGTATGGAGGTAACGGCGAATAAGGAAGCCACCATCGTCGAGAAAGCAGCAATAATGAGGATAGCATTGAATACATGCGGAACATAAGGCAATGGGTAGCTTTCCAAGCTGACTTGGAAGGGGCTTTTTTGGTCATGAAGAGCGTGCAAGGGTAAGAGGGTTAAGACTAAGAAGAGCGAGACGATGTAGAGGATAGCTAAAAGAAGGATCATGATGGAGCCTGCTCGATGAGCCTCACTCGAATTCTTTAGACGCATGGCGAAAAGCCCCATCATTTCCGTTCCGCCGAAGGCGTAGAACGCATAGATGAAGGATGACCAAGAGCCCTTGAGCCCTGAGGGCAGAAAGGTGTCTTTTGAAATAGGAAATGAAAGAGGATGGAGACCTCCTCTAATCCACCCGAGTACCGCGGCACCGGCAAGGAGGAGAAATATCAGCAGCGCTGAAACTTTGATGAGTGCGAAAATATGCTCCGACCGCTCGAAGGCTTGGACACCGAGCAAGATGACACCTACGCCGAGACTGGCATAGAAGAAGGCGAACAACCACATCGGTACTATGGGAAACCAGAATCGTGTAAACAGGGAGAGAGCCGCTAATTGACTCCCCATGATCATCAACTGAGATCCCCAGTAAATCCAGCCGCTGCTAAATCCAGCCCAACGTCCATATGCTAATTTGGCATAGGAGCGGAAGGAGCCTTGTTGGGGATGCTCACCTGTCATTTGTAGCAAAGCATCAAGAACGAAATACGTGCCTGCTGCAGCTAAAATGAACAAGAAAAGCATGGAAGCGCCGCCCATTGTGAGGCCGATACCGACACCTAGAAAGTAGCCAGTTCCGAGCGTACAGGCGACGCCGAGCAGTGATAGCTGCCACCACGCCATCGTGCTGTTCTTGGTTGGGGTTGCTTTTGTGGACATGCCGCCTCCTAAGCTGTTAAAGAGAAATGAATAACAACAGCCCATAGTATAGCTTGTCCATTGGTAAAATATACAGTTAAGACAAGTCCATGAGTGCGTATAAAAAACCTTCTTTTTCGATGACATCAAAGGGTTGAAGCCTTGCATTAGGAACATTGTGGCAACGGCCTGTATGTACTTCAAAGGTCCAGCCATGCAGCGGACATTCCAGTTCACCATTCTCAAGTTCCACCGCATAACCGGCGTGAGGGCAACGACTAGAGAGCAACGTGTAGACACCATCCGCTTCCGTAAGGAAAAATCGCTTGCCATTTACTTTCACTTCGGAGGGGTTTGCAGTAAACTGTTCCTTAGAACCAATCAGGATTTCATTCATGGGGATGCTCCTTTTCACAAGGGGATTTCTTCATTCATTTCATTATAATCCAAACGACATCAAAGATCTCTAAGCAGATGGCAAAAACAAAGGAGCACGATCCATGAGTAGTACATTATCTCCCCTAGCAGCAGCCTTTCGCCAAACCTCGTATCCCGTAGGTGGACACGGTCGCAGAAATATTCAAATTTTAAAAGAGGCCTTAGATGGACTGGATGGCAAGATTGAAAGTGACATTTATGGAACTGGCGAAAGTATAGAGAGCTTTCAGGCAGAAATGGCCGCTTATCTTGGTAAAGAGAAGGCTGTATTCTTCCCTAGCGGGACGATGGCGCAGCAGATTGCCCTACGAATTTGGTGTGATGAGAAGGGAATCCGCAAGGTTGCTTATCATCCGTTAAGTCATTTGGAGATCCATGAAGAGGATGGATTGAAGGAGCTGCACCAGATTGAATCGATTTTGCTCGGCGAGAAGAATCGCTTGATTCGATTGGATGAAATTCTTGAGCTCAAGGAAGAAATCGCATGTCTCTTGATTGAATTGCCACAGCGTGAAATTGGTGGTGATCTGCCGCCTTTCGAGGAGCTCGTTGCGATTTCGGCACATTGTCGTGCCCATGGAATTAAGCTACATCTGGATGGTGCGAGATTGTACGAGGTACTACCTTACTACCAGAAGTCTGCGGCAGAGCTGTGTGCGCTTTTCGATAGTGTGTATATCTCTTTCTACAAAGGAATCGGCGGGATAGCAGGTGCTATTCTTGCTGGTGATGAGGCTTTCACGGCAAAATCGAAGGTGTGGAAAAGGCGGCATGGCGGCGATTTGATCAGCCTGTATCCGTATTACCTTTGTGCGAGCTACTATTTCAAGCAGCGTGAGCCGAAGATGGGTCAATACTATGAAGAAGCAGTGGAGCTTGCAGCGCTGTTTAATAGCTGTCAACTCGTGACTACCTTGCCGCGGGTACCCGTTACGAATATGTTCCACGTTCATATTGATATGCCGAAAGAGAAGCTCGAGCCGATCCTAGTTGGATTGTATGCGGAGACGGATGTAGGTCTGATCCACTATCTACGTGAGTCCAGCGAGGGGATCTGTTCATTCGAGATAAGTATTGGCGATGCTATCGCGCAAATTCCGAAGGACAAGCTGAAGTTGACGTTTGAACGGTTGGCTGCAGGGTTGCGGGAGGGATAGTGTGCCGGTCTACCTATAAAGTGTAACGAATAGCGCACTGTTGTTCTGCTTGGTTTGACGAAGCGGAACAACAGTGCGCTATTTGCTGCTAAGGAACGCTGATTTGAAGCAATCGTAACTTTGTACTCCACGTGGGGAGACCAGTGCTATCTAAGCACCATCGATGAGAAACAGGTGCTCCTAGTACACTCGGCAATCCTGATAAAGGCGTGTACGAGCCGCATATGCAAATTTTGAGCGACGGCACGCTGGCTGTCATGTATGCGAACGAAAAGCATGTGACGGAGAGTCCATCGTATAGTGAAATTATTTCGGAGAAACTTTCTACGAACGGCGGCGCAAGCTGGGGAAGTAAGATTTATGTTGCTTGGGACCCAAGCAATGCAGCAGCGCGGCCTGGTATGCCGGTATGGCAAAAAATGAACAATGGCCAGTATATCGTAACCTTTGAGGTTTGTGGTAGGCAAAGCTGTAATGTGTTCACGAAGAAAAGCAGTGATGGCAAAACGTGGGCAAGCGGTATCGGCACGCAAGGTGTACGTAGGCGATATGGCCACTCCAAAAATTAACTTTACCGATACAACATTTGCCAATGGTACGATCGGGGTCCGTGGTGGCTTCGGGAATAGTGTAAGTTTCGACAATATATCGATCAACTAACTTGCTTGTAAATAATCTATTGAAAAAAGAGCCCTTGGGCTCTTTTTTCAATAGATTAAAAGTATAAGCTTTGAGGTAAGCGCAGCAGAGGGAACTAGTTGTGAGGCAAGGTTAGCTTTGATTTTTACTCCGTTACGGACAGGAGAGCCGTTATTTGATGAGAAAAGCAGAGAGTCCAAATGTAACGGCCGCCACGGCCGCTATTCAGTCCCTTGCCACACATGTTGGCACGCAAATCAGTCAATAACGCCTCTGGTGTCCATTAAAATTCAAAACTGCCTCATTTTCAGATAATAGAGGCTGTCACGTCCGTTAAATTTGGCTATATGATAGTCCCACAGGGAATGGATCCTAAGCGTTAATTCGGAACCAAATCCTTTAGCTCCTGCACAACGTAGGCCTGACCGCCGTTCAGAGCTCCCACAAGATTCTTGGCTGCAAGTTCAGCCATGTCATTACGAGTCCGTGCTGTCGCCGAGCCGATATGAGGTAAAGTTACCACATTCGGCATATGCAACAATGGATTATCTACGGGAGTGGGCTCGATATCGAAAACATCGA
The DNA here is from genome assembly GCF_052115445.1 of Paenibacillus sp. 2RAB27. Taxonomy (NCBI): domain Bacteria; kingdom Bacillati; phylum Bacillota; class Bacilli; order Caryophanales; family Paenibacillaceae; genus Paenibacillus; species Paenibacillus sp. 2RAB27. The sequence goes on from NZ_JBFRGR010000004.1 coordinate 386,105, forward strand.
GACCAGCTCCTCGAATTTTCCCTTGTTGAAGCGCCTTAATCAGCGCTTGCTCGTCTACGGTTGCTCCTCGGGAGGCATTTATGAAGATGGCTGATGACTTCATCAGGTTAAACTGCTCCTCGCCGATCATATGTTTCGTCTCTGGAGTTAAAGGCGTCATCACAACGATGTAGTCGGATTCACTTAGTAACTCATCCAACTCGCAGAAGCGGGCATTGAAGCGCTCGTCTATTTCTTTTTTTGGACGGCGACTGTGATACAGCAGGTTCATATCGAAGCCAAACACAGCTCGCTTGGCAATCGCTTCGCCTATCCGTCCCATGCCGATAATCCCGAGCGTCGAATGATGAACATCTACACCGAATAATTCGGTACCGATCGTACCCTTTTGCCATTTGCCCTGTTTCACATATGCGTCCAATTCTGCGATTCTTCGTCCTGCACTTAGCATCAACGCGAGAACGAGATCAGCGACGGTGCTGTCCAGTACATATGGTGTGTGCGTACCAATTACCCCGTGGGCTCTCATTGCATCTAGATCAAAATGATTGTACCCGACTGAAGAGGTACTCGCTACACGCAGCCGTGGTGCGCAACTTAGCAGCTCCTCGTCAATTGTTCCTCCCAGAATTCCCTCCGCATCCGAGACATTTTCTAAGATGACACTCCGAGGCATACTGCCTTCCTCATTCCAGAACGTACAATCACCATGGAGATTTAAATAATCCTGAACGGTTTCCGGTAATTTGTGGGTAACGAGTATTTTGGGCTTGGTCGACATGAGTATTCCTCCTTGAGTATCTCATTTGAATATACTTTGCATGCGATTATTAAAGTGCCGAGATAACGCGTTTATTCGAATAGCGGGTTTCAGTCCCGACTAGGCACTTTTTTTCTTCTCGATTGACCAAAAGATGATCTGACAAGTCAAAATAGTCTTTAGGCAGTCTGTTCTATTATAGCTAAATTGATCGGAATGAGATATGTAAATCTACTAGTTCACTAGAGTTGCTTCTTCATAAATTGACCTTGCAGTTGAGTAGATAATGTTAGTTAAGGTTATGGTAGAGGTTGAGGTTGAGGTAGATGGAGATGGAGATGTATGAAGGGGAGTAGATAAAGTAGTTGATATTGACGTAGTTAGAGTTGGTTGCAGCCCCCTCCGACGAAATAAATGGATTTCCTATATCTAATTTGATCAATCCGCATCCAACGTACGATTCACCCCTCCAATCGTAACATCGTCACCATGTAGCTAAAATGCAGTCTGAGGATTTCTTACGTTTGTTCCCTAAAGTTGACGGTTTTATCGGTTTAGACGCGGAGCGATTCCTTGTAAAGTTAGAACCAAGGAAAGCCCTTACATCTGAGTGAAAGGGCTTTCGCAACTAACATAAACCGAATGAGAGAGGGTTGTTCATCACAATGAAAAAGAAATTAACAAGTTTACTTACCGCAAGCATTGCGCTTGCTATGGTAGCGACAGGCTGCTCGAGCACAAAAGAAAGCGATACCAAAACGACTACGACGACAGCTTCAGAGACAACGAAAGCCGTAGAGACAAGCAAAGCAGCGAATCCGGTAGAAATTACTTTCTGGAATATGTTCGGCGGTGGCGAAGGCGATTTCGTAGATCAGATCGTCAAAGGCTATAACGACTCCCAAAAGGAAGTCATCGTGAAACAGCTACGCCTAGAATCGAACGAGTACTATGCGAAACTAAGCACAGCACTTTCATCTTCGAAGGGGCCAGATGTGGCTGTAGCGCACGTGGATCGGATCTCGCCTTTCGTCAAAGCGAAGCAAATTTTACCGCTTGATGGGCTTGCCAGCAAGGTTGGTTTTGATCTGAAACAAGTCTCAGATTCCAATATCAAAAGCGTGTCCTATGACGGAAAGCCTTACGCCGTACCGTTAGATACACATTTCCATATGTTCTATTACAACAAGGATCTGCTTAAGAAAGCGGAGCTGCTGAACGATGATGGCACGCCGAAGCTAGGAGATTTGACGCCAGATGGCTTTAAGAAAACATTAGCGCAAATTCAAGCGAAAGTACCTGGTGTGCAGGCGTTAGCCGTGAATACACCTTATTTCCAAGAGCCATTCCTGAATTTGTACTATGAAGCAGGCGGCGATATTTTGAATGGGGATATGACGAAATCCGCGATTAACAATGAGAAAGCATTGAATGTCCTTAAGTTCTACATGGATTTGTACAAAAACAAATACAGCGATCTTAATGATAAAACGCCTTGGGATTCCTTCCACAGCGGGAAAGCAGCCCTATGGTTCGGAGGCGTGTGGGAAGCGGGACTATTGCTTAACGATAAAGCTTTGAATATTGGTGCGATGCCGCTGCCTGCGATCTTCGGTAGCCAAACGCACTGGGGAAGCTCCCATTTGCTCGTCGTCCCGTCTTATGTAACAACGGAGAAACAAGAAGCATCCGCGAAATTCATGAAGTACTTCTCCGAGGTAGGTGGCAAAACGTGGGGTCAAGCCGGACACGTTCCTGCCAACAGCGCAGTAACGACAAGCGATGAGTACAAAAAGCTGCCATACCGTAATTTCTTCATCGAAGCTCAGAAAACCGTGAAATTCGCACCGAAAACAGATAAATACACAACGATTATCACGACGGTTTCAGAGTCCTTACAGAACATTCTATTCGGTAAGCAATCTCCGGAAGACGGCTTGAAAAGCTTGGATAAGCAAATCAATGATATTTTGACCAATTAATCGTCCGTTTGAATCGGGTGAAGCCTCCGCGCACGCTAACGGGGCTCCACCCGAACTTTATAGAAAGAAACAAGGAGAAGAGCCAATGGAGACAAAAGTAAGTGAGCGTGATCGGACTTGGGTCCTCCGCGAACGTAAACCGTTACGAATAGTTATGGAAATGAAGGCACTGCTGTATCTGCTGCCGTTTCTGATCCCTTTTGCCATCTTCTATCTGTGGCCAGTAGGGCGAGGGGCTTGGATGAGCTTGCACGTATGGGGCATTCAGGGGATGCAGAAGTATGTTGGTTTTGCGAATTATAAAAAGATTTTCAGTGATTCTAATTTCTATCTGTATATGTGGCACTCGATTTACTTTGTCATCATCTGTACACCGACAATTATCGTCCTCGGCCTTATTTTAGCCTTGCTGATTAATCAGAATCTCCGCTTTCGAACGCTCATTCGTTCCATGTTTTTCCTGCCTTATGTACTGTCGGTCTCGGTCATCAGTTTCATATGGCTCCGACTTTTCGATTCGAAGTATGGCCCGATTAACGCATTCTTGAAACTCATTGGTTTCTCTGGTGATATTCACTGGCTGACGGATAAGCATCTCGCTTGGTGGGCGATTACCCTTACAACCGATTGGTGGTGTGTAGGCTTCGTGATGGTACTGTTCCTAGCGGGCTTACAAGAAATTCCTACAGATCATTATGAAGCTGCGAAAATAGATGGCGCTGGCGCTTGGAAGCAATTCATTCATATTACGCTCCCAGGCTTGTCGAGAGTCATGCAAATACAAGTTTTTTATCAAATAATCTCGTGTTTAAAGTTGTTTGGGCAAGTACAGATTATGACCGGCGGAGGTCCAGGGGACTCCACGAATACCATGATTCGTTACATTTATGTCACGGGGTTCAAAAAGGATATGTTCGGGCTTGCTTCGGCTCAATCCATCGTATTCTGCGTCATCATGCTGATCCTCGCCTTTGTACAGTTCAAATTAACAGACAGAAAAGATTGACGGAGGTTGAACATGAAAGGAATCGCAATTAACATCATCGCCGTGATGCTGGCTCTCTTATTTATGTTTCCATTGATTTGGATGCTGATTGTTTCACTGAAACCGGACGGCGTTAATGTCTCTGCTCTAAGTGATTGGGTGAATGTCTCGGATTTACATTTGCATAATTATACGAAAGTGATCAAAGATTCGCAGATCCTAAGATGGACATGGAATAGCGCAGTTATCGGTGTGCTAACAACCATTATTTCACTCATCTTCAGCTCCCTAGCTGCTTTCTCCTTTTCGAAATTGCCTTTCAAGTCCAGAAGTTTGTTTTATCTGGTCATCGTTTCTGGCTTGTTAATTCCCACAGAAGCGATTCTAATCCCACTTTACGAAACGACGCTTCATCTGAAGCTGATTGATAACATGTGGGCGATTATTCTGCCTGGGCTCACGAATCCAATCGGCATCCTGCTCTTGAAGCAGTTCATGGACGGCGTCCCGAAGGATTATATCGAGGCAGCACAAATCGACGGTTGTAGAAATTTCGGTTTATGGTATCGCATTTGTCTCCCGCTTACTCGATCTGCCATGTTCTCTGTCGGGATTTTCTACTTTATTTTATCTTGGAACAATTTCTTGTGGCCGTATCTTTCCATTACCTCGCAAGAGAACATGATCTTATCAGCAGGACTCCCGACATTTTTGTCGAATAATACGATGTCCTTAAATCTGATCATGGCAGCAAGTGCCATTGCAGCAATTCCAACGATTCTAGTGTTTGCTGTCCTGCAGCGTCAAATTGTGCAAGGGGTGGCCATGTCGGGAATTAAAGGATAATTCGCAGCATAACTAGACGTTCGATTCTCTTCCCAGAAAGGGTTGCTACAACGATGACCCAAGCATCAGAAGTTGCGACGCAACAACGCCACAAACGAATTCCTTCATGGATGTATACATGGACGAGCAGCATTCGCTATAAGTGGATGCTGTTGTTGTTCCTCTTTTCGCTAACGCCCCTGCTTGCATTGGGGTTTATTTCGTATTCGATATCGAAATCAACGATTAACAATAAAGTAACGGAATACTCGGAACAACTCTTGAAGCAGACCGCGGAGAATATTGACACGAGACTTGGCATTTACAAAGATATGATGATGCAGGTCGTCAATAACAACGACATTGTCACGATGCTGCGCACATTGGATCGCACAGATCCTACCCAATATGATCTAGATAGTCTATCCTTAACTACGAAGCTATCGACCATTATTGCAATTAATCAGGATATACAGTCGATTTCGTTCCTTTCACCACAGCATTTTATCAAAGGTATTTATAGATGGAATGATCGGTCTTTGGATAAAGTATCCCCATTCCTGCAGACCTTGGAGGATGGGAGCAATTTCCGGTGGTTTTCCACGCGCTTGGGAACGTATGTCGACAGTTTAAACACGCAAAATGTTCACGTCTTCTCACTCGCCAAGCAAATATACAAAATGTCGGACGATAGTCCTGTAGGAATCATTGCCGTACTGGACATCCGCGAGGATGTGCTGAAAGAAATCGGTGCTCGAACGACCAAGAGTGATATGGATATAGCTAGTTTCGTTATTGATGGTTCAGGACACATCATCTCTTACCCAGACAGTCGTGTATTGGGGAAAAGTGTGAAAGAAGTGCTAGGCGAAGACGGGTACACAGAAATGTTTCGTGGGGCGATGGAAGAATCCGTTTTTCCACTGAAATATCAAGGTGAAAGATTGATTGTGAATTATAAAAAGCTGCATACAAACGACTGGATCGTCGTCAATGTCATTTCGGAGGCATCGCTGTACAAAGATTCGAATCGGTTGCTGCAAATTATTTTGGTGATCGCTTTCATATGTATCTTATTCTCTATCCTGACGGCAATCTTGCTAGCTAATTCAATCTCCAAGCCGATTCTGAAAATGATTCGATTGATGCGGCAAGTCATGTCAGGTGATCTGACCGTCCGTTTCAAAGCCAAGCGTCGTAATGATGAATTCGATATTTTGGGCGAAAACTTTAACTACATGGTTACACGGATTGATGGTCTCTTGGAAACGGTGTATGAGGAACAAAACCATAAGCGAGTAGCGGAATTGAAGGCTCTACAAGCGCAAATTAATCCACATTTCCTGTATAATACACTGGATATCATTAAATGGACGGCGCTCCTGCAGAAAGCTAATCATGCGGCTGAAATGGTCAGTCTTCTATCCCGATTGTTGCGGATTAGCTTAGGTAAAGGTGAAGAGACGGTAACCATTGAAGAAGAAATCGAACATGTGCAGTGCTATCTGGGTATTCAAAAGTTCCGATTCAACTTTAATATCGAGACGTTTGTTCATTTGGACGAGGAGGTTCGTACATATCGTACGCCAAAGCTGATCCTACAACCCATTGTAGAGAATGCCATTCTTCATGCTTTTACAGATAGAGAAACAGGTGAAATTCATATTCGGTGCGGCATCCATCCGGAAGGTGGAATACGCTTCGAGGTCGTGGATAATGGGCGTGGCATGGATGCTAGTCTTGTTCAAAGCCTTAATCGACATGTGGCTCCCTCCGTTGATAAAGTAAGCGGGATTGGCTTAGCGAATGTAGACGAACGAATTAAACTCATTTGTGGGAAGCCTTATGGTTTGGACATTCAAAGTGAACCTGGAGCGGGTACCCATATTCGTATCCGACTTCCAGAAATGAAGTAGGTGAAGAGCATGTTTCGAGTTGTGATTGTGGAAGATGAATATATCGTAAGGTTTGGTATTCGCTCGATGATTGATTGGGATAAGCTGGGCTTATCGGTGAGCGGTGAAGCAGCGAATGGGCAAGAAGCCTTGGCGTTGATCCGCGAGAACCCACCTGATATTCTCATCACAGATATCAAAATGCCTGTTATGGATGGCATTACGTTAATTACGGAAGTACGTAAAAGTTATCCTCAAATGAAAATAGTTATTCTTAGCAACTTGGAAGATTTCCAATATGCGAAGGAAGCGATTCGCAATGGGGTTTCCGAATATATGATCAAATCAGATATGATGCCTCGTGACCTAGAGGAAACGCTGCTGCGAGTCAGGGAGTCGATTCTAGCAGCGTCTCCAACAAGTGATCAGAAGCCTGTGGTGAGTGACCTTGAGCCTCTCATCAGAGAAAAACGGATGCTAGAGCTCCTTGAAGAAATGGACCCTGCTCGGAGCCAACACATCGTAGAAAGTTTAAGACTCTCCGATGTTCAGCTACCCTTATATGTGCTTCATATCGTGAAGAATGAGTGGGCGCAGAGTGTTGAGGAGGGGCAAGCATTGATACGCAAGGCGATTGCTGAAGTGAAGGCGACTTCCTCAGAGGATGCCTATGAAGCTTTTCCAGATCGGCAAGGGGAAATGAATGTCCTTCTTTTTGCAAGGGAAATGACGGCTGCTGGCTTGTCTGAGATGAAGACATGGGTACAATCCGTCGTTCTCTATCTTAAGGATCATTGTGCCATGTCGTGTACAGTAGGCATCAGTATGAGTACGTCCAAGTGGTCAGGACTGCATCAAGCCTACGAGCAAGCAAAAGCCGCAGCGAAATATAAAATGTTTATTGGCCCTGAACGAGCGATTCTGTATGGTGTTGATTATGTGCCCCTATCAAGTCAGTTAACGGATAATATTAAAGTGAGCACAACGCATATTCATTCGATGGTGTATGCTTTTCAAACGAAAGAGCTGCAAGCTTACTTGGAAGATATTTTCGAACAGCTAACAGCGCTTAAAGACTATGATCTCGTGGAAATTATTTCACTGGAGCTGCTAATTCTACTCACGACGCTATGGTCAGAGGTGGCAAGTGATCAGCAAAGTATTCTCCAATTAAAGAAACAGTACTATGAGCAATTATCCAAATTAGAGACGATTCAGATGAGTAAAGCTTGGTTCCTGCAAGCATTTGAGGAACTCGTTCGGCATATGATCGGCGTGTATAACAGTGATCGCAATGGCATTATTAAGGCAGCGCAGTATATCGGGCAGTACTACCAACAAGAGATTTCGCTGCAATCGATCAGCAGTTTGGTGCACCTAAGTAAAAATTATTTTGCCAACTTGTTCAAAAAGGAAATGGGAGAAAGCTTTCTGGAGTATTTGACGCGGATTCGCATCGAGAAAGCCATGACCTTATTAACAGGTGAGCTTAAGACAGCAGATATTGGCCATTTGGTAGGCATTCCAGACCCGAAATATTTCTCGAAAGTATTTAAGAAAATAACAGGTCTATCCCCATCGGAATATCGAATTCTAGCCAAAGAAGACAAGTCAAACTAGTCTTCTCAAACTTAATTGCAAACGCTTACCGAAGAGCTGTTCATTGTCAGGCGTGTGGGGAAAGGGGGGATCGGATTGTTAGATAAAAGAAAGATCAAACGCAGTGTTGGCATCGGATGTATCTGTACACTCACTTTCGTGCTTGCAGGATGCTCATTTCTATCCAATAATCAGCAGCAAGGAGCTGAGAACAAGAAAAGAGTAGCGAGCACAGCAGCGCCTATGGAAATTTCGTTCTGGAATCCATTTGGCGGTGGTGAAGGAGAGTTCGCCGAACGCATTGTTCAAAATTTCAATAATTCACAGAAGGACGTCTACGTGAAGCAGCTTCGCTTGGAATCGAACGAATATTATGTGAAGCTGAGCACAGCTCTTTCTTCGGGAAAAGGTCCGGATGTAGCTGTTGCACATGTTGACCGAATGTCACCGTTCGTAAAGGCGAAGCAAATTATGCCATTGGACGAATTGGCGAGTGAGGTTGGATTTGATTTCAAGGACTTAGAGGAGAGCAATGTTCGAAGTGTGAGCTTCATGAATAAGCCGTACGCGCTGCCATTAGACACGCATTTTCACATGTTATATTACAATAAGGCTATTATGAAAAAAGCGGGCTTGTTGAATGACGATGAAACGCCTAAGCTGGCGGTCTCAACGCCGGAGGCATTCATTCAGATGCTGCAACAGATTCAAGCTAAAGTACCGGATATAGAGCCATTTGCTGTCAATACCCCTTATTTCCAAGAGCCATTCCTCAATATGTATTATCAAGCAGGCGGCGAATTATTGGATGATAGCAAGTCGAAAATAACTATCCATAATGACAAATCGCTTCGTGTGTTAAAATTTTATCAACAGATTTATGCAAGCAAGCTCTCCGATGTGAATGATAAGACTCCGTGGGATACCTTTCATAATGGCAAAGCGGCGCTATGGATGGGTGGTGTTTGGGAGGCAGGCTATCATCTAAGTGAGTCTTCCCTTCCCGCGGGGATCATGCCGCTTCCAGCTCTATTCGGCAGTTCGATGCAATGGGGGAGCTCGCATACACTTGTCATTCCTACTTATGTATCGAAGGATAAACAACGTGCGGCCATGGCATTCATGTCTTATTTCTCGAAGGTAGGTTCCATGCTATGGGGCCAAGCTGGGCATGTACCCGCTAATCGAGCCGTTCTTCAAAGCCAGGCGTATAAGCAATTGCCTTATCGGAAGCTTTTTATCGAAGCGCAGCATAGCGTCAAATTTGCCCCACAAACGGATAAATATGCAACGATGTTTACCACCTTGTCAGAGGAGCTTCAAAGTATTATAATGGGAGGTCTGGATCCGGAGGAAGGGCTCGTACAACTAGAGAAAAAAATGAATAGTGTGCTGGCCAATTAGGTTGTATAAATGTCCCCTTTCGGAACTTTCCGGGAGGGGATATTTGTTTCGTCTGGAAGAATTTTTAATTCGCAAAGGTACCTATGATAAAATGAACCTATTAACCCAAAGGAGCTGAAATAAGTGAACATTATTTTCCATGGACAAAGTTGTGTCGAAATTCGTTTGAAGCAACACACCTTGATTATTGACCCCTTCCTTACCGGTAATCCGCAAGCAACGGTCAAAGCGGAAGACATCAAGGCAGATTACATCCTTGTTACCCATGGACATGGGGATCATGTCGGGGACACGTTATCCATTGCAGAGCGCAACGATGCAACTGTTATTGCTCCTAACGATTTGGCCAGATATTTGGGCTTTGAGGGGGCAAAAACACACGGGATGGGAATCGGCGGGGCTTATGAGTTTCCTTTTGGTAAAGTCAAATTGACCCTTGCCTTACACGATTCTTCCTATAATCCGCCAGGCACCAAAGAAAACATCTATACAGGCATGGCGAGTGGATTCTTGCTAAAGGTAGAAGGGAAAACCATTTATCATGCAGGGGACACGGGGTTATTTAAAGATATGAAGCTGATTGGCAAAATGAACAATATTGATCTGGCCTTTCTGCCGATCGGGGATAACTACACCATGGGACCGGAAGATGCCGTGATTGCAGCGGGATATTTGAAAGCCAAAACCGTTGTCCCGATGCACTATAATACGTTTCCAGTGATTGAACAAGATCCGAACGCCTTTGTTGCAATCCTGGAAGAAGAAGGCATTAAAGGAATCGTGATGTCACCGGGGCAACAAATAGCACTGTAATCGAGTGGATGGAATCTTCATGAGGAGGGTTCACTTTCGGTGCTTTTGTTCGATTGACGTTCTTTCCAGAAAAGGACGGTGAGCATGCGCTCCACCCATTCCTTATCTTCAGGCGTTAAGATAAAACCATCGAACATGAGTTCATTTTCACGAAGAAAACGCCGCAGATTAACAGGATTGCTTTCAAACTGTTGGTTCGCCTGGGAGGACTCGAGATAACCAGCAATATCCATCAGTTCCGAGTAAGACGTGTTAAGCCCCTCAGATAATTTCATCAAGACGTCGGGAGAAGGAATTCCGCGGTTGCCATTCTCAAGTTGAGAGATGTATGCCGCGGACACACCTGAACGATCAGCTAGCTCGCGGATGGTGAAGCCTTTCATTTTGCGCATATCTCGTAATTTATCGTAAAAGTACATGTCAGCCCATCCTCACTCCGTAAAGTAAACATTAGTAAACGTTTTAATACTAACAGTTTACTATAGTAATTACAACGATGAGTTTCGGACCTGTTAAATAAAGGTATGCTCACATATATGATTACTAATGTAAACATTTATTGTTACATTAGTGAATATGCGGTATACTTCAGATAGGACGAAGTGAGGATGGGGGACTGACACCAACGCCGATGCATATTCAGATTAAAGCCAAAACAGATGCATTCATTAAGGCAAGAGTCATGAAAGGTTACTCGCAACGAGAGCTGGCACGGCATTCTGGCCTGAGCCACGCGTACATAAGTTTACTGGAACGGTCGATTAAATCTGTGGGGCCATCTACCGCTAAGCGACTAAGCGAAGTGCTAGAGATGGAGTTAGAGGAGCTTTTTCAGATCAACATCGCTTGAAAAACAGAAAACCGATGCCCCCATAATTGGGGAGCATCGGTTTTTGTTTTGCATTATTTCACGGTCTTGTTATAAGCACCAATTTTCTCAGTAATACTCTTAGCTGCGTTATCCAACGCGTCTTTTGGCGCTTTTTTGCCAGTCAGAGCCTCTTCAATCGCTGTTTCGACGATTTGACGAGCTTCTGGGAATACACCCATAACCGCACCTTGCGTTGCTGTGTTGGCTTTCGTTTTGTGCAATTGATCGATGGCTGTTTGGAATTGCGGGTATTTCGCAAGGTTGTCTTTGATAATTGCTTCGTCATACGCTTTCTTCGTGATTGGGAAGTAGCCTGTGTTCACGTTCCACCATGCTTGTGTTTGTGGCGTTGTTAGAAATTTAATGAATTCCCAAGCACCTTGTTGCTCGGCTTCTGACTTGTTATTCAAGATGTAGAGACTCGCGCCTCCAACGACAACACCGCCGTCTTTGGCATCGGATGGCTTAGGAAGCGGGCCAGTACCCACTTGGAATTTGCCTTCAGCACCGCTTACAATACCGCGAAGAGAAGCAGTGGAATCCAATGTCATAGCGATTTGGCCAGCTAAGAAAGCTTTTTTCGTGTCATCTGTTTTACGGCCAAGGTTGGCGGACGTTTTGTTGTCGACCATCTCTTTCCACCATGTTAGCGTTTTGACGCCCGCCTCATTGTTGACCATGGATTCTGTTGCAGCAGTGGTACGTCCATTCCCATTATTAAGGTATTCAACACCTTGGTTAGCAAAGAATTGCTCCATAAACCAGCCGTAGATGGCAAAGGAAGAGCCGGATTTCCCATCTTTACTCAACGCTTTAGCAGCTGTTGTAATTTCTTCATATGTAGTCGGTGGTTTCTCAGGGTCAAGTCCCGCAGCTTTGAACATATCTTTGTTGTAATAAAGGATAGGGTTAGAGGTGTTGAAAGGCATGGAATTCAGTTTGCCATCGACTTTATAATAATTCAGAATGTTCTCTTCAAGTTGGGAAAGATCGAACTTATCAGCATCGACATACTTTTGTACGGGAGTGATGGCTTTGGAATCGATCATGAAGCGTGAGCCGATTTCGTAAACTTGAATGAGGGAAGGACCGCTTTTGGTATCCATCGATGCTTTCATTTTATTGATACTTTCATCATACGTACCTTGGAATACTGCTTCAACTTGTACATTCTTCTGTGAGCTATTGAAATCTGCCACTAATTTATCGACGGCTTTGCCGAGCTCTCCACTCATCGAATGCCACCAAATCACTTTAACAGGTTCAGTTGGTTTTTTGACATCCGCTGCAGCGGCACTTGCCGTTGGTTTACTTTCTGTCGTACTGCCTGAAGTCGTTGTTTCTGCTTTGCCACAAGCACTAGTTAACAGCACCATAATTGCAGTCATAGCAAGGATGGAGCTTTTCGTTTGCAATGTTTTCATAGTTTTCGTTTCTCTCCCTTATCTCTTTTCTAAAATATATGGAAATCTGATTCAGCGAGTTGCTGAACAGAGCAGCCATCAAGTAGGGTTTAACCTTTCACAGCACCGGCCGTGAGTCCGCGAACGAGTTGTTTTAAACCGAGGACGAGCAATAAGAGGGATGGCAGCAAGACGATGCTTACGCCTGCCAGAACCAAATTCCATACCGTCAATTCTTCGAATTGCAGCATTGCGATGCCAATTTGCACGGTTCTCATGGCTTCGCTGTTCGTGATGAGCAGTGGCCATAGATACATGTTCCATGCATTTAAAAAGGCATACACAGCTAACGTTGCCAAGGCTGGACGCCCGAGTGGAAGCACAATTCGAAGGAACATGCGAAAATGTCCGCAGCCATCGATACGTGCCGCTTCGAAGAGCTCTTTGGGCAGTTGTAAGAAGAATTGCCGCAGGAGGAAGGTACCGAAGGCCGTTGCCAAGAATGGAACGGTTAGCCCCTGCATGCTATCGAGCCAGTCCCATTTTTTAACCGTCAAATAGTTGGGAATAATGGTGACCTCCCAAGGAATCATCATGGTAGCCATGAAGAGCGCAAAGATGAAGGACTTGCCTATAAAGCGAATATTGGTAAAGGCATAGGCGGCCATGCTCGATGTAATCAGCTGTCCCAGGGTAATTACGATAGATACAACTAGACTATTGGTAACAAATTTGGTGATGGGTACAAGTTTGAAGACAGCGGCGATACTACCTAGATAAAAGCTGCTAGGCAAGAAGTGTGGCGGATAGGCGGATGCTTCCTCTGGCGTCATAAATGCAGAAGAGAACGTATAGAAGATGGGATATAGAACAAGTGCGGCGCAGATGATCAATAGGATGTAGAAGAAGGTTTGTTGCAAACGAGTGATCATTGATAGTGCACCTTCCTTTCAAACACTTTAAACTGAATGACAGTGAAAATTAGGATTATGGTGAAAAGGACAAGTGCTTGCGCGCTGCCTGTACCAAATCGGAAGTTAATAAATGCATCTTGATACAAGGAGTAGACAAGTACATCTGTAGAGTTGACGGGTCCCCCTTTGGTCAGAATATGAATTTGTCCAAAGGACTGAAAAGCACCGATGATGGACACGATCGTGACGAAGAATACCGTCGGTGAAAGCAATGGCAGGACAATTTGCACAAAGGTACGAATGGGGCCAGATCCATCGATTTTGGCGCTGTCATAGATTTCATCAGGAACGCCTTGAAGTCCACTGAGCAGGACAATGTAGGTGAAGCCGAGATTCATCCAGACCGTCATCATCGAGACAGAAAGCAGTGCCCATCTGGGGTCCGTCAGCCATGCCACAGGTTCTAAGCCAACTTGCTGAAGCAAATAATTCAACATGCCGACACTTGGGTGAAACAGCATCATCCAGATCACAGCGGAAGTTCCAACAGATAGAACAACAGGTAGTGAGAAAATGAATTGAAAGATTCGCATGCCTTTGAGCTGATTGTGCGTAAATGCGGCGAGCATGAGTGCAATTACGATAACTGTAGGCACGGTTAGTAGTGTAAATAAGCCTGTAACGCCTAAGCTTTGATAGAATCGTTCAGAGGTGAATATCGCTGTAAAATTATCGAGCCCTACGAAAGCAGCAACCCTGCCTCGAGGATCGGTTTCGTGTAAGCTGAGATAGAAACTTTGTATCAAGGGATAGAACAAAAAGATGGAAAATAGTAGAAGAGAAGGAAACAAAAAGATATAACCAAGGATCGTCTCTGCCCAGTTCTGGCTGATCGCTGCCTTGCGTGGATGCGCTGCTTTTACGGTTGTTTTAGATTTTCTTGCATGAGGTAAATCTCTTTCTATTGCATTCATTTCAAGCTCCTCCATGAACATTATTAAACATGTATGCTTCGTTACTAGACTAACGCTTGTTTATTTGACCAATGTCAAATTCAAGTGAAGGTTTTGTATATTTTTAGAAAAATTTACAAATACATTAGAGTTTCATACTGGGCAGAATGAGGATCATTCAACTATAATTTGAGCATATTTAGATTGCCGTACGACAGATGGCTCCGGATTTATTGGTGACAAGAGCTGGGAAGAGTTGAAGTCGTTGGATGCAGGTTTTTGGTTTTCGGAATCTTTCACGGGAGAGAGAATTCCTCATCTGCGTCAAGTATTCGAGCTTGTACCACGGGGACATCTCATCAATGTGGAAGTCAAACACGCTTACGAGGGGAGAATGGAGAAGGCGTTGTTGGCATTTTTGGACGAAATGGATAGATGGAAGGATATCGTGATCTCTTCCTTTGATCACAAGTTGATTCGCAGGATCAAACTAGCGCAGCCTAAGGCGAAAGTGGGATTGCTTTATGCAGCCAATTTAATAGATCATGCAGCCTATGCTAAGCAATTGGGGGTAGATGTGTTTTCCTTGCATTCCGTATCACCACTGTATAGACATGGAGGATGTTCTAGGGGCTGATGCTGCGGGACTGGCTGTTTATCCCTATACGGCAAATGATGTTGCGGATTTTAAAAGGTTGATTGCAGCTGGTGTTACGGGGATTATTACCGATTATCCAGGGCGATTGCGGAATTTTCTTCGGTAAATCGCTCCTCCAAATGTTATAACAACATAGTTTAAAAATCAGAAAACCGATGCCCTCACATATTGGGGAGCATCGGTTTTTGTTTTTTAGAACTTGTTTCACATAAAGTCACAATCATTTTACCCGTTCGTATTACCAAAATATGACTTAAATATGACTTTACTCACCTGTTTTAATGACAATGAAAAGCTATAATAAATCCGATCGAGCATACACGGAATTGTCAATTTCATTATATTTAATGTTAAAAAATTCCAAGTATGATGAAAGAGTGAGTAGTAAGCGTATAAGGATTAAAGCTGGTGATAGGGGAGAAGTGAGAATGTCCAAGTTAACTGAGTTTTCAATGAAAAATGTGGCAGCGATTTTCATCGTTATGCTACTGTTGGTCGTAGGTGGAACCTATTCTACTACCACACTGAAGGTAGAAAGTATGCCTGACATTACATTTCCGGTAGTTATTATTAGCACTACCTATGTAGCACCTCCAAAAGATGTCCTGGATGAAATTACGAAGCCATTAGAGAAGGCGGTTGCGGGGTTGGATGGACTCAAAACCCTTAGCTCCGGATCACAGGACAATTACTCACAGATTATTCTGGAGTTGGACCAAGATAAGAAGCCAGAAGATGTTAAGAAAGATGTAGAGAGCTTGATCTCTAACGTTAAGTTGCCTCAAGGCTCTGAGAAACCTAAAGTATTAACAGCGGGCTTTGCTTCAGACCCTGTCTATTATTTGGCGGTTTACGGTGACGCAGGAATGAACCAAACCGAGTTGGATAAAGCCTACAAAGATACAATTCTTCCGGGCTTTAATGGGCTCAAGGGAATTGACCATGTCGACTCTGTAGGCAATCAGGATGCTGTTCTAACCATTAAGCTTGATGCACCTGCGATAAATAATTATGGTTTAACACCATCCGAAGTTTCTAGTTTGATCAAAGCCTCATTGGTATCTAGCCCTGCAGGAACGGTAGATTTCAATGGGAACACACAGATGGTTCGAGTCAAAGGTGAACTAGACACAATTTATAACTTGGATAATTTGAAAATCACAACGAAAACAGGCGATACACTACTTCTCAAACAAATTGCCAAAGTTGAAGCGATCAGCGAGTCCAAGTTTATCGCAAGATTAGATGAACTGCCAGCCATCGGCGTACTGCTTTACAAAACGAAAGCTGCGAATGCAGTAGAATTTGCAGATAGTGCTGACAAGCTTATGACAGACTGGGGCCAAACGCTGCCTGGCGTGAAATTCCACAAAATTTATAATTCTGCCAATGATATTAAAGATTCCATTCACGGCATGGTGCAAGAAGGCGGATTAGGCGCCATACTTGCTTCATTAATGATCTTACTTTTCCTACGCAATGCACGCATGACAATCATCGTACTCGTGTCGATTCCTCTCTCCATTCTTGTTACGTTATTATTTATGGGTCCTCTAGGCATTTCCCTCAACATCATGACATTAGGTG
The DNA here is from genome assembly GCF_052115445.1 of Paenibacillus sp. 2RAB27. Lineage (NCBI taxonomy): Bacteria > Bacillati > Bacillota > Bacilli > Caryophanales > Paenibacillaceae > Paenibacillus > Paenibacillus sp. 2RAB27. Next base: position 402,754 of record NZ_JBFRGR010000004.1, read on the forward strand.
GAATGGCCATTGCAGTCGGGCGAGTCGTGGATGACAGTATTGTCGTTATTGAGAATATCTATAGTCAGCTGCAGAAAGCGCAAGATCGTAATGAATCTGTTATTAAATTAGCAACGAAACAAGTTTCCAGCGCAATTACTTCTTCTACAATTACAACAGTCGGTGTATTTGGTCCCATTGGATTCGTAAGTGGGGTCGTTGGTGAAGTATTCCGTCCTTTTGCTATTACACTTGTCGTAGCCCTAATGTCATCATTAATTGTTGCATTAACGGTAATTCCTATGTTGGCGAAGATTATGGTGCTTAAAAGCAAGAAGCTCGGCAGTCACGATGACAATCACGTGGGACCAATGGGTGTGAAATATAGGAAAGCGCTCATCTGGTCCTTGAATAACCGAATCAAAACGTTATTTATGGCTGGTGTTGCCCTTATTATCTCGATTTTCATTACAGTACCTAATTTAGCAGTAGCTTTTATGCCAGATAGTGAAGCAGTCAAACAAGGTGTTATTGAGATTAAAATGCCGCGAGAAACATCCATTGAAATGATGAATGAGAAGTCCAAAGAACTTGAAAAAGCTTTGAAAGTACACACAGACAACGCTGGTAAACCTGCGTTCAAGTACATTGAATCTCTTGTTGGATATAACCAAAGCAGTGATCGATTTGCTTATCGCGCGATGATGTTTTTCGAGCTAACACCTGAGACAAATGCGAATGAAGGTGTCAAAGCGTATAAGGAAGATATGTTGAAACTGATGCCGCAAGGATCAGATGTGAATATTACATTGTTTACTGGAGGGCCGCCTACTTCTACTGGAGCTGATTTCTCGTACTCCTTGAAAGGCGATGACCAACTTTATCTGAAGCAAGCCTCACAGTTAATCAAAGATAAAATGAAGGAATTCCCTGAGCTGAACGATATTAAAGACAGTTTGAGTGATTCCAAAACCGAAGTCGAGATTGTTGTCAATCAAAACAAAGCACGCTTATATGGACTTTCAAGTGCTCAAATTTTGCAATCAGTCAACGCGTGGATTTCAGAAGAGAAGCTTGGCGATCTCAAATTTAATAATATTACGTATGCCACTAAGGTAATGTTGAATCCTGTGTACAAAAACTCTGTGGATAAACTGGGTACGTTCTTGATCAAGACACCTACTGGTCAAACGATACAGTTAAATGAAGTAGCTCGCGTTGAACAGATTGATGCACCGAATAGCATTAGTCGTGAAGATCAAGAACAAATCGTAAGTGTAAGAGCCAAAATTGATGCGACGGATAAAGGCGGCGTCAGCAAGAAAATTACGGAAGAGTTGGCCAAATTAGAACTGCCTTCTGGTGTCACTCGTGAAGTAAAGGGTGTATCCGACGATATTCAAAAGAGTTTCATGCAAATGTTTATGGCCATTATAGCTTCCATCTTCATTGTTTACATGGTTATGGTTATTGCCTTTGGTAACGCGAGAGCGCCGCTTGCCATTCTGTTTTCACTGCCGCTAGCAGCTATTGGGGGCCTCTTAGGACTACTAATAACGGGCGAATCGATTAACGTTACATCACTCATCGGCTTCCTCATGCTAATTGGTATCGTTGTAACCAATGCGATTGTACTCGTAGACCGTGTGCAGCAGCTAAGAGAGCAAGATTATTCCATTCGTGACGCACTCATTGAAGCCGGAATTACGAGATTAAGACCTATTATCATGACGGCAGGTGCAACGATACTTGCACTGATGCCTTTAGGACTTGGATTATCCAAAGGAACGATCATTTCCAAAGGTTTGGCAGTTGTTGTTATTGGCGGTCTTACGACTTCTACGCTACTAACGCTCGTAATCGTGCCAATTATATATGAGATTCTATTTAAGAAAAGAGAAGGCGGCCTTTTCAAGAGAAAAGGAAAGCCGAATGCCATTCAATCAGAGCAAGCCGCATCTGTTCGTTAATTATCTAAACTGGGGAAAAGGGGAAAATGAATATGAAACGTCAGTTGTTTATGATCAAACAGAGTACCAAGATATTCGGTGTCCTCGCGCTTAGCGCGGCGATAGCCGTAGGATGTTCGTCATCACCAGCAGTAAGCCCTGCGGCAACAACAGCTGTAGAGCAAGGGGTAAAAGTAGTGAAAACGGCAAAAGTTACGAAACAAAAGATTGGTGAGCCTGTCGAACAGGTGGGTGATGTCGTATCATCCGTTCAATTAGATATAGTCGCCAAGTCGGGTGGCGAAGTCATTGAAATCCTGAAAAAACGTGGAGATATCGTTGAAAAGGGCGAAGTGCTTTTCCGATTGGATCCAACGGATGTGCTGATTCAGAAGGATTTGAATGCAGTAGGCATCAAAGGAGCACAGGCTGGACTTACAGCGGCTAAGCAAAATACATCGAATGGGATCGAAGATGCCAAAGACCGTGTTGCTAAGATGGAGACCGCGGTTAGTGATCTAGAGAAAGCTTATAGCAGGGGTCACAATGAATACGATCTAGGAACAGCAACGAAATCCGACTTAGAACAGATGGAAACGAAGCTAAATAATTCCAAAAAAGATCTGGCTAGCGAACGTAGATCGCTGAAAACCATGCAAGAGACGAATTCGTTGGCACAAGCGGAGTCCAGTTTGGAAACAGCGCAAGTAAATGCCAAGAATATCGAGAGGGCTCTAAGCAATCTTGAGGTAAAAGCTCCGGCTTCAGGTAAGTTGACGGATCTCACTATAACGGTTGGTCAGACAGTAGCGCCAGGCGGTCGCGTAGGAGAAGTTCAACAGACGAATCCAGTTAAAATCAAATCACAACTTAGCGAAGAGTCGGCTAATCTTGTTAGAGGTAAGAGTGAATTGACTTTCTATATTCCTGGCGTAACGACGAAAGCTGGTGCCAAAGTAACCTACTTATCGGATGTTATTAATGGACAATCCAAAGCTTATGATCTGGAACTGGAAGTTCCGAATCCGGATGGCAAGCTGAAACCAGGATCTAAGGCGCAAGTGGAATTAACCAAAGATGATGAACAAAACGTGCCTGTCATTCCTAGTCTTAGCATCGTTCGCGAAGGCGGAAATAACTTTGTTTATATCGTAAATGGAGATAAGGTACAAAAGCGTAAACTTGAACTTGGTCGATTGAATGAGACGAATCAGGAAGTTATTTCAGGGGTCAAAGAAGGCGAAATTCTGGTGACTTCCGGACAACATCAACTGAAAGATCAAGACACGATAAAAGTAAGTAACTAACCTACTATGTATGAGGAGGAGACATAAGTGAATATGAAGATGAAGAGATCTCTAGCTACTCTTGTTGTATCAGCTGTCCTTTTATCTACAGCTTCTTTACCTGCTTGGGCTGCAGATAGTCAGAACTTGGCAGCACAAGCTGCAGCAAGTACGAATGTTAGCTATACGCTTTCAAATAAAATTGAGGTTGAAATCAAAAGCATGCTCAATGAGCACGAATCGGATTCCACAAAGTTAGGAACAGTCATTCGAATAAGAAATACGACTGATAAAATAACGCGTGTACCTGACTTTGAACTACGGGTCCTAATGGCAGACGGTATTGAATATACATTGCAGCCAAGTGCCAAAAACCCGAAATCCATCCAACCCAAGAGTCAGTTGGAACTTAGCTACCTGTCGATAGTTGAACGAAGTGACGATGTGGATCTATCGAGCCTCAACTTTATAGAAGTGGATATGGACGTATATCCGAAAGTAGAAACAACACTGCTTAGTATCCCTGTTGATGCTGATATCGTCTGGAACGGCAGTGACAGTACAATTACGAAATCATCAGCAATTGTTAAATGGGGAGAAGCCTTTACCTTACCTTCATTGCGTTCAACCCTTGGATTCATTCCCGTAGACATTCATAAGGAAATTACGGCGAAAGGCGTTTCTACGGTTGTTCAAATGCAAGTCGTAAATTCAACCAAAGAACGTCAGACGGTACCTAATTTTGGAATCGACGGAAAGTCAGCAAGTAAGGTATATTCCGGTAATCGTGCCGAAGCTACGGTTACACTTGATCCAGGTGAGAAGAGATATATCCATATCGTCATTCCAACAGATCTGGATACGGAATTCACCAGCCTGAATGTAGTTACACCAGAGAGTTTTGCTGGTCCAATGGGGGAAGGTAAGCTTCTTGAAGACACCTACCGGGTAGGTCGTGTCAATATTCTTCTCCCTACAGGAGCTGTGACGCAGGGAGTCCTCCCAGCACCTGAATATACACTAGGTACGCCAGTTAGACTAGATGCAACGAATAAATTCGTACCTTCTAATGTTGATCTCTCTTTAGTTGAATTACATGTAACAAGTAATGAAGATGATGGCTTCAATACGGCAGTGGCAAAGTTTAAATTGACGAATAATAGTGACCGTCCGATTCCAATACCAGCTATTCAAACTGAGCTTGTTAGTATAGATGGTTATGCTTATGGCGGAAGAAGACAGGAAGCTACAGCACTAAGTGTTGTTCCGAATGCTTCGTATGTCGTCAGTTATTCGTATGCATTGCCAGCTTCGGAGACGGGTGAAAGTCTTAAAATGAACCTCTACAGTCAACAATCAAATGGCGAAATATCGTATAAATCACTGCTTGCCTCGGCCAAGGTACCTGTTCAGAAAAATGACCTGACGAGTAAAATACTTAACGTGTATCCTTATGAAATTACCATCAAAGATTGGTCCATTTCAGCTATTTTCCAAGCCAATATGAGTTATGATTATAAGCTGAAGCTCGATCTGAGTATGAAGCCGGATAAGCAAGTTACGGTTGATAAGTTTAACAGTAAGCTCTCATTCGAATTATTCGATAATGTTGGAAATCCGGTTGGCAAATCAGTTCAAGCTTTGTCAGGCGAAGGCCGTTTGTACAATGGTACTAACACAATAGATTTAAACGCAAGATCCAACCAACTTGATTTCCCGATTCAGGTAAAAGTATATGAGACGTTCACGAACGAATATGGTGAATCTGTTAAGCGGTTGTTGACCACTTTCAAACAATAGATAGATAAAAGACCGATGTATCCTTAATTTGGGATCATCGGTTTTGCTTTGTCTTGGTGAAAAAAATTAGCGGGAAAGCGATTAATGTTGTTATAATATCGCTTAAGGCTCGGTCACTTAAGAACAAAGGGGTAAATGAGATGCTATCCTGGATTCGAAATGTAATTATGATTAATCGCAGTTTCAGGGTGAAACTTATTCTCAGTTTATCCATGATTATTTTATTGGCATTCTGCTTGACCGGATATTTAACGTATCGCTATAACTTAACGTTATTCGAGGAAGAGATCAGTAAGCAATTTACCAGCACGAACGAAGAAGCGTTAGCGAAGTTGGACCTCAAGGTGCAAGAAGTTGTGCGGATTTCGCAAACAGTTGTATTTAATCCATCAATTGAAAAAGTGATTTCACGCATTAATCTGAGCGAAGACTCTGATGCCTTTGATCGCTATTATGATAAGAAGCAAATCGAAGATCAGATTTACCAACTCAAATCAGATGCGCCCTATATTACAGGAATGTATCTATATGACTTAAATGGGAATCCATCGTATTTCAGCTATACGACTTCTTCCATAAATGTCCCTGATGAGAATGTATTCAAGGTGATTCGTTCCAAAATTAGTGACACCTCTGGCGATCTTGTGTGGATTAGCTTGCCATTAGCATCGTCAATTGAGCCAAGCGGTTTTAGAAACACGATCATTGTGGCAAGGTTTATGAAAAATAGTAGTTTGACGACATACGGTGTACTCGTTATGGCTTTTGATGAGTCTTTCTTCTCAGGTTCACTGAAGGAGCTGACGAAGGCAGGCCAGGGGCAAGTGTATTTGTTTAACAAGAGTAGAGAACTGTTATTTACGAATTCACCCGTTCAATTAGATCAATTATCGGTGCTTCAAAATATGAATTCAACGCAATTAATGGAGCATCATTTATATGTCCAAGGCGTATCCGAAGTAACTAATTTCAAGCTCGTTAGTGGAACTTCGTTAACCGAAATTCAATCTAGAAGTCGCGATTTGTTCAAAATGATTGTTTACTCTGGTTTGGTCAGTATTCTACTCGCCAGTGTTCTCATCGTACTATCCACGGGGAATCTACTTCGTCCGCTTAAGGATTTAATGCTAGGACTACGAAAGGTTCGTTCTGGTGATTTCGATGCACGTATAGAAATACGTACCCATGACGAGTTAGCCTATATGGGCGAAAGTTTTAATGCAATGGCCGAACAGGTCGGACGGCTAATTAAGGAAGTATATCTCACGCAATTAAGTGAGAAAGAAGCGGAACTTAAAGCCATGCAAGCGCAATTGAATCCTCATTTTCTTCACAACATGTTCAATGAAATTTATTGGAAGTTATACCTGCAGGATGAAACCGAGACGGCCGCGTTGATCGCTGCCATTTCGGAAATGCTCAAATATTCTTTGATGCCTGTTCGAACATTGACGACGGTAAAAGAAGAATTCCAACAGATTCGTAACTATTTGAAGATACAGAAAGAACTGTTTGAAACGGATTTGGAAACCATCATTCAAGTGGATGAGGATGTTATGGATGTTCAGGTGATGCGTTCCTTGCTTCAACCGCTAGTTGAAAATGTATTTAGGCATGCTTTTCGCAATATGGTTTCGCATAAAGTATTGATCATCAAGGCAAGCAGCCGCGACGACTTCCTTGAGATTGATGTGACCGATAATGGGTGTGGCATGGATGAGAAGGCTGTTTCACAAATATTGGGAGTTCAGGGCTCTTCATTGCCGCATCGTACGGATGGGCGAGAAAGTCTAGGTGTACGGAGTGTTGTGAGAAGAATTGAGTTAGTGTATGGCCCGCCGTTCCGTATGGAAATCTCAAGCCTAGTAGGAAGCGGAACGAACATGCGTCTTATTCTGCCACTTCTAACAAACGATGAAAGGAGAGCACTAGAATGAGAAGCGGAAGAGTATTGATTGTCGAGGATCAGCTGAATTTTAGAAAAGGGCTAGTCAAGATGCTTCAAGGTGGTGAGCTGGGCTGGCAAGTGGTCGGTGAGGCGGGGAATGGGCAGGATGCTTTGGTACTGCTTGATGAGCTTCAGCCTGATTTGGTCTTAACGGACATTCGGATGCCCATCATGGATGGTATCGAATTCGTAGGACATTTGCGAAAGAATTATCCGGAGATGATCGTGATTATTTTGACAGGATACAAAAATTTCGAATACGCGCAAGCCGCTGTAAGGCTGGGAGCGTTAGATATTCTGATTAAGCCGTGCACGGAAGACGACGTTCGTCAGATCATGAACAGAGCGTCAGAACGGTTCTATGAGAAGTATGCGCATCAGCAGAAACAACTCTTGCAAAGACAGCTGCAACAGGATCAAGAGCTTCGTGCGGTATTACTGGACCTCCCTTATGAAATGAGCACGTTGGTTGGCTTGAATCAAGCGCTGTCTGATAAAGAATTGTGGTTATTGCATATGAATAATGAGGATATGGCGAATAGATCGAATGGTAAAAGGGACATGAGTTTGCTGCAATTTGCCTTCTCCAACATTGTGGAAGAGCTAGTGAAAGGAGCGGGTCTGGAAGCCCGCCTCTTACTTGTAGATCATGACACATTCCTCTTGGTGGCTGAGTTACATCAGGTGGAGGAAACACTGCAAAGCAGTATTCCAACGGCCTCCTTTGAATATTTGAAAATTCGCGCAAGCATGGTTTCAATGGGGCTAGCGCCTCCGGCAGTAGACTTGGCACAATTGTATCTGTTAACGAAGGAGGCAGTCTCAGATCCTATTAAACTTCCTTCTTTAAGCGGAAGTGAAGCAGGATCGGGGATCATGCTTTCCCTTAATCAGGCAAGGGTCAGAGAGATGGAAGTTCAACTCATGTCAGCCATTCTAGTTGGACAAGAGGACAGCCTGCTCGAGCTGTTGAACCGCGTGATACATGAGCTTAGTCTTACATCGCCAGAAGAGATGCGCCTTGGTGCATTGTCACTTTCTATCGCATTGCACGGGACGATCCAGAAGCAGTTTGATCCTGACGATCAGAATGCGCTGGCTAGGCTCCCGAATGAAATGCCGCAGAGTCAGTGGACCTCGAAGGAGGTGCTGGATTGGGCAGCCCAGCAAGTGAAGCATTTCCTGCTCCAATTCAATCAATGGCAGGCGTCCAAAAGTGATAATGTGGTCGAGAGAGCCATAAAATATATTGAGGAACACTACAATGAGGAGTGCCGTTTGACGGATGTAGCGGCTCATATTCATTTAAATCCAAGTTACTTCAGTGTTGTTTTCAAAAAAACAACGGGAGAAAGTTTTACACGATTCGTTACTCGGGTCCGTATGGATAAAGCGGCTTTACTTCTGAGGAATACGGATATGAAAATATTTGAAATTGCTTGTGCCATTGGGTTTGATGAACCAAATTATTTTACGAATGTCTTCAAGCAGCAGTTTCATATGTCACCAAAGGAATATAGAAGTAGTAAGTAAACGTGATGAAGCAACAAAAAAAGCATTGCCAGTGAAATTAAAATATTGTATGATCGGATTAAGCGCTTAACCCATAGAGGGGCGAGCGCTTAAAGCTTGAAAGATTAAGCGCTTAACCTCTAAGTAGAAGGGAGATTTACATGCGTACAATTCGACTTACAATGGCACAAGCACTACTTCGCTTTCTAGACCAGCAGTACATATCCATCGATGGACAGGAGACTAAATTTGTTCAAGGTGTCATGGGGATTTTCGGACATGGCAATGTAACTGGGATTGGAGAGGCGTTGGAGTATAGCGCGGGTGACCTTACGTATATACAAGGCAAGAACGAGCAGGGGATGGTCCACGCTGCAACCGCTTACGCGAAGCAAAAGAACCGCAAACAAATTTATGCCTGCACAACCTCCATTGGGCCAGGTGCACTCAATATGGTAACGGCTGCGGCAACGGCGACCGTTAACCGCATCCCAGTACTGCTGCTGCCGGGGGATAATTTTGCGTCGAGACAGCCGGATCCCGTGCTGCAGCAGCTTGAGGTCATGAACGATTATACGGTATCTGCGACAGACCCATTCAAGTCCGTGAGCAAATACTGGGATCGAATTGTTCGTCCCGAGCAGTTGATGAGCGCAGCGACCCAAGCGATGCGGGTGTTAACAGATCCTGCGGAAACAGGAGCGGTGACCTTAGCGCTTCCCCAAGACGTGCAGGCGGAAGCCTACGACTATCCGGAAGCCTTTTTCGATAAAAAGGTTCATTATATCGATCGCCGACCAGCAGCGCAGGAAGCTGTTGGGCGAGCGGCTGCAGTGATCTTAGGTAAAAAGCGCCCGTTAATTATCGCTGGCGGCGGCGTTCTCTATGCGGAAGCGACGAAGGAACTAGCGGAGTTTGCAGAAGTGTTCGGCATCCCAGTTGCGGAAACGCAAGCAGGGAAAAGCTCGCTGCCTTGGAACCATCCGTTGCAAGTCGGCGCGATTGGCGTGACAGGAGCACTGGCGGCGAACAAGCTGGCGAAACAAGCGGATTTGATTATCGGCGTGGGTACGCGGTATTCCGACTTTACTACAGCGTCCAAATCAGCTTTTGAGAATGACGATGTGCAATTTATTAATATCAATATCAGCGGCTTCGATTCTTCGAAGTTAGGCGGTATTTCGATTACAGCTGATGCGAAGGAAGCACTAAACGTATTGCGCGAAACACTGACATTTCTTGATTATTCGAGCAACTACGAGACTGGTTACATAGCAACTTTGAAAGACGAATGGGATCGTGAAGTGGAACGTTTGTACCAAGCAGCGTGTGCCGAAGGCTTTGCTCAAACACATGCGCTTGGTGTGATTAATGAAACAATTGACCCTTCCTCGGTTGTGGTTTGCGCAGCGGGAAGTTTACCTGGCGATTTACACCGTTTATGGCGTTCAACTGAGCCCAAAACGTACCATATGGAATACGGTTTCTCTTGCATGGGATATGAAGTAAGCGGTGCCTTCGGCGCAGCTTTGGCGGAACCGGGGCGTGACGTTTATGCGATCGTCGGAGACGGCAGTTACTTAATGCTTCACTCCGAATTAGTGACGAGCTTGCAAGAGGGTCAGAAATTTACGATCCTGCTGTTCGATAATCATGGCTACCAATGCATTCATAATCTGCAACGCAGTCAAGGGAGCGAAGGCTTCGGGAATGAATTCCGTTATCGGGAAACAGGGACGCGTAAGCTGACAGGAAGCTATATGCCGATTGACTTCGCAGCACATGCGCGCAGCTTGGGAGCGAAGTCCTACAAAGCGACCAATGCAGAAGAGCTCAAGTCCGCACTGCTTCAGGCAAGTAAAGAAACAGTAACGACCTTAATTGAAATCCCTGTCGTACCTGGCACGAACACAGGCGGCTATGAGTCCTGGTGGCAGGTTGGCGTACCAGAGATTTCAGAGAGTGCCAAAGTGTTAGCAGCCCATGAAGAAATGAAGAAAAACATACAAGCGGCTAAACCCATTTAACGAAGAAGAGGTGACCTAACAATGGAAGCACTACCGTTTAAGCTAGGCATACATCCGATTAATTGGGTGGGAGAGGACGTCAAGGAACATGGCGCTGATACCACATTTGAACAAATCGTTGATGAGATCCAGAAACTGGGATTGACCGGTACGGAGATGGGACGCAAATATCCGACCGATATCAACGTATTAAAGAACGAATTATCTAAACGAGGTATTCAACTTGTATCTCAGTGGAAATCTGTTCTGTTCTCGGATCCCGCATATAGAGAAGAAGAGCTGGAAGCCTACCGCAAACATGTGCTATTTCTGAAAGAAATGGGCAGTACGGTAATTTCTACAGCGGAAGTCGGGGGTTCGCTCCATTTTGATCCTCGTCGTACACCGAACGAGAAAGAAGTACTTCGCCTCGATGAAGCAGGTTGGCAGAGCTTAGCGGAAGGGCTTAACCGAGCGGGAGCTATTGCAGCGGAACATGGGCTGAAGCTGACCTATCACCATCACGGTGGAACGGTGGTTGAGTCACCGGAAGAGATCGATCGATTGATGGAGCTAACCGATCCTTCCTTGGTCTACCTGCTGTTTGATACAGGGCATACCTACTACGGTGGTGGAGATCCGTTGACAGTATTGCGCAAACATTACAACCGAATTGCTTACATCCATTTGAAAGATATTCGTCAAGCTGTACTAGATGAAGCGCGCGCGGAGCAGGTTGATTTCGTAACTTGTATTCGCAAAGGTGTGTTTACCGTACCAGGGGATGGCTGCCTTGATTTTGCACCGATTTTCAAAGAATTATTGGCTCGTGAATACACCGGATGGGCAATGCTCGAAGGTGAGCAAGATCCTGCAACCCATAATGCATACGAATATGCGAAAAACGCACTGAACTATATCCATTCTTTATTAATCAAAGAAAGCAGGTAATAAGGACATGACCTATGTGACATTCCCGCAAGAGAAACCACTTGATTTTGTAGCTATCGGCAGATTATGTATCGATTTGAATGCGAACGAAATTCACCGTCCGATGGAAGAGACGATGACGTTCACGAAGTATGTCGGCGGTTCGCCAGCGAACATTACGATCGGCATGTCCCGATTAGGGATGAAGACTGCTTTTATAGGCAAAATTGCGAATGATCAAATGGGCCGTTTCATTGCTACCTATTTAGAGCGCAACGCGATTGATACCAGCAATGTCGTGACGGATCGCACAGGTGCTGTGACAGGGTTAGCTTTTACAGAAATCAAAAGCCCAACAGATTGCAGCATTCTGATGTATCGCGATAACGTGGCTGATTTGAAACTTACGCCTGATGAGGTTCAGGAATTTCTGATTGCTGGTGCGAAAGTATTGCTGATTTCCGGCACGGCGCTAGCTCAAAGTCCATCACGTGAAGCGGTGTTCCAAGCACTGAATTATGCGAAGAAGCATGGGGCAGTCATCGTATTTGATCTCGATTATCGTCCATACACATGGACATCGCCTGAAGAGACGGCTGTGTACTATAATCTGGCTGCTGAGAAATGCGATATCATCCTCGGTACGCGCGAAGAGTTCGATATGATGGAGAAATTCGAGCATAATCCGGAAAAGGATGACCACATCACGGCTGCCAAATGGTTCGACTATTCAGCGAAGATTGTCATTATCAAGCATGGCAAAGACGGTTCTATCGCCTATACACCGGATGGTGTCGGACATCGTGCGAAGAGCTTCCCGGCGAAAGTTGTGAAGACTTTTGGAGCTGGTGATTCTTATGCAGCAGGCTTTATCTATGGGGTTATGCAAGGTTGGACGTTGGAGAAAAGTATGGAATACGGAAGCGCTGCTGCTTGTATCGTCATTTCCAGTCATAGCTGCTCGGATGCTATGCCAACTGCTGCTGCCGTGGATGATTATATTGAACGTTGCAATCGCGGAGAAATTACAGCCTCATAATGATTTATCAACCTAAAGGAGCGAAATGGCTATGACACATACATTGAAAAACTGGATTGGCGGCGAATGGGTCGCATCATCCGCAACACAAACAGAACCTGTTTATAATCCTGCAACTGAAGAGATTCTAGCTTATATTCCTATTTCGACGAAAGAAGAAGTAGATCAAGCGGTTCGTAATTCGCAAGAAGCGTTCCAATCATGGAGCCGTACACCAGTACCGAAGAGAGCAAGAGTCCTATTCAAATACCAACAACTGCTTGTTGATCATTGGGAAGAGCTGGCTCGTATCGTGACGAAAGAAAACGGCAAAAGCTACTCCGAAGCTTATGGCGAAGTACTTCGCGGCATCGAATGTGTGGAGTTCGCCGCTGGCGCACCTACACTGATGATGGGCAAACAACTTCCGGATATTGCTTCCAATCTGGAGTCTGGGATGTACCGTTACCCAATCGGCGTCATTGGTGGCATCACACCATTCAACTTCCCGATGATGGTACCATGCTGGATGTTCCCACTCGCGATCGCATGCGGCAATACGTTCGTATTGAAGCCGTCGGAGCGTACGCCTCACTTGGCTAACCGCCTAGCTGAATTGTTCCACGAAGCTGGATTGCCAGCTGGTGTGCTGAACATCGTTCATGGTGCGCATGATGTGGTGAATGGTCTTCTTGAGCACAAAGATATTAAAGCGATCTCCTTCGTTGGTTCCCAGCCAGTAGCGGAGTATGTATACAAAACAGCGGCAGCGAACGGGAAACGCGTTCAAGCGCTTGCAGGCGCCAAAAATCACTCCATCGTAATGCCAGATGCGAACTTATCTATTGCGGTGAAGGAAATCACCAATGCTGCTTTCGGTTCTGCCGGCGAGCGCTGTATGGCATGTTCCGTCGTGGTAGCTGTAGGCGATGTAGCGGATACGCTAGTTAGCAAGCTGCTTGAAGCGGCAGATGCGATTACGATTGGCAACGGAAATGAAGATGGCGTTTTCTTAGGTCCTGTAATTCGCGGTGGACACAAGGAGCGTACATTGAAATATATCGACATCGGCGAAAAAGAAGGCGCCATTATGATCCGTGATGGACGTAAAGACGCCGCTGCTTCCGAGGCGGGCTACTTCGTAGGACCGACAATCTTCGATCAAGTGCAATGCGAGATGAAAATTTGGGAAGACGAAATTTTTGCTCCTGTGCTTTCCATCGTTCGTGTAGCAACACTCGAAGAAGCGATTGAGCTTTCCAACCGTTCCGAGTTCGCGAATGGCGCATGTCTGTTTACGCAAGATGGCAGCAATGTACGTCAATTCCGTGAAAACATTGAAGCGGGGATGCTTGGTATTAATCTTGGTGTACCTGCGCCAATGGCATTCTTCCCATTCTCTGGCTGGAAGAAATCCTTCTACGGCGATTTGCATGCTAACGGTACGGATGGGGTGGAATTCTATACGCGTAAAAAGATGGTAACGGCTCGCTGGTAACAGCGAGTTTCCGCTAGAAAGGAGCGTTTGGTATGGCACTCGTCTCAATGAAAGAGATGCTGCTGACGGCGTTAGAAGGTAAATATGCCGTTGGGCAATTTAATTTAAATAATCTTGAGTTCACACAAGCGATTTTACAAGCGGCCCAACTCGAGCAGGCGCCCGTGATTCTTGGTGTCAGTGAGGCTTACATTCCCTATATGGGCGGACTGCCTTGCATCGCTGGCATGGTGAAAGCCTTGATCGAGCATTACGGCATTACAGTGCCCGTAGCTCTTCATTTGGATCATGGCAGCTCTTATGACGTATGTATCAAAGCGATCCACGCTGGATTTACCTCGGTGATGATCGATGCTTCCCATCATTCGCTCCAACATAATATCGAAGTGACTCGTCATGTGACGCAAGCTGCGCATGTGCTTGGTGTATCAGTAGAGTCAGAGCTAGGTCGAATCACAGGACGAGAAGATGATCTCATTGTGGATGATGCAGATGGGATGTACGCGGTGGCTGAGGATTGTGTGAAAATGGTTCAGGAAACAGGCATCGATTGTTTAGCACCTGCACTTGGATCGGTTCATGGTCCTTATCGCGGACAGCCTAAGCTTGGGTTTGAACGAATGGCTGAGATTAAGGAACGAACAGGAGTACCTCTTGTGCTTCATGGGGGGAGCGGTCTGCCCGATGACGAAATTCGCCAAGCCATTGCTTGTGGCACAGCCAAAATTAATGTAAATACAGATAATCAAATCGCTTGCACAGCAACGATTCGCACGTTCTTGAATGATCATCCGGATGCCTATGATCCTAGGAATTATTTAATTCCAGCACGGGAAGCCATCATTGCATCTGTGAGAGCCAAAATCCAGTTATTCGGAAGTGCAGGTAAAGCGGGAGGGAACGTAGGATGAAGAAGATCAGAATCGGTATTATCGGCGCAGGCCGTATTGGTAAAATCCACGCAGACAATTTATTGCGGAACCCGCAAGTTGAGATTGTGGCAGTAAGTGATCTGTTTGCAGGTCCAGAGCTCCAAGCATGGGCAGCAGATCGCAACATTTCCATCGTAACTAAGGAAAGCAACGAACTTATTTCTCATCCAGATATCGATGCCATATTCATTTGCTCATCCACTGATACGCATGTTCCGTTGATTGCGCAGGCCGCGCGTGCGGGTAAACATATTTTCTGTGAAAAACCGATCTCGATGGATATCACGCAAACCGTATCAGCCATTGATGAAGTTAAAAAAGCTGGCGTGAAGCTGCAAATTGGCTTTAACCGTCGATTTGATCATAATTTCAAGCGTGTGCAAGAAGTCGTGCAAGGCGGGGGGATCGGCGATCCACATATTATTAAAATTACTTCCCGTGACCCGAATCCGCCTCATATCGATTATGTCAAAGTATCTGGCGGCATCTTCATGGATATGATGATTCATGATTTTGATATGGCTCGATTCGTTTCAGGCAGCGAGGTTGAAGAAGTGTATGCAGTTGGAAATGTACTGATCAATCCGGATTTTGCTCAGCATGGCGATGTGGATACAGCGGTTGTGACACTTCGTTTCGCGAACGGCGCACTAGGTGTGATTGATAATAGCCGTCAAGCGGTATATGGCTATGACCAGCGTGTTGAAGTGTTTGGCTCCAAGGGCAGTGTGGTCGTTGCGAATGATCATCCGAATACAGCTGTGATCTCCACAGCAGATTCGATTGTGAGTGATAAGCCGCTGCATTTCTTCCTTGAGCGCTATCAAGCTGCGTATATAGAAGAAACGCAAATGTTTATTGATGCGATTTTGAATGATAAGTGTGTGCCTGTTAGTGGGGATGACGGTGTTCAAGCTGAACGGATTGCATTAGCTGCGAAGTTATCTTCCCGTTTGGGACGGCCAGTGAAGGTGAACGAGGCATTGGAATTGCTCACAGAAACATCCATATCCTAAGAAAGAGGGAGACGTTACGATGTCCAAATTAATTGTAACACCTGCATCTTCTCCGAATGAAGAAGGCAGCCTTCTACAAGTGACGCCGGAATCGGCCCATTGGCAGTATGTTGGCTTCGAAGTTGTCCAGCTGGCAGCAGGAGAAACCTTGAAACGTGAGACCGCCGATCAAGAGGTGTGCCTCGTCCTGTTGAGCGGCAAAGCGGATGTTCATACGAAGGGAGAACAATGGCTTGGAATTGGTCAGCGTATGAGCGTGTTTGAGCAAATTCCTCCGTATTCCGTTTATGTGACTAGCAACGATAGTTATGAAGTGAAGGCGTTAACCTCCCTACAGCTCGCTGTTTGCTCAGCGCCTGGTGCCGGGAATCATCGTTCACGCTTGATTGCGCCTGCGCAAGTAGGCGTTGAGACACGCGGATATGGGAATATCGAGCGTTATATTCATAATATTTTACCTGAGAGCGAGCCTGCGGATAGTTTGCTTGTTGTCGAAGTTTTCACTCCGAACGGCCATTGGTCCAGTTATCCACCGCACAAGCATGATCGTGATGCGCTTCCGGATGAGTCCTTTTTGGAAGAAACGTATTATTTCCGAGTTCAGCCTGAGCAAGGATTTGCGATTCAACGGGTGTACACGGATGATCGTTCACTTGATGAAACGTTAATTGTTAAAAACGGAGAAGCTGTGCTAGTTCCGCGTGGCTACCACCCCGTATCTGCGCCTCCGGGCTATGATGTGTATTATTTGAATGTCATGGCTGGACCTACGCGGATATGGAAATTTAATAATGACCCCGACCATGCCTGGATCATGACGAAGCCGAGCGAATCGTAAGGCGGTTGCAAGTTCTGGCAAGCCCCGTCATAATGGGGGAATAACTGTATTCTTCAAGAAAAATGGGGTAGTACGATGAAGGCAACCATTTACGATGTGGCTCGGGAAGCCGGTGTATCGATTGCAGCGGTTTCGCAAGTCATGAACGGTAAAGGGAAAATAAGCGAAGAACGACGCACAGAAATTCTGAAGGTGATGGAAAAACTCAATTACCAGCCGAGTGTCATCGCATCCGCACTTACGGGGAAGAAGACATATACGTTAGGCCTGCTTGTCCCTGATATTTCCAATCCCTTCTTTGCTGAAATCGCAAGGGCTGTGGAGGACCAAGGTCATAATCTGGGATATAGTCTTGTCATCTGCTCCACGGATAATAAAGACGAACGCGTAGAACGGTATCTGAACTTGCTCCAGCAAAAAAGTGTGGATGGGATGATTATCGGGACCGGGATGGATAATAAGGACATGCTTACACCACTCATGGAGCGTTCGATTCCTGTTGTCATGATTGCGCGGGAGATGCCGGATATGGCTGTACATACCGTTGTTGTTGACGATTTCGTTGGTGGCACGCTATCTGCTAAGCATCTCTTGGAGCTTGGTCATACTCGGATGGCGATCCTTGCCGAACATACCAAAGTTACGAGTAGTCGTGAACGGGTAAAAGGATTCATGACCACGCTTGCTGAAGCGGGGATCGGACTCCCCGAAGCGAGGGTTCGGAATTGTAGGTATACCGTAGAAGACGGCAAACGCGAAGCTATTGAACTTCTAGAGAAACCTGCCGCCGAGCGGCCGACTGCACTGTTCTGCTGTAATGATATGCTCGCGATTGGCGCCTTGCAGGCTGCGAAACAGTTAAAGCTGCGAGTTCCTGAAGATATTTCCGTGATCGGTTTCGATAATACGATTCTAGCTTCTGTGACGGATCCACCGCTTACTACAATTGCACAGCCGATTGAGCCGATGGGTAAGCAAGTTGTTGATCTGCTTATTCTCGAACTGAAGAAGAAGTCACAAGCCAAGCAACGCATCGTTATGCGTCCAGAACTCATCATCAGGCAATCCACAGCAGCTCCGGCAAAGTGATCGTATAAGGAAGCGAAGACTGCTTTCCCTTAGGGGAAGGCAGTTTTTTTTCTCATAGATTCGCGAAAACGTCGTTCCCTCCACGTGAATAGCTGAATACCTCTTGATCAATCGGTCGCCACACGAATAAATGGATTTCCTGTAGTTAATTTCGGTGAGTTTCTGTTCAAACTCTGATTAGATGGATTACCTACAGTTAATCAGAGGGAATTCCGCAGAAATGAGTAATTCGGGCGAATTTAGCTACATTTTTTACAGTTAAATCGGGAAATCTAGCAACTATCGCTGAAATAGCTGTATTTTTGCAGCTAGAATAAAAAGTGGACACCTCGTTAACAGATTTAAGATAATAGATGTAACGAGGAGGTGTTCACAATGGGTGAACAACGGCAAAGGTACAATGATGAATTTAAACAACAAACGGTAAAATTTATTCAAGAACAAACGAAA